>NZ_JFXG01000002.1:0-420927 GCF_000588015.1 Acinetobacter sp. 1294243
AAGCCATTACTGATCAATTGAAAGAGCAAAATGTAGATTTTAAAGATTATATCCTCACCCCAATTCACCCGTGGCAGTGGGATAAAATTATTGAATTATATTATCAAGATGCGATTAGCAACCAACTGATCATCCCGTTAGATATTGAAGGACCGACTTATTTACCGCAGCAGTCGATTCGAACCTTATCAAATATTAGTGATATCTCGGCGCTTTCTCTTAAATTGGCAATGAACTTGGTCAATACTTCTACCTCTCGTGTATTGGCACCGCATACCGTTCAAAATGCGGCGAAAATGAGTGACTGGCTTTATAACATTGTTGAGCAAGACCATATTTTAGAAAAACAGCGCAAGCCTGTTATTTTAAGAGAGATTGGCGGTCTTTCAGTTAACCAGCAAATTGCGCTACCTGTTCAATACGGCGCACTCGCTTGCATTTGGCGCGAAAGTATTTACAGCTACTTAAAAGAAGGCGAATCGGCAACGCCAGTAACAGGACTAATGCAACTCGATACAGACCAAAAACCGCTGATTGATGAGTGGATTCAAGAGTACGGTATCGAGTTCTGGTTAGAAAAATTACTCACCAATGCTTATTTACCAATCATGCATATTTTGTGGTGTCACGGCCTCGCTTTAGAGTCACATGCACAAAACATGGTACTGATTCATAAAAATGGCTTACCCGTTAAAGCGGCTTTGAAAGATTTCCATGATGGAATTCGTTTTAGCCGTCATCTTTTACGTGAGCCGAACCTTTTACCTAACTTACAAGATGCGCCAAAAGAGCACGCCAAGATTAACCCGAACTCGTTCTTGGAAACCCACTCTCCAAATGAGTTAAGAGACTTTACTCAAGATGCACTTTGGTTTGTAAATTTGGCCGAGTTAGCAATTTTCTTAAATGAACATTATGACTTCGATGAAATGAAATTCTGGACCATGTTAAGAACCATTATTAATCAGCATAAAGAAACTCACCCAGAGTTTGCCGAGCGATATGAATTGTTTAACTTTACAGATGACACCATCGATATTGAACAACTCGCAAGCCGCCGTTTCCTTCCGGAAATTCGCTTAAGAGTACAAACCACGCCGAACCCGCTCAGCCTTATTAAGGAAATTGAATATGAATAAGCATTCGATTTCTTTTAAGAAACGAATAGCAAATGGCGAGACGCTCTACGGAATCTTTTGTTCCGTAGCTTCTCCGATTAATGTCGAGCAAATGGCACTTGCGGGCTACAACTTTATTATTATCGACTTGGAACATACTTTATTTAGTACGTCTCAAGTCGAGACCATGATTTTAGCTGCTAGAGCCATGAGTCTTGATGTCTTTGTGAGGGTGTCGTTAAACGCCAACCATTTAGTTTTACCTCTGCTCGATGCAGGGGTAACGGGTATTGTTTTTCCACGTATAGAAAATGCTCAGCAAGCACAAGAAGCCGTGAACTATTGTCACTATATGCCGCTTGGTCAAAGAGGACTCAACTCGACAAGGTTAAATCGATATGGCATAGATGATTTAGCTAGTTTTGTTCAACACGCAGCAAACGAAACGGTTGTCGTTGCCATGATAGAAAGCTTAGAAGGACTAGAACAACTAGATGAAATATTAAAAGTTGAAGGTATTGATATTATTCTGGAAGGTGCTGCCGACCTTTCCCAATCAATGGGAATGCCATGGCAATCTAGTCATCCAAAAGTGAAAGAAAAAGTTCAAGAGATGTATGCAAAGACTAAAAATAGTCAAAAGCATTTCTGTGCTATTCCTCGACAACCTGAAGATATTGCAGCGTGGAAACAACAATCCGTTCAGCTTTTTGTACTCGGTGATGACCGCAGCATTATTCGCCGTGCTCATCAAAATCATTTGAATTCTTATAAAGAAATCTCATAAATTTTCAGTTGTGTAGAGCGATGGGTGCACCTTCCTCTACACAACAATTAATAAAAATAAATTTTATTATTTTTTGTCCAACAACGATATTGTGAATTACAATCATTCTCACTTATAATTCGACAAATTTAAAATCACTCTCAGGGCGAGACAATGGGAAATAAGATAAAAAGTCACAAACTTTTTACGAGGAAGTCTGAAGTAAAAAATATCATTCCACTCCTTTCACTTGGTGGGGCCATCTTTCTCTCAAACTCGGCCTTTGCAGCCTCAACCTCTGAGACAACAGATGTTGAAAAAAAGCCTGAGGCACTTCCTACAATTACAATTACCGCTTCACGTGCAGATGAACTTTCTACTTCTGCCAAGCAAGTGACCAAGCTAGATGAAAAACAAATTGAACTTTTAAGAAATGGTTCATCTGGCAGTATTGCAACCGTTTTAGCAAAAGCCGTACCGGGTTTATCCGATTCAAGCCGCACCATTACCGATTATGGTCAAACTTTACGTGGTCGTAATGCTCTCATCTTGGTCGATGGCGTTCCAATGAACCTGACACGTGACACATCACGCGGACTTTCAGCAATTGACCCTGAAAGCATTGCCAACATTGAAGTCATTCGAGGCAGTAACGCAATTTATGGTGGCGGTGCTTCTGGCGGTATTATTTCAATTACTACGAAAGCGGCTGGTGGCGAACCTACAGCAAAAACAGTCGTTGGGCTTCAAACACCTTTAACAAATTTCCGTTCTAATGCTTTAAGTGGCGATATTCATCAATATTTCACAGGCAGCTTTAACGCTTTTGACTATGCACTCGACTTTGGTTACCAACGTATTGGTAGCCCTTACGATGCAAGTGGTGACCGTGTTGCACCTGAACCTAGTCAGGGCGATTTATATGATGCCGATGCTTACAGCGTAGGTGGTAAACTTGGTTATCATATTGATGACAATCAATACTTACAATTTGCTGCAAACTACTATAATGCCGAGCAAGACTCAGATTATGCATCTGACACAAGTGTTAAGAATACCCCTGCCGGAACTGTACCAGCCAAAGCAATTAAAGGCTTAAAGCTTAAAGACCAGACTAAAAACGAAAACCAGATATACAATTTAACTTATAACCATAAAGACTTTTTTGGCAATAAAGTTGATGCTCAAATTTATTACCGTGACTTCTTTACCCGTTTTTCACCATTTGACGCACGTGTTGCTCCAGGTAAAGTCAGCCCACGTGGCGGACAAGTGGATCAGGTTTATCAAGAAAATAACATACTCGGTAGCCGCTTAACTGTAACCACACCGCTTGAGTTTTTAGGTGATACATCCCTAGTTTGGGGTGGTGACTTTAGCCGCGAAAAAAGCGAAATGCCTTTAGATATTTTCGATCCTGATATTTATGATCAATCTGGTGGCTTAGAGTTTGTAAAAATTGGAAAACTTATTTATTTACCTGAACTTACCACGCAAAGTTTGGGTGGCTTTGTACAGTTAAAACACCGCTTTAATGACCAATGGTCAGCAGAAGCTGGTATGCGTTATGAAGACAGCTATGCCCAAATTGATAGCTTTGTTCCATTATCACAATTAGGTAAGCCTAACCCTTACACCGTTGAGGGCGGAAAAGTAAAAGCTGATGCATGGTTATACAATGCTAATGTGACTTTCTCTCCAAATGATCAACACTCGATTTATGCATCATTCAACCAAGGTTTCCAGTTGCCTGATGTCGGTGTAGTCATTCGCAATGCCAGCACAGGTTTTAACCTTGGTTCGTCATTCTTAGAACCTGTAAAAGTTGATAACTATGAGTTAGGCTGGAAAGGAAACTTCAATAACTTCTCTTCAAGTTTAGCTGTATTCCACTCTACTTCTAACCTTGGCGCTGTGCAACCAGTAAGTAATAGTTTGGATATGACTAGAACGAAAGAGAAAGTCACTGGTGTTGAAGCAACTTTTGACTATCTTGACGATTCCAATGTTTGGGGAACTGGTGGTAGCGTTACTTGGATGAAAGGCCGTGAAAAACCGCAAAACGGTACCGAACAAGACATGACAGGCTTCCGTATTCCACCATTAAAACTAACAGGTTATATTTCTTATAGCCCAACGGAAACATGGACGAATCGTCTACAAGCTACTTACTTCGGTTCAGAAGACTACCGCTTAAACGGTGTAAATAGTTTTGGCCGCTATGATGTAAAAACTTATACAACAGCAGATTTAATCAGTAGCTTTGCGCTTAACAAAAAAGACACTGTGACGATTGGTTTAGAGAACATGTTTAACCGCAAGTACTACCCTCTCTATAGCCAATTATTAAGATCTGGTAATAACACTAGCCATTTAGTAGCAAATGGTGCAACGCTGAAAGTTTCTTATAGCCATAAATGGTAATCAAAAACTGACATTGAATGTGTCACAAAAAGGAGATCAATGCGATCTCCTTTTTTTATTAAAAATATTAATTTCTTATCTATTTTTTCCATTATTAACCTGAGGCAAACCCACAGAACCACCCTAGTATTCTGCTAAAAATTTTGTTAACTTGATTTTGTTACATATTCAAGATACAACTTTTTCATCCAACACTTCTTCTCACTGTGTTTATGAAAACAATATCAATATGTAGTTTTACCAATATTTTTAATGGGGCAAATCATAATGGAAATCTCACACCGCGAAATTTACGCGCTCGTAGACATTAATAATTGTTATGTGAGTTGTGAGCGACTATTTAATCCCAAACTTATTGGCCTACCAGTTGTAGTACTTTCTAATAACGACGGATGTGTTGTATCACGTAGTGAAGAAGCAAAAAATATGGGTATCAAAATGGGTATTCCATGGTATCAAATCGAACAAGAAGCTCTTAAAGCAGGTGTACACGTCTATTCAAGCAACTACACTTTATATGCTGAAATGTCACGTCGCTTTTTTTCAGTTCTTGGTGAGTTTTTCTCGCCCGATGATTTAGAAGCTTATTCTATAGATGAATGTTTTATTCGCCTTACCCCTTACCTTCAATCTCTAGATATTCATTCTTATTGTGTCAAAGTCGTAGAAACCTTAGAAGAATGGTTAAGCTTACCCTGTTGTATTGGCATCGGATATTCAAAAACTCAAGCAAAATTAGCCAATCACTATGCTAAAAAAATTAGAAGCTTTAATAGAATTTGTAATTTCACCACTTTAGATCCTCTGCTGCTTGAAGACCTCATGCAACACACTTCAGTCAAAGAAGTGTGGGGAATTGGCTATCAATTAGTCAAACAATTACGTAGCTATGAGATTTATTCATGCTTAGACTTAACTTTTGCCAATGAGCATCATCTAGCAAAAGCTTTTTCTGTGGTTATGGCACGTACCATTCGTGAGCTAAAAGGCCAATCTTGTATTCAACTCGACGATCCTGCCATTGTCACCAAACGAATTTTAGCATCACGCAGTTTTGCTCAAGCTTTGTCCAGTATTGAGATTATTAAACAAGCACTTATTTTTCATCTTAACCGAGCCCATCGCCGTTTAATGAAACAAGAACAGTTGTGTGCCTGTGTTCAAGTCTTACTTTATGAAAAAACAGATAAACCACCTTATAAAAAAGCATCTTCTCAAGCGATAGGGTTAAATTATGCAACAGATGATTTATGCATATTAACAAAAGCAGCCATGCAGCAAATAGATGTTTTATATAAAGAAAATAAAAAATATATAAAGATTGGAGTTTTATTTTGTGGTTTGCATCCTCGTCAACATCATATTGATGATTTATGGCAACCTCTTGAGTTGATTCAGCAAAGACAACAATTAATGCAAACACTCAGCACAGTTCGTAACCGATTCGGTAGTCACTATTTACAAGTCGGTTATCATTCCCGTAATCCATCTTGGCACATGAAACAATGCCACCGTTCAAAAAATTATCTAACTCGATGGAATGAGCTATTAGTGATTGGAGAGAACTCTATAGCCGTTACACAAAATACATGAACTGTTTTTGTCAATTCAGTTTAAAATAAGCTCCATTAAATTACTTGAAATTTTGTCATTTTTTAACATTGCTAAATCATCGCAAAATTTACAATATATAAGCCGAATTTGGTATACCCTTTCTGCGACGATGAAAACAAATTATAAAAAAATTGTAGAAACATATGCCATAATAAGCAAACTTTGCAGACATCTTGCAAAGAATATTTGCAACTTTAGAGCTGGAGCAATCTGAATGAGTTCGACCATTTTGGTGATTCATGGACCGAATTTGAATTTGCTGGGAAAACGCGAACCAGAAGTATATGGTCATCTTACCTTAGATGATATTAACCAACAACTTATTAGCCAAGCTCAACAAGCTTCACTCACATTAGATACTTTTCAAAGCAACTGGGAAGGTGCCATTGTTGATCGTATTCATCAGGCTCAAACTGAAGGCGTAGAACTTATTATTATCAACCCTGCAGCCCTCACCCATACATCTGTTGCTCTACGCGATGCCCTACTTGGCGTTGCCATTCCATTTATTGAAGTACATTTGTCGAATGTCCATGCAAGAGAGGCATTCAGGCATCATTCTTATTTATCTGATAAAGCAATTGGCGTGATTTGTGGTTTAGGTGCAAAAGGCTATCGTTTTGCACTCGATTACGCTATTGAAAAAATTCAACCATCTAACCCAAACTAGTTTAGGAATAGTCGCCCATGGATATCCGCAAAATTAAGAAACTCATCGATTTAATGATTGAGTCTGACTTGCAAGCGATCGAAGTTAAAGAAGGTGATCAATCAATCGCTTTAACTCGTCGCAATCCTGTCGTTGCTGCAGCTGGTGTAGCACTTCCGGCTGCTCCTGTTGCAGAAGCACCAGTTGCAAAAACACCGCGTGGAGCAGTTGAAACTTCTCCAATGGTTGGCGTGTTCTACGCTGCTCCAAGCCCAGGTGAAGCACCATTTGTTAAAGTAGGTCAAACAGTATCTGCTGGTGAAACTTTGGGTATTATTGAAGCAATGAAAATCATGAACCCAATTGAAGCAACTCAAAGTGGCGTGATCGAAGAAATTTTAGTAAAAAATGGTGAAGTTATCCAATTCGGTCAACCTTTATTCCGTTATCGCGCGTAATTACCCCGGGGACGTCTATGTTGCAAAAAGTTTTAATTGCAAACCGTGGTGAAATCGCTTTACGTATTACCCGGGCTTGTAAAACATTAGGAATCAAGACTGTTGGTATCTATTCAGATGCCGACAAGGATTTGATGCATTTACGTTTTGTTGATGAAGCAGTATGTATTGGTCCGGGCGCAAGTAGTGATAGCTATTTAAATATCCCGGCAATTATTACTGCTGCAGAAATTACCGGTGCTGATGCTATTCACCCGGGTTATGGTTTCCTTTCAGAAAATGCTGAGTTTGCTGAAATTGTAGAAAGCTCAGGCTTTACTTTTATTGGCCCACGTCCAGAACATATCCGCCTTATGGGGAATAAAGTTTCTGCGATTGTTGCCATGAAAAAAGCTGGCGTACCTACTGTACCAGGTTGCGACCATGCAGTAACCATCCACAATGCCTTGGCAGAAGCGAAAGAAATCGGCTTCCCGCTTATTGTTAAAGCGGCTTCTGGTGGTGGTGGTCGTGGTATGCGTATTGTTGAGCGTGTAGATACACTACTTGAATCAGTTCAAGCAGCGCAGCGCGATGCAGAAATGTGGTTCGGTGATGATACCGTTTACATGGAACGCTTCTTACAAAAACCTCGCCATGTCGAAGTTCAAGTTCTTGGTGATGGTAATGGTCATGCAATTCATTTATATGACCGTGACTGTTCATTACAACGTCGCCATCAAAAAGTACTAGAAGAAGCACCTGCACCAAACCTACCAGAGCAAGCTCGAGCTGATATTTTAGAAGCTTGTGTTCATGCATGTCAGTTGATGCAGTATCGTGGTGCTGGTACGTTTGAATTCTTATTTGAAGACGGTGAATTCTTCTTCATTGAAATGAATACTCGTGTTCAGGTTGAGCACCCTGTAACTGAAATGGTTACCGGTGTCGATATTATTGAACAACAGTTACGCATTGCTGGTGGCCTAGGACTAGAGCTTCAACAAGAAGATATCAAAGTTCAAGGACATGCAATTGAATGCCGTATCAATGCAGAAGATCCAACAACATTCTTACCTTCACCAGGTAAAATTGAAAGTTTCTATGCGCCAGGCGGCGCTGGTATTCGTTTAGATTCTCATATCTACCCAGAATACAGCATTCCACCTTACTATGACTCTATGATTGCTAAATTGATTTCTCATGGTAAAGACCGTGAAACTTCAATTGCTCGTATGCGTCAAGCGCTAGATGAAATGATCCTTACAGGAATTAAAACAAATATTCCTTTACATAAAGATCTTATTTTGCAAGATAAGAGCTTCTGCTCTCAAGCAATGGATATCCATTACCTTGAAAAACACTTGTTAAAGCAAGTGGAAGAAAAGAAAGCTGAAACTGCATAATAAAAAAAGCCTCTTATTTTTAAGAGGCTTTTTTTTATATCAACCATTTTATGGTAATACCCGACGTAAAGTCGCAAAGCACTGCTCACCCTTAGCCGTTGAACAGAAATTGATTGTATGGTCGTTTTTCCATTGTACAAAATATTGTGAGACATCACCTGTTTGGTCTTGTTTCTGACCAGAACAATCTACTTTATTATTGTCAAATTTAATTTGCATTACTAAAGCGGCTAGCTGCTCTTTAGGGTCATCAGATGGTTGATATTCATAAATACCATAAGACCATTCCTGACCGCTTTTGATCACTACATCATTACTACTACGAAAGTTATAATATTCCACACATTTCTTATTATTTGGAATTTCCATTCCCCACAATCCCATAATTTCAGGGCGCGTAACAATACGTATAGCATTAGGATTACTTGCAGTCCGAACGGGTTGTTCAGCTGGCTGTTGAGTAGCCGTTTCTGCCACAGCTAAACCAGAACAAGCCCACAATAATCCAATAATATAAATATTTTTCATAGATTTATTAATCATTAAACGCATGAAGTTAAGTTAGCATATTTTTTGACAAAATCACTGCTCCATAACCATATAAAAACAATATTTTTCAACTGTAACGTGTCACAACAAGTCATCAAACAATTTTATATTTACTTGCTTTTTTCAATATAAATTCTTTGTTTTGCATGATCTCAAGCTTAGGTAGTTGAAGAATCGACTTGTTTCGGAAGCCACTTTACAAAGCACAAACCTAAGAGCACAACCACGCTGGCACACATAAAGATGAGTTCACCAGAAAGAATTTTCCAGAAATGCCCAGCCAGAACACTACCGAAAGCTACACCTAACCCCCACATGGTACTATAAAGTGCTTGTCCACGCCCTTGCTGTCCAGCAGAAAAGTTTTGAAAAATAACTCTCATTGCGATCAAGTGAAATAAACCAAAACTAAAGGCATGTAAGCACTGCGCAAAAAGTTGACCAATAAAATAATGTGAAAATACTGCAACTAGCATCCAACGTATGCTCGTCACTAGCAGACACACTATCACTAAACTGCGCCACGAAAAACGTTGAAAAATCTTTGAGGCAATTGAAAACATAAAAATTTCAGCAAAAACGCCCATGGCCCATAAAAATCCAATTTCAGTCGTACTGAAATTCAAAGATTTCAGAAAATTACTATAAAAACTATAAAAAGGCGCATGTGAAAAAAGTAGAATAAATTCAATTGCAAAAAATGCAGCCACTGTTGGGCGCTTAAGAACAGGAAGTAAAGGTTCTAAATGTTTTTGGGAAGTAGGCGCGCTATCAGGTTCTCGGATTGTAAAAGACCAAATAAACGCTAGCGACGCGATAATTAATAGTAAAATTGGGAGCATTGAAATATGCACTATTTCTAAAATAGCCCCAATAGTGAATACCCCAACAATAAACCCAACCGATCCCCACTTACGAATTTTGCCGTAAAGTTTAGCTTTTTGATCATCCAACCAAAATAAAGTCACTCCCTCAAATTGAGCTAAAATCGCATTTTGAAAGAAACTAAAAATAAGCATAAGCAAAGCAACTGATTGAAAAGTATTTGGCACTATAAAAATAGCCAACCATATACATGACTCCATCCAAGTTGCTATCCGAACAAGCAACATCCGCTTACCAGATTTATCAGCAATCCAACCCCAAACTAAAGGCGCAAAAAAGCGAGTTACAATCGCAATTGATGATAAAACACCAATTTCTTGATAATTAAACCCCTGATCTTGAAGATATAAATTCCAATAAGGCATGAATGTGCCCACGATGGAATAGTAAAAGAAGTAGAATCCACCAAGTCGAGTTTGGATAGTAAGTGGTTGAAACAATTTATAAACCTTTGTATTTTCATGAGGTTAAAATTCGGGATAGCTGTCACGCTTGTAGCCATTTGTCTTTAGTACTACTAAGCATCCACAAATTTCAATTCGTAGATTCACCGAATAAAATACAATTAAACATATCAGAGCATCTCAGCCTTTCAATTTTAACACTTTGTTTTCCATTACAAATCATTAAATTATTGAGAATCGACTTATCTCTATAAGTATTTTTTATTGATAAGAAAGAATAAATAAAGAAAAGAGAACTGTAATTTAATTTGTACAATCTGTTAACTTGTGTAAAAATACATTTAATATTCATAAGGTATATATTTATCAGATGTTTTTTCTTATTTTTTTAATTTGTCTTTTTCTGTTTTTACTCATCCTGAAACAACATTACCGCTAACCACTTATCACCCTTACCTTTTGCTTAAAAAAAATCTATCTGCCTCTTTTAAATTAGAGCAATTAAACACCAAATTTATAGACCACTTTTTAAATGCTAAGTGTTCAACTCAAATTCTAAAAAATATACTCAACATAAAATTCCAATAAATTCTTAATAAGTTACTGTAACAACTATCGCATCTGAGTAATTACCCGGAGCTGTTGAAATAGTGGTACCTTGCGGAATTTTTCCATAGACATTTGTACCCTGAGAATTGCCCGAACCTGTTTTAGAAACACCCCCAGAACCTCCAACTACGCTTACACCACCAGTAGTATCCCATACCGCACTATAATTCGAGTTCTGATATAACTGATATGGGATATATTGACCACTACCATTTGTCATCTGCCTAAAGCCACCAGCAATACGGTTATTTCCATCCCCCAAATAAATACTATATGGCAGTCCATTATTACAGGTCGTATTTACCACTCCTTGAGCTGTATAATCACGAGTAGTCTTACCAATATCATTAATATTTCCAAAATCGACATTTGATGTTGAATCTATTTGACACAAACTTGGCACAACATAATTAGCAGTTATAGTGGTATTACCCGAGTCCCAACCTCCACCACTATCCCCCTCACACACAGTGCTAGAGCTTGCTTGCATGTCCCAAAATAGCTGAACCGTACCAGTATAGGTTCCTTTAGGGTATGCCATGAGCGACCCTGTACGGGCTGGTACTTTTATATTTACAGAGTAACTAATAACATTATTTGTAGCGACTGTTCTTACTGGACCATACCAGACATTCGAATTTTGATTGGTGGTAGAAGACCCAGCCCCACCTACAGTGGCAGTTACCGTATAGGGTAATGAAACACTGTTAATTGCATTTGTGGTTCCCGTAAATACGGTTTTCATACACATATAACCTGAAATTTCTGGTGTTGTACGCCCCCCATAACAACGTATTGTTCCAGTGTATGTCAGAACTGCATCATTGTTAATTGTTGCGGCAGTATATGTGTATGTACCAGAAGTTGTCCCTGTAACTATGCAACTTGCATGGGCAGAGTTAAAAAATGTAAAGATTAGGCATAACAGACTCATTCCCAAAAAATATTTCAGGATAAATGAAAGACCTTTAAAAGTTGTCGGCTGGTTAAAGCTAGCAATATTTATCGACATACATAAGGTCCCAATTTTTTAGCACTGTATTGCTTATTTTCATACGCAAAATCAACTTGGCATGAACCATGATCTAGAAGATCGATTTCAAGTTTGTTTTGCTTTAATAGGTTTGGAATAAATACTTCACCGTCATAACCAACCACTCCATCTTGCTGACCATTAATTCGAACGGTATAATCTGGCATTAATGGTGAGTTGTTTTGATCAACCAGTTTCACTAATCCAGAAATGACCTGATGAGCACCAAAGTCAACCAAAGTTCCTTGACGGTAACCTACAAACACTGTCTGATTCGTAGAGTTAACTTCCCACTCTAAAGGTAAATATGATGGGTCTAGATAGATATGATGAGACATGTAGGGCCTTAAATTTGCAATTAAGAATCGGCCAGACTTATCGGTCGCACCTAAATTAACCCCACCATTTAAAATTTGGCTTTGTGGCCCGGCATTAGTTACAACCGCATAGCCATCTCCAATTTCATTGGCCGCAAAGATACGTCCCGCCGCCGCAACCAATGATCCCGTTGCCGAAAGTGCAACCTGATCATTATCCCCAAATCGGTTATAGCGTCCTGTCAGGTAAGCTGCTCGGGCACGGTAAGAGGCATAGACCGATGCATTGTTTTCATTTGCATCCTGATCTCGCTCAACATAACCACCCCAGCCAAATGAACCAATTTGTGGTTCTGACAAACCGAATATTTCTTGGCGATACCGTAGGCTACCGCTGTCACTAGATACACTCGTGATCGCATTCACTTTACTGGACGGTGTATATCTCAGCGCAAAGTAAACTCCATAATCCTTGTGGTTTTCATAATCTTTATACGCTGATGCATAAAAGCCCCAGTTCTTGTCCAGACTTCCACTTAAATTGGTAGACAGTAACTTATAAGAGTTATCGCTATATTTGATCTGGTTATAACCTAGATAAACCCCATAGCCTGCATAAAAATTATAGTTAACCACTGCCCTAAAAATCTCATCTGCCAGTGCGCTGTAGTTCAGGTAGTTCTGTGTCTCGGCATTGATCTGGTTATCTTTTAAATATCTCACTTGAGACACACGGGCTAGGTCAAAATAGTTATCAAATACTTTGCGGTAACTGGTGTTAAATGAAATGTTCTTACTGATGCGCCCTTCTAAACCCAACAAGGCAGAATAGCCGTTTTCATCTTTATACTGGCTCGCTGCAATGTCGGCATTCATCACGCCAATCCCCAAAACATTCTTGGCAAATCCTGTGCCTAGGTTCGATAACCCATCGGTTGAAGCCTCTGCTCCACCACTTAAGGTCAGTGAGTTACTGTAGCCGTATCGGATCGCACCTGAGGCAAAAGTGGCATCGTCATAATCGTTTGAATAGAGCCCATAGTTATAACGCGGAATACCCATATCTACTGAAAACTCATTTATACCTTTTGCCAGAATCTTGGAGGAAAAATAGTACGGCTTTTTGGTAATGCTCTGCTGTCCCGTTGCATCGGTAGTCACCAGTGTGACTTCATTTCCCGAAATAAACGGGAGCTGTTTAATATCAAATGGACCTGATGGCACTAACCCCGAATAAATCTTTTGCTGATTGACATATAAATCTAGCGTTGAAGGCAGTGCTGCCGAGCCTGAGAATTGCGGGAGTGCCGAAGTGACAATATCACCGCGTTGACTATAAGCACTCGACCACTGAAAACCGGCAAGACGGACACTACTGCCCCAGTCTGGGCTATTAGAAATAAAATCCCCTAGGGTATATATCCTGATCTTTTCAGGGTCGACATATTGCCACTTACTTTCTAAGCGCACCCACTTTTCATGGCTATAACTATTTTCATTACTACCGTTATATAAAACGCCTGAAGAAAAGTTACCGATTGCGCTGTTAAAGATCCCTTCTGCCGTACCTGAGAAAACATTCTCATCATTGGTTATGGTGTTATACAGGCTGTAATTCAGAATAGCCGCGTTTAAGGGTTTCATCTTTAGCAAATTCGGGCTAGTGATCTGCTGGCCATTTAAGTCAACTGAGTAACCCGTTAACATGTTCGGCGGAACTTTTAAGTTTAGAGATTGCTCATTTTCGAGATATTTAAACTGGATTCCGTTTAGATCATTAATACACACCCACTGATTATCTGGGATATGTTCACCCATTTTTAGTCTTAAAGTTTTTAAATCACGAGAGCGGATATATAATTTTTTATCTTGATCCTGCCGTACCGATATTAAATCTTTAGAAACATTTGAATTAACAGAAATATTTAAAAATAGCTGTACATATCCCTGATCAGAACCAAATGCCTGATGAGCAGAATTCGGAACTTCGGGAATACTTGGTAAGACAGCATTGGTACTATCTTGTAATGATTCAGCAGCGGCATGAATCGGCAAGTACATAACACATAAGGCACTTACGATATATTTCATATGTGCCTCTTTAAAGAGATGTTTGCTTACCGTTAATATTTAATAAAATATTATATTTATGACCTGCTTGAAATTTAAAATCAGGACTAATATTAAAATTTCTCGCTTTCCCAGCAAGAATATAACCATTCACGGTATTTACTTTAATGGTATAGCTTTTATTTGCTGTTGTATCCACAAGTATTAAGTTATTTAAAAGCGCATGTCGATTACCAACATTACTTATGGTGAGATAAGCGTTATTTTGTTCTTGTTGTATTGACCAATTCAGTTTAGTAATCGCATCTTTATTCACTACAAATACAGGTAATGACGAACGTAGTAGTACGTTAACCCCTTGATCAGCTTTACGACTATCAATTGGTTTTGGTAACTCATCAATAATAATACGATAAGTTTTTTCACCAGAAATAAGTTCTGGGTTAATTCTAACTACACGTAAGTTATAAGAGTCACTAGGCTGTAGTTTTAAAAATGGTGGACTAATTACAATCTCATCCGTAGGGATTAACTGATCTTGACCAGCATTTTGTCTCCATTCAAATACACGCACCTGCAAATCAGCGCTTTCATTTGACTGATTATATAAACTAATGGAAGAGGCAGCCTGATCACTCAATATTTCAACACTAACAGGTGAAAGGCGGATTGATGCTGCATTTAGCATACTAGGCAAAAATAATAATAAACTTGTCACAACAAAGATATTTTTTTTCATGATTTGCCCAGAACTACTTTTCTCAAAT
This sequence comes from Acinetobacter sp. 1294243, assembly GCF_000588015.1. Lineage (NCBI taxonomy): Bacteria > Pseudomonadati > Pseudomonadota > Gammaproteobacteria > Moraxellales > Moraxellaceae > Acinetobacter > Acinetobacter sp. 1294243. The sequence continues at coordinate 15,049 of NZ_JFXG01000002.1, forward strand.
TGAGCTAGCTCCTTTAAAAAGAGCTAGCGATGACGCAATAAAACTTATTAAAAATTAATAAGTCACTGTTACAGTCACAGTGTCAACATAGCTACCTGCACTTGGTAAAGTTGAGCCAGCAGGAATACGACCATAGACGTTAACTGTTTGTGCTGCACCAGTACCAGTACCGCTATATGCAGTTGTTGCAATACCAATTGCTGTTGCACGGTTAGTATCTGAGAAAAGGTTGTAAGGAATGTATTCGTTGCTAGCCGCCCCACCAATCATACGACGTTGTGTCGATTGAGCATTTTTCCCTGCGTCAAAAGCCAAAGTCCATGGCACAGTGTTGTTACATAACACTTTAATTGCAGTACCACCTGTTGTTGTGGTGTCTGCATCTACGTTGCTTGCAAGCGAACTTAACGTACCAAAGTCTAAAATTGCATTTGACGTAGTACCTGTTGCAGAAGTGTTGAGAACACAACTGTTTGTAATCGTTGCTTTAACAGTTAGTGTACCGGTTGCGTTAGCTGCATTTGCAACATTGATAGACGTTAAACCCATAGCAATTGCTGATAAACAAATGAGAGACTTATTCATGGTTAAAAACCTTTTTACATTACGCCAATAAAATTAATAGATGTAAAAATTAGCCTTCCCCATCACAATCACTAGTTCTTCTGACTGTTTTTTCAAAGCGTTATTTTTTTACTCTACTAGTTGCGCATAATACAAAAAAACAACAAAAACACTAATATTTGTTTCATTCCAAATATCAATTAATAATCAAAATTTTGATTGATTTCTCAATTATAAAAATTTTTATGGTTGGCCCCACTCTTTTTATTAAGTTTCGATAATTTCATTTATATTTTTATTAGTTTTTCTAAAAAATTTTAATTTTTCATTAGTTAAAATTTACCATCAACATTCATATTTTATATTTTTTTAAAGTTTGGTCAAAAAAATAAGAATAAAAAGTAAGCACCTGATTATTCTATATATTTTAAATGAATAAGAAAATAATACTTTATGAATAAGAAATCTAAGTGTTTTATCACATCTTTATAATTTTTTTGAGATTTCAATGACTAGTGGCAGGTCTTCACTACTAAAAAGTATGTATTGCTAGCTCAACTATTTCTAAAAATTAAATGAAAAATCAAACCCAATAATCTTTGGATTTTGTTATACCGTCCTTAAGCTAACAATTCCATACTTGTGGTTTTAGTTCCTTCTTGGCAAGGTATGTATCAGTAAAACATTAGGAATTTGTTCCAATATGGCGAGTCCAGCACAAATCATTCGACATAAATTTCTCAATACATTCTTTTCACGCCATTCTCTCTGGTTTTTATGTATTTTTACTGCGCTCAGCATCACATGGTTTCGAACCGTCTATACCCCTCATAGTATCTATTATTTTATTTCTGATACTCTCCTTAATGGTTTATGGGTAGTTACAGGCGCTTTAAGCCTATTAGGCCTCTATGATGTTTTACAAAATAAACATTCTATTTTAAGAAACTACCCAATTATGGGACATTTTCGTTTTTTGTTTGAAGATATACGCCCCGAAATTCGTCAATACTTTATTGAAGCGGATCAAGATGCTCTACCTTTTTCTCGCATGCAACGAAGCTTAGTTTATCAACGTGCTAAAAACGAAAATGCAGATAAACCTTTTGGCTCAATTATTGATGTCTATCAAGAGAATTACCGCTTTATTGTCCACTCAATAAGCCCTTGCCCACCAGCTGATCCAAAAAGCTTCCGCATTCAGGTGGGTAATGCGCAATGCCTTCAACCCTATAGCGCATCCATTATGAATATCTCTGCCATGAGCTTTGGTAGTTTAAGTGCCAATGCAATTCGAGCACTCAATAAAGGAGCGCAATTAGGTGGGTTTTATCACGATACTGGTGAAGGTAGCTTAAGCCCTTATCATCTCGAAAATGGTGGAGATATTGTTTGGCAAATTGCCAGTGGTTATTTTGGTTGCCGTACCCTAGATGGAAAATTTGACGAGCAAAAATTTGCTAAACAATCTCAATTGCCACAGATCAAAATGATCGAATTAAAGCTTTCACAAGGTGCAAAACCGGGCCATGGCGGTATCTTACCTAAGCATAAAATTACCGAAGAAATTGCTCAAATCCGTGGCGTTTCACGCGATCATGATTGTATTTCTCCTGCTAAGCATTCTAGTTTTTCTACCCCAATTGAAATGATGCATTTCTTACAGAAGCTGCGAACATTATCTAGCGGCAAGCCAGTTGGTTTTAAACTGTGTATTGGCCAACCTTGGCAATTCATGAGTATTGTTAAAGCAATGCTTGAAACAAAAATTGTTCCTGACTTTATTGTTGTAGATGGTTCCGAAGGTGGTACTGGTGCAGCACCAATTGAGTTTAGTGACAATATTGGTACCCCATTACGAGAGGGCTTACGCTTTGTCCATAATACTCTTGTCGGTGCAGGACTAAGAGATCAAGTTAAAATTGGCGCAAGTGGTAAAATCATTAGTGCTTTTGATATCGCTAGCACTTTTGCACTCGGTGCAGACTGGGTTAATTCAGCACGTGGTTTCATGTTTGCAGTTGGGTGTATTCAGGCACAAAGCTGCCACACCAACCAATGCCCTGTAGGTGTAGCGACTCAAGACAAAGATCGTCAAAAAGCAATTGATGTACCGACTAAATCAGAACGAGTATTTAATTTTCATAAAAATACCTTGCATGCATTATCAGAAATGATCGCTGCTGCGGGTTTACGCCATCCTTCTGATATTAAAGCTCATCATTTGGCTCAGCGAGTAAATGACCGTGAAATTAAGAACTATGCTCAGTTGCATTTTTTCTTGAAAGAAGGTGAACTTTTACAATCTGAACTTAATAATGACGATGATAATTTCTACTATCGAATGTGGAATATGGCTGATGCCAATCATTTTTAATTTATATTAATTTTTATAAGTTGAGCATCACCTTTATAGTGTGATGCTCTTCCATATTTAAACCTAATATGTGATTTTTGCTTAAATTTCACTCCCCTTTTAATTTGTATTTAATAGATTTTTCACCTAATATAAAAGTATAAATAACGTACACATTTTAATTTTATTTAATAAAAATTTTTTAATGCTTATAACAAGAAGGTACCTCATCATGTTGAAAAAAACATTCATCTCTTCTTTTGTTGCAATCGCTGTAGGCTTAAGTAGCTATGCTGTTGCTTGTACACGTGCCGTATATTTAGGTAATAATCAACATATTATTACTGCTCGCTCAATGGACTGGAAGGTTGATACAGGTACCAACTTATGGATTATGCCAAGCGGGGTTAGCCGTGACGGTAGCGCTGGTCCCAATTCAATAAAATGGACGTCGAAATATGGAAGTGTAATTGCTACAGGTTATGAAGTTTCCACAACAGATGGAATGAATGAAGCAGGTTTGGTTGCTAATATTTTATGGTTAGTAGAGTCTGAATACCCAGATGCAAAAAAGACAGATAAGCCTTTATTAAGTATTGCAGCATGGGCTCAATATGTACTCGATAATTTTGCAACTGTAGATGAAGCCGTTAAGGCCTTAGAAAAAGAACCCTACACTATTATTACCGACAATGTTCCCGGTGAAACACGGCTCACCACCTTACATTTATCTATTTCTGATAAAACAGGTGATAGCGCAATTATCGAATATATTGGTGGAAAACAAGTGATTCACCATAGCCGAAGCTATCAAGTCATGACCAATTCACCTACTTTCGATAAACAACTTGCACTTGTTGAATATTGGAAGCAAATTGGCGGAACGATTATGCTTCCCGGTACGAATAGAGCATCTGATCGCTTTGCACGTGCATCATTTTATATTAACGCTATTCCTAAAAATGATAATACAAAACAAGCACAAGCCTCTGTATTTAGTGTGATTCGCAATGCATCTGTTCCCTATGGGCTAAATACTCAAGAAGAACCTAATATCTCTTCGACTCGCTGGCGAACTGTTGCCGACCACAAACAGATGCTCTACTTTTTTGAATCCGCTCTCTCACCAAATGTATTTTGGGTTGACTTAAAAAAGATTAACTTTAAAGATGGTAAAACTCGTAGACTGGATTTAGGACCTGATCAAAGCCATATCTATGCAGGTGATGCCACCTCTTCCTTTAAAATTGCAAAACCATTTGTATTTTTAGGTCCAACTACGCGTTAATTTATGTCAAAATTTATTACTCTTAACATAAATAATATTAAACATACGATCTTGGAATTTATATGATGAAGAAATCTCTACTCTTATTGGGTTCATGTCTACTTACTGCAGCGTGTAGCACCACACAGGTTAGTACACCAGCTCCTAAAGAGGTAAAGACAGCTGGTCAACTAAACTGCTCACCAACTGAACTATGCCCAAGCTTATTGGTTAAATGGAACGAAAATCAAAAAAATCAGCTTCGTGTAGATGTTCATTTAAGTAGTAGTTATAACTTTTATGATATTAACGCTTTGACCTTTGATATTGATGGTAAACGATTCAGTTACGAACCAGCTCAAGCCACTGAAAAGACAAATGTGAGCCGATTAGTACCTAAACATTCAACCACTTACTTTGTTATTCCAAGTCAATTCCTACAAGAATTTAAAAATGCTCAAAATGTGAATGTTTTAATCAAAACAGATAAAGGAACAATCGAGCGCAATATGTATAGTCCACAAAAGCAGTCTTCGGTTTATAAAAACTTTATGCAGCTTTATCAAAATTCAAAATAAACTACAAAGATTAAATAATGCATCTATCTAGAATTTTGGATAGATGCATTATTTTTCTAATAATAAAAATGTTTTGGCTTTGCATGCAAAAAGGCTGGAATCAATCCTGTTAATGCCGCACGTATATCTGCACGTTCATTAATTAATTGATGAGAGCCTTCTTCAAGCATTAACAACGTTTGGAGCCTAAATTTACGACGAATAAATTCAATGTTGTAACGCCAATCAACCGTCTGATCGAGAGCACCTTGTGCAAGCCAGACTGGGATACGGCAAGCAGGTCGCTCTTCCATTTCTTGCATCCATTTTGACATGGCCAAAATCCAGTCCATGCCCATCATTCGGGGTTGCAAAGGATCCTTTAAACGAATAAAACGCAAAAATTCAGGATTATGATTATTACGTCTAAAATGCCTTGGCACTTGACGTTTAATACGGCGAATAATGCCTAATCCAACGGGGTTATGCCACCATGCGGTTTTTGCGGGGCGAATTAGCGGAGAAAGTAAAAGTACACGATCTACAATCGGATCTTGGCGTTTTTCAGCATATTCTAATAAGTGATGCATCCAAATTGCTCCACCCGTACTTTGACCAATACCGACCCATGGTTTAGGTAACTGATCTGCATGTTTCACATATTGATAAACAGCCATCAAAACTTGCTGGTAATGATCAAAGTTTTTAATGCTGGCTGGTGAACCATCACTTAATCCATGCCCCGGCAAATCATAAGTAATGATACTAAAGCCCTGCTCAAGAATTTCACGAATAATTGGCTGGTAAATACCGCTATGCTCAAGATAGCCATGCAATAGACAAACTGTACCTTGTATTTTTTCTACTTTAGGTTTGAAAACTTGCACATGCAAACGGAATAAAGGCATTTGAACATAGCCTTGCCAATGGTCACATTCAAGTAAATGTAAACCATACAATTTGCGATAGGCCAGCAAATCACGAGAAGGTTCTTCTAATGTGTTTAAATTAAGTGGACTCAAAACCTGCGGCGTAAGATCACGATTAGGAACCGGTAAATCTAATTGTTTTAATACGGCAGGGTTGAGAAATGGAATATCTGACATTAAGGAACCTCTCGACAATCACTTGAGCCAAACAACATGTCACGAATTGTCGCAAGTAATTCATAATTTGCACGGCGGCTATGATCGTAATTTTGCACACTTGGTTGCCAGCGTGTCAGTGGAGTTGGCATTGGAGCCACAACAGGAATAGTTTCTATACCATTTAAAGCAAAAAGTCGGCGTGTACGCGGCATATGATATTCATCTGTAACCAACATGACTGTCGGTGCCCCGCCTTTTTTCTGAAGCAATAAAGAGCTAAAACGGGTATTTTCACAGGTATTCATACTACGCTTTTCTAATAGCTTTGCATCAACACCGCGCTCTTTTAACCAAGCTTGCATATAAGGTGCTTCTACACCGCTAAGCACAATAGGCAGATGATTTTGTTTTTCAACTTCTAAAGTTTTTTCTAATCGCAAACGCGTATAGCCATTAACAACAATATCCTTACCATTTTTATCTAAGGTTAATCCGCCACCCAACACAACAATTGCATAAGGCTCTGATAACTTTTTAGGTTGTACAGGTAATGGATTTTTACGCACATACTCGACTTTTTGTTCAGGTTCACTAACAGCTTTCTGGTGCTCTGGCACCACAGGTTTTCTTGCTAAAAACTCTGTATATTGCTCAGTAAGCGCTTTATTTTCAGAACTATTAATAAAAAGTGCTTCGTCAACAGGACTACTCGCCTCATCTGCGGCATCAATTTCTGAGTTTTTAGCGACTAAAGGAACCGTTACAGATGCTGCTTGCTCTTCCGAATCCTGCTCCTTTTCTTCTAAAAGAATAATTTGCTGCAAGGCTTTATAATTCTCTTGAATATAGGTCAGATCAGACGTTCTTTTTTCACGTAACGCTTGCTCTGTCAGTTTTAAATAAGCCTGACGAGCGATCCATAAATTTGAACCCGGCTCTAAATTATCATGCTCACTTAATGCAGCCTGTCTCTGGCTCTCAGCAGCGACTTGATTAACATCAACAGGTACAAAATAGTTAAGCCCAGCTACAATAAGTTTTGAATAAAATGGCGAATATAAAAAAACCACGAAACAGCCTAATAGTACAAATAGCACGGTGACTACTTGTACTAAACGTACCATTAAGTGTACTTTTGGCATAAAACTATTCCGTATGATTTTCAATTAAACCTAAACTGTTATAAAGCACAGGCTCTGGTTCTAACATAATATGGAAAAGCTGATCAACATCATGTTGTACAGCCTGATAAGTTTTCCTTACATCAGCTAGAGATGCATTGGCATAATTCACCAGAACTAATGCCTGTTTATGGAACATCCCTACCATATCGAGTTGCTTCCCTTTCCAACCCGCCTGATCAATTAACCATCCTGCTGCAATTTTAACGTTTCCGTTAGCTTGAGGATAATGTGGAATTGTTGAGAATTGTGTGACTAAGCGTTCAAACTCTTGAGGTTTAACAATCGGATTTTTAAAGAAACTCCCGACATTAGGATACTCTTTTGGATCAGGAAGTTTACTTTGTCGAATATGGATGACCTGATTTTGTAAATTTTCGGCAGTCTGATTGTCTCCAACTGCTTGTTTCAAGTCGCCGTAGTTAAGTTTTAAGTGCGGCTGTTTAAGCAATTTAAAAGTAACATGCGTGATAATGTAACGGTTCGGATCATCTTTAAAAATACTATGGCGGTAAGCGAAATGGCAGTCGGCCGCTAAAATTGTCTGAGTTTGCTTTAATTTACGGTCATACACTTGTACTGACTCAATAAACTCGCCTACCTCTACCCCATACGCCCCAATGTTTTGTACGGGTGAAGCACCAACTAAACCTGGAATAAGGGCTAAATTTTGCAAACCAAACCAGTTCTGTTCAGTGCTGTATAAAACAAAATCATGCCAGACTTGGCCTGCGCCAACTTTAACCCGCACAAAATCATCATCGTTTGATAAAACTTCAATTCCCTGAATATCAAGATGAATCACTAAAGCATTGATCTGCTGCGGTAATAACATATTACTACCGCCCGATAATACAAGTACATTTAACTGATACTGCTCAGCAAACTCTAAAGCTGATTCAATATCTTGAATACTGCCAACTTTAGTATAGTGAGAAACAGTTGCATCTAAACTTAGAGTATTGAATGGCTTAAGCTGTACTTGATTCTGAATTTGCATTGTATTGAAAAACCTATTCTTAAACATTCAATTGTTTTTTTAAAATATTGACCCACGCCAAACTACTGGACTCACATTGATTGAGTACACGTTCAAAACCATCAGCACCGCCATAATAAGGATCAGGCAACGCTTGTTGTGGGTATTCAGGATCATGCTCACTCATTAAAGCTACTTTTGCACGAATTTGATGTGCGCCAAATTGGGAAACGGCTCTTTGCAACACGTCATGAATATCTTCAAAATTTTGATGATCCATTGCCAAAATCAAATCAAACTCTAAAAAGTCTTGAGTTGAAAGTTGTCTTGCACGTAAAGATGATAGGTCATAACCCCTTTTTTTGGCATGCAACTGACTACGCTGATCAGGCGATTTATTTGGATGATAATTACTCGTTCCAGCTGAATCGACAATAACATTGAGTTGATGCGCGTCACAATAATGTCTAAAAACCACTTCAGCCGTGGGAGAACGGCAAATATTTCCTAAACAGACACATAACACCTTATATTGTGTTTCCATTAGAAATTACTTCCAAACATTTGAATTACATAAAAATAAACGGGATCATGCACAATCTTAACAGACTATAAGTTTATAAGAACCAAATTGACCATTGTGACTTGTTGCATTTTGTCAAAACTCCCTTGGGTTGAAAAGGAAAATAATGTTTATCAATAGATTAAAAGTTGATAAATCAGACGATAAATTAGCTAATCTTGTATTTTTGTAGTAATTAAATAAAAATAAAGCCCTAATTTATAGGGCTTTACAAACATCACTTTGATGCAGTGATTAATTCAATCATTTCCTTTGTTGGTCTTAAGCTGCCTAACTGCCAATGTTCAGGAGGATGCTCATCAATTCTTATCCAAACATGTTCACGAAAAGCAGGATTTCCCTTTCCTTCTATTTCTACAAATAAATCCGTAATTCGCTTGAAAAGCTCAGCCTTACTATCTTTATCTAGTAAACCTTCTATAGTTTGTATATTTATAAATGGCATAATGCTACCTGAATTAATGCTAGGTCTAAATTATAGACCCATACTAATTGGAGCTCCCACTGATGTCAAATCAAATTATTCCAGATCATAAATTTCCAGTAGATGTATGTGGGATCTTCAAAATTACAGAAATATTGAATGACAGATGGACGATCCTCTTGCTAAGAGAAGCCTTCTATGGGGTAACAAAATTTAATGATTTTTTAGAAAATACAGGCATATCAAAGCAAATTTTATCTAATCGTCTAAAGCATCTCATCCAATTAGAAATATTTGAATTATCAATTTATAAAGAAGTTGGTGAGCGAGAACGTAAAGAATACTTACTCACTAAAAAAGGCAAAAGTCTAAATATTGTCTTACTCGCCATGCTTGAGTCTGGCGGTAATTTTATTGAAGCTGGTAAAGATGTGGTGAAAGTTTTTAATAAGAGTACTGATGATGAACTTAAATTAAAACTTGTTGATTCTTCTAATCAAGTTATAGATTTTAAGAATTTGGAACTTAAGCTCATTCATAGCAAAAAATAAATTTTTATAACTCAGCTACCCTGATCATAAAGTCCTCAGTATGCTTTTATAAAGAAATAAAAAAAGCCTACTCTTTCAAGTAGGCTTTCCCCTTATGACTTTTGCGCTGATCATTCAGGTTTATTGTTGTTTAAAGCAACGGAAGGATCTTACAGAAATACTTAAGAATAAAAAAGCTTATTTACTTAACTGAATGTAAGTACTCATAGGCTCCTTTTTCGTTACTCTCAAGTTTAATGACTGCATCCGTTTCGTCATTTAGTGTCAGGTTAAATACTTTTTCACCATCATATGAAATTTGGTGGCCCATACGAAACTCTGAATCAAGTGACTCAAGAATAATAAAATTTCCTTCATTGTTCGAAGCAATATAGTAAGTGTTGTTCCGATGAACATATCTAATTGTGTACATCACTATTTAAATTCCACCTAAAAATTATGTTTTTTCTTAATAATAAAAAGATCCTTTTTTCCTTCCCAATCAGAAAGGATCCTACCGAAAACTAAACCCTCCCTTATTAATTATTACCCCTGATCATTTAGTATTTTTTCACCCTATACTATTAAATTGATATTACAGAAATACTTAATAATAAAAACCCCCGCCATTAGTCGATAGTTAGCGGGGTCTTTTGCGATTTAATTTTACTTTTATAGACTCATCTATCAGAGATATTTACCTCATTTCTGCAATAGAAAAATTATTTATTTTTAAAAAGCTTATCTGTCATTTTTCTATCAATTTTACTGCGATGCCCATTCTCAAAGTATCGATCGACATGGCATAGTTTTGTTTTAGTATCACAGAACACACCGTTTGAGAGCGTAAACGCTGAAGTATCAAAATCACCTTGAGAGAAGGCTTTATTCGCTTTATAAGTGCCTAAATATTTAGCTGTAAGCTTTTTAGAAACACCTTTTTTGTCAGCACAAATATATTTGTCACAAATTACACCTTTTGTAGGCGAATATACACTAGAGCTGGTTTTCGCGATTGCTGCCGAGCTAAGCATCAAACACGTACATCCCATAATACTAAGAAAAGTTTTAGAAATTTTCACTTTTTAGAACCGATAAAATTATAAATTGTTAAGGCATTATATAAATTAGAAGCTTGTCAGAAAATCTACAGAACCCTATAAATAACAAAAAGCCCACTTTTCAACGAGGGTTTAAATATTTTGGTAATCCTCACTTACATATGGGACCCAACATTGCAAAAAAGTATTTATCTATGGGTGGCACAAGGCTTAAGAAAAGCATAGTCACGTCAGAACTACTTTATTTTAAAGTTTCTTATGCTAACTTATTTAGAGATTGAATCTTATAGAGCCATTCAACAATAATGTTCAAAAATAAGGAAATAATGTATATGAGCTATTTTCAATTTCAAACCGTTCCAAATATCATCTCTGGCTTAGGCTCTATACAAGAATTACAAAATGTTTTGTCGTCAAAAGCTTACCGTAAGTTATTGCTAGTCACCGATGCAGGCATGGTTAAAAATCAATTACACCGTCCCATCCTGCAAATTTTAGATAACCTCAACATTGAATATGTCATCTATGCTGATGTGCAAGCTGATCCACCTGAACAAGTAGTACTAGATGCAGCCAATTACGCTAAACAGCAAAATGTTGATGTCATTATTGGTTTTGGGGGTGGTAGTTCTCTAGATGTTGCAAAAGTTATTGCTTTACTCGCCCACCCTAACCAGACCCAAAGTTTGCAAGAGATGTACGGCGTAAACCAAGTCACTACAGCTCGCCTTCCGCTTATTTTGATTCCAACAACAGCCGGAACAGGCTCAGAAGTAACGCCAATCTCCATTGTCACCACTGGTGAGACGACAAAAATGGGGATTGTCTCTCCAGTACTCTACGCCGACACTGCAATTCTTGATGCAAATTTTACCCAAAATCTACCTGTTCATATTACGGCCGCCACAGGTATTGATGCGATGGTACATGCTATTGAGACATATACCTCAAAACATAAAAAAAATATTTATACGGATATTTTAGCCAAGCATGCTTTGAAATTGTTAAACCATAACTTACCGAAAGTTCTTAAAGATGGTAATGATTTAGAAGCACGTCAAAACATGCTGTTCGGTTCAATGCTCGCGGGTCAAGCCTTTGCAAACTCGCCCGTTGCTGCGGTACATGCTTTAGCTTATCCACTGGGTGGACATTTTAATTTGTCGCATGGTCATACCAATGCCTTAGTATTGGTTGAAGTATTAAAGTTTAATGCACCAAATGCAAAAAAATACTATGCAGAGCTTATGCAATGGCTTGATCCATATAGTAATGGCAGCACAGATGGTTTATGTGATCTGTTTATTGACCATATGCAGAACCATTTAGACCGTAGTGGTTTGACTTTAAGACTTAGTGATTTGGGTATTGATGAGTCCAGTTTACCTCGACTTGCTCAAGATGCCATGTTGCAAACCCGCTTACTACAAAATAACCCACGTGACATGACAGAAGCCGCTGCTTTGGCAATTTATCAGGCGATTCATTAATGACTAAACCAGTTTTAAAAAACCGTGATCAATTTAAGTTCTTTTTAGACATTCAAACGCGTTGGGCAGATAACGACATCTATGGTCATGTAAATAATGTGACTTACTATAGTTATTTTGATACAGCAGCCAATGCTTTATTGATTCAAAAAACAGGTTTTGATATTCATGAAGCAAAAGCAATTGGGTTAGTGGTCGATTCAGCGTGTAGTTTTTTTCAAGAGTTATCATTTCCTGAGATTATTCAAGTAGGTGTTGCGATTGGCAAAATCGGCACGACTTCTCTACGCTATGAGTTAGCAATCTTTAAACAAGGTCAAGATCAAGCCTCAGCTCAAGGACATTTTGTGCATGTTTTTGTTGATCGCGAAACGCGTAAGACTGTGCCAATTTCCGAGACAGTTCGTGAGGTTTTAGAGAATTTCTTATTATAAAAAATGAGGCAAAAAGAAAATACACAGCTCTTTTTGCCTCGTCTTAGCTTACATCATTGCAGGATCACTAAAGGAATCTTCACCCGTTTCGACTCGACCAGCAAAACGTCGGTAATAATATGGATCACTTTGACTGGTAATTTCAAAATCATACCAATGCCCTACATCGGCCAAAGCCCAATGCTGCTTAACAACCTGTCCCGCTTTTACGGTAAGTTGTAACGGCGTATCTTGTCGATATGCACAAGGTTTTACCGTCAATATTGCATCCTTAGTACCATCATTCATGAGTTCAACGTATACATCGCCATTGGCAATGTCATAGCACACTCGAATTTCAGGTTTAACGCCACTATCAACAATACGTTGAGTATCCCCTTTGAAATGACGATGATAGCCATTTGGACCAAGTACCCATAGGTCATAACGACCTAAATTATCTTTTAAAGCGTCCCATACATCATCTAGAGTCTTATTCGGCTCGACAATATAACGCTTTGGAATACGGTCTAAATTGAGCTTGTCATAAACATGGAAAACCGCTGCTTGCGTACCCGTATTAGAGAAAATCAATTGCACTTTGCCATCAGTACTACAGCGTGCGCTGGTGTGTAGCTCGTAAGGTAACGCACGTGAAAGACGTATACCACTTTGCTGAATCGGTAACTTCGTATCCGTGGGTACAGGCACAGCTGGTAAAGCTTCTTGATTTTCTCTTAACTCATCTGCTTGCACACGTGTTTGTTTACCATTCAGCTGCGGTAAAACATCTGCATTTGGTGTTTTAAAGTTAAATGCACTGGTCAAATCACCACACACTGCACGGCGATACGCACTGATATTCGGCTCTTTTACACCAAAACGTTTTTCTAAGAACATGAGCACAGAGGTATGGTCAAACACTTGTGAGTTCACCCAACCACCACGACTCCATGGGGAAATCACATATAACGGAACACGAGGGCCTGGTCCATAAACTCGTCCATCCGGTGTAGGCTGTGAATGACTTCCTTCAGGCGCGGCATGGTCAAAGTATTCGTCCTGCATATCGGCACTACTTAATGTCGATTTGCCAGCATACTGACCATTTTTAAGTCGAGATGGCGCTGATGGCGATGGCATATGGTCAAAGTAACCATCATTTTCATCAAAGTTGATAAGTAGCGCAGTTTTACTCCACACCTCTGGTACAGCAGTTAATGCATCAATAATTTCTTGAATAAACCAAGCTCCTTGAACTGGGCTTGAAGGGTCTGGATGTTCGCAATAAATCGATGGCGCATTAATCCAAGAGACTTGAGGTAACTTCCCTTCACGAATGTCGCGTTTAAAAGCATCAAGATATTCTTCTGGTTTATTACCCGGTAGCGTATTTGCAATGCCCTTATATAATGGATTTTTGGCATTATCAGTTGCAGCATCATAGGCTTTATACGGTAGTTTTTGACCCGTATCAGCATACGGTTTATTCGGTTCGCCGCCACTTGCAACCGGATAACCAGAAGCAATGTTGGCCTTTCTAAACGATCGAAATGCACCCAACATATTATCGCCCCATTCATCTGGCATATTTTGATAACAAATCCAACTTACCCCTGCTTCTTCTAAGCGTTCGGCATAAGTTTTCCATGTATAACCACGGTCTGCCGTCGCTGGGTTACCATCAATCCAATCCCACTCGTTGTTTACAAATGAACGCTTGGTCGGTGTTGCACCATTTGTACCCGTTAAATGATAAGAACGGTTTGCATCTGTTCCAGTGTGCATAGAGCAATGGTAGGCATCACAAATCGTAAAAGCATTTGCAAGCGCAAACTGATATGGAATTTCTTTTTCTTTAAAATAACCCATTGAGATATCAGTTTTATGAGCTGGCCAATTCGCCATACGCCCATTATCCCAAGCCAGCTGACTGTCATTCCACGTATGTGGCGTACCATCTGCACGCTGCGCATTATTGGCTGTACCATCTAAATGAAAAGGCGTTAAAACTTGCCCATTACTTCTAAGCTGCTCCCAAACACGGCGGCCACTTGGCAAAGGAATCGTAAAACGATCGGCAAACCCTCGGACGCCTTTTAATGTTCCGAAGTAATGGTCAAAAGATCGGTTTTCCTGCATTAAAATAATAACGTGCTCGACATCCTGAATGGTTCCAGTTTTATTATTTGCAGGAATTGCTAAAGCTTTTTGAATACTAGATGGGAAAGTTGCCAATGCCGCAGCACCAAAACCCATATTTAAAGAGTAATTTAAAAATTTACGACGTGTAATCATGATCAGGTTCTTTTTATTATTTAAGTTTATGGAGCACAGCGCATTACAGGCTTTTTACCTGTTTCTGGTGTATTTGAACTATCATTTGCAGAGTCGTTACAACCACTCAGCAGAATCGCGCCGATTAATAAAAAATATGAATATTTAAAACAATTTATTCCAATGCATTGCCTTTTCATGACGATATATAGTCCATTTAAAATCTAAAATGGCTAACATAGAAAAGTACAATGACAGTGACATGACCCAAATATTTCAATCCAATGAAGAATATGAAAACTCTATTATTTTCATATTCTGCACCAGATCAAAAATCAGATGAATTTAAGGCTTTAATTGAATATTTTGTAGTTCGCCATCAAAAGTTTCTATGAGACTCTTAATAACTGGCTGTTGCTGTAATAGCTCAGCTGCTCGGTGAAAGGCTTTTTCTTTACGTGCACTTTGAATAGTGTAGGGAGTAGATGTATTCAAAGCACCATATTCAACTGTAAACTGAGTATTCGGCCATTGCTCATTTAATGCATCAATAAGGCCTTGTTGTAATTGGGTCAGCATATTTTCATATTCTTGAGGAATATGGAAAATAGTATTGCCACCAATTTCACCAGTCATCACACCATGTTGAGCAAGTTCTTGAACGGCTGGAGAAAGCTGACTATTTCTAAACCAATATTCCCACTTTTCGAGTGTCCACTCACCTTCCAAAACTTGAGGAGAAAGCTTCAAGATATCTTGAGGCATCAACTGACCGTGATCAGTTGCACTAGGCTCTTTTACAACGGCAACTATTTCTGTTTGAACCATTACTTCGGCTTGTACAAATGACTGTTGTTCAATAACAGGTTCAGAAGACAAATCAGGAGTTATAGGCACATCTTGACCAAGGGAAAATTTAGCGCTAGATGTCTCAAACAAACCTTGAGGTTCAGCAGTGAAAGCTGGTTCAGGTTCAATATTTTTAGTTTGTGTTTCTGCCTGAACTTGTACTAACTTTTGTTCTGGTACCGGAATGAAATCTTCTTCAAGAACACTAACACTAACAGTCTCTTGAACAACTGCTGAATCAAGCCCAATCAGCTCATGATGATTTGGGTCAAATACCATTAAATCCTGATTAGACTGAGGTTCAGGTTCAGGTTCAGGTTCAGGTTCAGGTTCAGGTTCAGGTTCAGGTTCAGGTTCAGGTTCAGGTTCAGGTTCAGGTTCAGGTTCAGGTTCAGGTTCAACCATAGCGGGCTGGCTAATAACTTCAACAGGTTGAACCGTATTTACTGGAGTAATCTCTTGGACTATTGGCTGAGGTTGTGAATTTAGACCTACTTCTGCTTGTCCATTTTGTTGAACAGGCTCTGACACCACAATTTCATTTGGTGCTAAAGGACGGAATGCCAACAAGCGTAAAACACACATTTCAAAACCTTGCTCTTGCGTCACGGCAAGTTGCAAGTCTGAACGACCTTTACATGCGATTTGGTAATATAGCTGTAAATCTTGAGCAGAAATCAGCTTAGACAGTTGCATGATCTTGCGATTGATTTCATCGCTATATTTCAAACTCAAATCAGGTAGATATTGCAAAATTGCCAATTCATGCAATGTCGAAATCAACTGATCAAGCACAAGTGAAACATCTAGCGCTTGGTGTCTAAATTGTAATAAAAGCTGACTAACTTTCTCACGTTGGTTTTGATGAATCGCCAAAATCAAATCATAAATGATCGTACGGTCGATTAGACCAAGCATTTCTTTAACATCTTGGTGATGTACAGAACCCTGCCCGTAAGCAATGGCTTGATCAGTTAAAGATAATGCATCACGCAGTGAACCTTGAGCAGATTCAGCAATTTGCCAAATTGCATCTTGATCAGCATTAATTTGCTCTTTTTCAAGAATAGCGCCAAGATGCTTTGTAATTTCATCAACGGCTAAAGGTCGTAGAGTAAATTGCAAACAACGTGAAATGACTGTAATCGGTAGCTTTTGTGGATCAGTCGTAGCAAACAGAAACTTAACGTGTTCCGGTGGTTCTTCTAGTGTTTTTAATAACGCATTAAAAGAATGCGTCGATAGCATATGTACTTCGTCAATCAGATAAACTTTAAAACGACCTTGCGTTGGCGCATAAGGAACGTTGTCTAAAAGTTCACGCGTATCTTCTACTTTGGTTCTTGAAGCAGCATCGATTTCAATTAGGTCAATAAAACGGCCTTCATTTACCGCTTTACAGGTTGCACAGACTTCACATGGTGTAGAAGTTACACCCGTTTCACAGTTCAAACACTTGGCTAAAATACGTGCGATTGTAGTTTTACCTACACCACGGGTTCCTGTAAATAAATAAGCATGGTGAAGACGACCGCGTTCCAATGCACTGCTTAATGCACGAGAAACGTGGTTTTGCCCCACTAACTCATTGAAATTACGTGGACGGTATTTTCTAGCAAGTACTTGATACATGTATGCTCCTTGTTACAGGCATAAGCATACTTTGTTTTTAAAAGAGTGTGAACGCATAAAGCTCATATCCGTACAGATAAACTGCGAACTGGCTTCTTTTCTCTACCAGAACCGTTTATTTGTCTAAGGATGATCATGGTGTAACTCCTGATCTGTAACACCCTCATCCATCGTTTGCACGAGCCCCACACCATCCTTAATTTCAGCCGAATAATTTCCCTTCTCGGTAAAAATTTGCATGATTGTATAATGGTCTTTTTGACTTTGAGTAATGGTAAAGAAATTCTGATTCGGATCGCCCTGATCAAATTTCCCAGTCCATCGAACAATATCTTGGTCAACAGGTTCGATCTCTACAATTTTACCCGTGCGATTAATGCCATATTGCAACATTTGGAACTTAACAGTGTCGCCCACTTTTTTAAGTTCAATCACATTTGGATCATATTTAATGACCATACCTTCTGCATTTTTAATTAGTGGAAAATTAACATTAGAAGGCAGTTGATCCTTTTCTATTTCATTAAAAATAATCTGTTGCTGAGACAATCTTTCTTTTTCGGACGGACTCAAATTCAGTATATTTTGACGAGCAAATTCATTCTGATTATCTGCCAGTTTTTGCCCAGTCCCTTGCCCATTTTCTGAAGACGACGTTAAAGCAGAAGAGCTCTGCTGTGAAAAGGCAAACCAGATTAAAACTGCTAACGCCACACAAGCGATAGCAGTTCCTATTAACAATTTATTTTTCTTCATTATTTACAGCTAAAAATAGAGATTAGTTATACAGAGAAATTTTCTGCGCATTCAGGTTAATCACACTAACCGCATCAATTTTTCCTTCTACACCTAAACGTACACCATATTTCGGGTTGTATAGATATGGACTCGAATAGAAATTAATATTATTGCCACCCATTGCAGTACTTCCTAACGGATGGGCAAAACCTGAGCCAATATTAGTTGAACCATTATGGTACAGACCAAGATTGTGCCCGACTTCATGACGCATGGCCGCGAAAGAACAACCTGCAATATCATTTGCGCCAATCATGTTATATGCAGAAGCATTAATCCAAGCCCAACCACAACCACCGTCACCAGGTTCATTACCTTGATAATAAACACCGTCTGCCAATACACGTTTTCGCTCATTTTGTACCGTGGTGTCATCTCGTCCAGTAGAGATTGCTTCTTTTAGAGTAGCAGCAGGAATTTTATAGGTTAAATAGCCCACCTCTCTTAAGTAAAAACGTGCATTTGAATTTTCAGAGGTTAAATTTGTTAAATTTACGCCTTCAATCATTCTAAGTTTTGCAGCGCTCTCTCCTAAAATTGCATTTACTTCTGGACTAGAAACCAACAACATATCAATTGTATAACTATCTACTGTCCAGCCTTGAGCGGTGTACATAAAACGGCGATTTTCCCCATTTTTAATTGCGGTAGACAAGCCATTAGCAGCATTAATATAGGTGTCTGCCGATGCATTTGACACAATAACAACTTTATCGCCGACTTGAGCTTTAGCAGGTAGTTGTAAGGTTGGCTGCCAATTTGAGGTAGAAAGTTTTACCTTTAAAGTAGGCTGAGTCATATTCGGTAAAGTTGCAGGGATTGTTGCGGCTGAATCAATCACCTTTGTAGGTGAAGAGATCAACTGCCAATAGCCTTTGTCGCTTACATACATAAACTCATATTGATCGCCTGTTTTAAGCGTTAGGGTCGCTTGGCTATTAATATTTGTATTATTAATTTTTGCAGACCAAGTTGCAGTAGACTTAATAATAATTCTATCTCGATCACTTGCAGTGGTCGGCAAAGTGAAATTGGAAACCCAGTTTCCATCTCCAAATGAAATTTCTGTAAGTGGACTATTAACTATCGCTAATGACGTTCCAATTTGCTGAACATTTAACTTCTGAGGTTTTATATACTCTGGAACCCATTTTCCTAAAGCAGAATAATATTTGAACCAATATTCAGAGCCATTTTTTAATGTAAAACTGCTCGGGAATAGTAAATTTGTTTTATCAATGTCCGAACTTGCACTTGCTGTAGAAACAACTTGTACGGTTGTTCCATCACGGACATCACTCGGTAATGCTATGGTTTGTGCCCATTTGTCATTTTGAATAAGTACTTTTTGCATTGATGCAGTTGTTAATGGAACGACTTCATAGGTCGCACCATTAGTAGGACTCACTGTCGCTAACTGAGCGATCCATTTATTTTGACTACTATTAAAGATGAATTGGTAAACATCACCACTATTTATCTTTAATACTTCTAACGGAATATTGGTATTAGAAGTATCTAAATAGCTACTATAGGCAGCACTAGAACGAATTGTAATTTTGTCCAAATTATTAGCGCTTGTGGGTAAAGTAAGGTTTTTGACCCAATTCCCATTTGCTAGATTAAATTCTAAATCTGAATAACCGGATGGAATTGATCCACTATTATTATTCTGATTTGGTGAAAGTACAGTTGCGGCATATACAAGTGAAGACGCAACAATTGCTCCAATAATGAGTGATGTTTTTAATTTAAAATTCACAGCAGCCTCTTTTATTTGTTTTTAGATTTTTCGAATAGCAGGTTAGCAAACCATTTTTACACAGTCAATTTCACAACAATTAATTTTTCATTAAATTTCAATTACATGACAACTGAATCATTTTGAAATAAAAATATGAACCTTTTTAAAGAATAGTTTATTTATGAGAATTAAATAACCAATTTTTAATATGTAGAAAATATTAAAAAGATATTTAAGGATAAAAAGAAAGGTAGCCTCTCTTTTTATTCTTTAGTTTTAATTTACTTTCTTTGGAAAGCTAAACCAGACAAATACAGTTAAAAGGAAGAAACAAATAGCTGAAATGGTAAGCACCCAACTATGGGCATAGCTAAAAGCTTGCTGCGCAACTGCAATTAATTGTCCTCCCAAAGGATTTTCAAGGTTAGACGCTAATTGCATGGTTTCTCCAATCGAGATACTCGCTTTTTCAATTAAGTCCGTTGGGAGCTGTTCTGGCAAAATAATTGAACGACTATAAAACCAAGACAACATTAATCCAAATATAGCAACGCCCAAACCAGCCCCAAGCTCATAGGCCATGCCTTCAATGGCACCTGCTGCACTCGCCTTTTGCGGAGGTACAGATGACATAATGGCGGCAGTTGAAGCCAATAAGGCAATCTCAATGCTAAAGCCTAAAAAGACCATACACGTCCACGCTAAGAAGTGGTCGGTCGAAAAGTTAAGCTGAGCAAGCCCCCATAAACTAAATCCACTTATTAAAATACCAACAGTAGATACAAGTCTAAGTCCCCATTTATTTAAACAAATTCCTGCTAATGGACCACCCAAACTAATTGCGATCATAAATGGAATAATAAACATGGCTGCCTGTAATGGTGAAAACCCATGTACAAACTGCAACTCTTGAGACAAGAGTAATTCAAACCCAACCAGAGCAATCATAGAAACAACGGCCATAACAATACTGGTAGAAATCACTGGATGTTTAAATAATTCCAGATCAATCATTGGTGTCGTAGCTCTATTTTGGCTTCGAATGAAGTGAATTAAAGTACTTATTCCAACCACAAACATCACAACCGTAAGCATCGAGAAGTTGTACATCGCCGATTTGATTGAATAGATGAGGCTTAAAATGGCTACAACCAAAATTAAAGCTTGCCCTAAGTTAATTGGCTGATCAGTTTTCTCTTGTTGTTTAGGAATAATCATCACGATCATGACCAGAACGACTAAAATAATCGGGATATTGATGAGGAATACAGCTCCCCAATGGAAATGTTCTAGTACAAATCCACCAACTAATGGACCAAAAGCAGCTCCGCCACCACCCACTGTAGACCAAAGACCAAGTGCAAAATTCCTCTGCTTTTCTTCAGTAAAGGCATTACGGATGCCGGATAAAGTGGCAGGAATAAGCATAGCTGCCCCTAGCCCTAAGACAGCACGAGAAGCAATTAAGGCATAGGCAGTTGGAGAAAAAGCCGCAGCTAACGAACCCACACCAAAAACTGCAGTTCCAATAAATAATAATTTTTTAAAGCCAATACGATCGCCAAGTGCACCCATTGGCAAAATCAAACCCGCCATAATCAGTGAATAAATATCAATAACCCATAAAAGCTGATTGGCAGTTAAATTCAATGCTGCACTTAAAGATGGTGTTGCAACATGCATCACCGTTGCATCAATCGTAACTGGTAAATATATAAGGACGATAATTGTCAGGATTAACCATTTTTTTTGCATAACGATCTTCAATATCCAAAACTTGGACATGTGTTCAAATTATGGATATTATATACACAATTGGACACTTGTCCAAGTTTTAGTTTTAATGTAATTTGTGTCGAATTCAGTCAGGTGAAAAAACATGGCCTATCTTAATCGCGATCAACGCAGAGAAATGATTCTGCAAGCTGCCATGCAAGTTGCTTTGGCTGAAGGTTTTACAGCCATGACGGTGCGCCGAATCGCAACAGAAGCACAAACCTCTACCGGACAAGTTCACCACCACTTTTCTTCGGCATCCCATTTAAAAGCTGAAGCTTTTTTAAAGCTGATGGAACAGCTCGATGAAATTGAACAAACTCTCCAAACAACCAGTCAATTTCAAAGACTCTTCATCTTATTAGGTGCAGAAAATATCGACAAACTTCAGCCCTACTTACGTTTATGGAATGAAGCTGAACTCTTGATTGAGCAAGATATTGAAATACAAAAGGCTTATAACCTTGCCATGCAAAGTTGGCATGAAACAATTGTGCAAGCGATTGAGTGTGGCCAAAAAGAAGGCGAATTTAAAAACAGATCAAATTCCACAGACATTGCATGGCGACTCATTGCCTTTGTATGCGGATTAGAAGGGATTTATAAACTTGGTTTACAAGGTTTAGCTGAGCAAGACTTCAAGCGCCATACCGAAGCAATTATTCGCCTAGAATTATTATAAATGTTGAGCTGGCATTGCTTAAAAATACCAGCTTTAAAAATACTAAAATTAGAACCAGCCTTTACGGCCTTTTAAAATTTGGTCGGTACAACGTAAAGTCTCTTGAGTCAGTCCCCACAAACGGTAATCACCCGTGATTGAACCAATTTGGAAGTTATGCGTATAAGCAAAGCTGAGGCCACGCTCAGGATCGCACCACGCTCCTGAACCATTGTAACCAATATGTCCAAAGCCATTTTTAGCGCGTTTACCCATGGTAATAATACGGTGATAGCCTAAACGCCAATTCATCGGAATTGGCATAACACGATCACGTGCATAACTTTGGATGGTGCTGAGCTCTTTAAATACTTCTGGGCGAATAATTTGCTGTCCGTCCCATTCACCTTGATTTGCCAGCATCGCATAAATTTTAGCAAGACTATTTGCAGTAAAAGTGCCGTTCGCCGCTGGAATAACTGCTTGCAACCCCTCGTCACTAAAGAAACTAAGATGTTTCATTCCTTTTGGAATCATGGCATCTTGAAAGTCTTGGGGGTCTTGTCCAGTCCACGTAATCATTTTTTCAGAGAGTGAACTCTTGCGAGTCTGTGGCTTTTTAGGTTTTTCAACTTGAGTAGACGCTGGTTTTTCTGGTTTTGGTTGAATAATTAAACGTGCTACACGATCCAACTCATTTTCAGGCGTCCCAAAATATGCCCCATCTAACTTTAATGGTTCAACAAGATAATTTTGCATGAGCTGATCTAAAGATTGGCCAGTTGCTTTTTCAAGTACACCACCCACAAGCCAACCAAATGTTAAAGCTTGATAAGCATTACCCTCTCCTGCAAGAAATCTTGGCTTAGTCGCCGCGACCACATCTAACATATGTGACCAGTCGAGCATTTCTCGCGCACTTTCGATGATATTTCGCACGTCAAACATGCCACTTTGATGGCTGAGCACATGACGCAATGTCATTTTCTCTTTTCCATTTTGAGCAAACTCAGGCCAATAAGTCGAAATTGGTTTGTCGTATTCTAAAAAATCTTCACTTACTAAAATATGCGCTAAAGTTGCAAGTATGCCCTTACCTGTAGAATAGCAAACTGCCAATGTGTCAGGTTGCCAAGCTTCGGTTTGTGATTTTAGACCGGTGTAGATATCTACAACTTTCTGACCTCTAAAATAAACCGCTAAAGCAGCTCCACCTTGTCCCGTTCTAGCATCTTGAAGACGGCTAAACTGATGAGCTAAATCAATAAAACGTTCATCTAAAATACCGTGATAGTTATGGGTATCGGCCAGTAAAATTTCTTTAATCACATGAAGTTCCTTGCATTTTTTGTTATTTTGCTCAAAAGCAGCCCAAACCTCTGTTCAGGCTGCTGCTATTTTTATAATGCTTTTACAGTTCCTGCAACATGCGGTTTTTGTGATTTAGCATTACGAATTAAGAAATCAGTCTTTTTATCTGTATTGGCAGTTAAAAACTCAACTTTTGATGGTAAGAACATTGGCAGCTTAAACCATACATCTGCTTCATAAGCATTTGGTAATTCAAGGTTTGCTAATGCTTTAGCTTTGCTCCACATACCATGTGCAATTGCTTGCTTAAAGCCAAATGCTTTTGCAGTAATGGCATGAATGTGAATTAAGTTAAAATCACCAGACACTTTCGCATAACGGCGACCTGTGTTTTCTAAAATATTCCACTCTGCCTTTGGAACATAAGCTGGTGCTTGTTCTTCTTTAGCTTTCTCACCTACTCTTTTCTCAACTTTTTGGCGAGATAAATAAGTCGTTAAACCTTCCATCACCACTTCATTGCCAACTTTTGCCGTGGTAATAAAGTCAAACTGAACACCTTTATCATGCGGTTTTAGTTCCCCAAACTTACATGACAGAGTGAGTTTTTCAGTTACACCAATTGGTCTAGTTTGTTTAATCTGGTTACGAATATGGACTAAACCTAAAATTGGAAATGGAAAGGCTTCTGCTGTCATCATGTGCATTTGCAAACTTTGAGAAAGCACCGCCAAATAAATTGCGGGTACAAAGCCATTATTTTGAAAACCACATACTTCGTTATAAGCTTTGAGGTGGTTCTGATCAATTTCTAAAGTATCTACCACATATTCAACTTGCGGTAATATTTTTGGACCTTTCGGCTTTTTAAAAATTAAACCTTGCACTACTTTTGGATAAGCCAATGCCGCTTTTGGTAGCTGGCTAAAATGACGAGTATTCATACCTAACCTTTTATAATTTATAAATTCTTGAATAAAAAAGGGATGCACAAGCACCCCTATTTCGCTAAAAGTGCTTAAGCGCCCAACAAGCTTTGACCACACACTCGTACAACGTTGCCGTTTACGCCTGTAGACGCAGTTGATGCAAACCATGCAATTGTTTCTGCTACATCAACAGGTAAACCACCTTGTTGCATTGAGTTCATACGGCGACCAGCTTCACGAATTGCAAATGGAATCGCAGCAGTCATTTGAGTTTCGATAAAGCCAGGTGCTACTGCGTTAATGGTAATACCATTTTTTAAGATAGGCGCAGTAAATTTCACTAGACCAATTACACCTGCTTTCGACGCAGCATAGTTGGTTTGACCAAGGTTACCAGCAATACCGCTAATTGATGATACACAAACAATACGGCCATTTGCATTTAGACCATCGTTTTCTAACAAGTAGTCATTTACACGTTCAGCAGCAGACAAGTTAATGTTAATTACTAAGTCCCAAAGCTCCGGCTTCATGTTTGCCAAAGTTTTGTCACGTGTAATACCTGCGTTATGAACGATAATATCTAAACCGCCTTGTTTTGCCGCAGCAGCTTTAATTTTTTCGCCCGCATCAGCAGCTGTAATGTCAATTGCCAATGTAGAACCGCCAATGTCAGCTGCTACACGGTCAAGGTCAGCTTGTTGTTGTGGTACGTCTAAACAAATAACATGCGCGCCGTCTCGAGCCAATACATGTGCAATTGCCTCACCAATACCACGGCTTGCACCAGTTACTAATGCAGTTTTTCCAGCAAGTGGTTTTGCCCAATCAACATCAACCACATCTGCTTTAGATACACGAATCACTTGACCAGATACATAAGCCGAACGCGGAGAAAGCAAGAAACGTAATGTTGATTCAAGATTTGCCGCAGCACCTTCATCAACATAAACAACTTGAGCAGTAATACCCTTTTTAAATTCTTTACCTATAGATTTGATAAAGCCTTCAAGTGCACGCTGAGCAATCGCTTGTTTTACAGTTTTCGCAGTTTCAGGAGTTGTACCAATCACAATCACTCGACCAGAAGTCGCAACTTGACGTGCAATTGGGTTAAAGAATTTATAAAGTTCGTTTAACTGTTCTGAGTTTTGAATACCAGATGCATCAAATACAACTGCTTTGAATTTTGATTCTTTGTCGCCTGCATTGAACGGACGTAAATTTAAACCAACTTTTGCAGCTTCTTGTTGCAAAGCAACGTTATTGCCTACATAGCTATCTGCATGAACATTGCTAAGTACTTGTGCAATCGCACCAGACAATATACTTGACGGCGCTGCGCCAACCAATACTGCACCATTCACTACTGGCTGAGCACTTTCAAAACGCTCTAATACAACTGGCGATGGTAAACCCAGATTTTTAACAACGAATTTACCAATAGGAGATTGTGTAAATGCTTGGTATTGATCAGTCATGATTATTATCTCTCAAAGAAATGAATTTTCTACGACAGGCTTCATTATGTTATGAGATGAATAGCAACAATATGAAAGCAGTCGTTCATTAGAGTTACTCCAAATCATACTTGACTTCATCTTTGGATGTCTTGACCTGAATGCTATCTACAATGTCATTCTAGTCAATACAGGTCTATTTGAATTGTGTTAAGGTAGCTTACAAGAATATCGTTATTATGCTTGGAAAAGCCTTATGAGCAAAACAACTCAAGAAAATCCAGCAGTCGAGAATTCTGCTCAGGAAAAAGTGTCAAATACATCAAAGTCGGCTTCTAACACGGCTAAGCGTAACAGCACTACTCCTAAAGCAGCAACTAATACATCAAAAACGACACGTACTCGTTCAACGACTGCACCTGCACGTAGCCCTCGTACCAAGAGCGCTGCTTCAGAAACCTCGTCTACATCTTCAAATGTAGCTGCAGCACCAAAAGCAACAAAAACCAAAACTTCTGTTCAACAGGATAAAACCATGAGCCAAAACACTGTTCGCCGCGTTGCAATTATTGGTGGCAACCGTATTCCATTTGCACGTTCAAATACTGCTTATTTCAAAGCGTCAAATTCTGACATGCTGACAGCAGCATTGAATGGTTTGGTTGAACGCTTTAACTTACAGGGTAAGCGTATTGGTGAAGTCGTTGCTGGTGCTGTTTTAAAACACAGCCGTGACTTTAATATGACTCGCGAAGTTGTATTGAGCACAGATCTTGCTCCTGAAACTCCTGCTTATGACATTCAAATTGCTTGTGGTACAGGTTTACAAGCAGCGTTTGTAGTTGCAAACAAAATTGCGCTTGGTCAAATCGACGTAGGTATTGCAGGTGGTGTAGACACAACTTCTGACGCTCCGATCGCTGTGGGTGATGGTTTACGTAAAGTTTTACTTGAGCTCAATGTAGCTAAAACGGGTAAAGACCGCCTTAAAGCCTTAACAAAAATTGATTTTAAAAAGCTTCTTGATGCACCAAGCAATGGTGAGCCACGTACTGGCCTTTCAATGGGTGAGCACCAAGCCATCACTGCTTTAGAATGGGGTATTACTCGCGAAGCACAAGATGAGTTAGCTGCTAGCAGCCATCAAAAACTTGCTGCTGCTTATGAGCGTGGTTTCTTAGATGACTTAATGACTCCATTCTTAGGTCTTAACCGTGACAACAACTTACGCGCAGACAGCACAGTTGAAAAACTTGCTAAATTGAAGCCAGTTTTCGGTAAAGGCGAAACTGCAACAATGACAGCTGGTAACTCAACTCCGTTAACTGACGGTGCTTCTGTTGTCTTGCTTGCTTCTGAAGAGTGGGCAAAAGAAAACGGTCATGAAGTTTTAGCTTATCTTTCTTTCTCTGAAACAGCAGCTGTTGACTTCATTGGTAAAAACGGCCCTAAAGAAGGTTTGTTAATGGCTCCTGCTTATGCAGTGCCTCGTATGCTTAAGCGTGCAAACCTTAAACTTCAAGATTTTGATTTCTACGAAATTCATGAAGCATTCGCATCTCAAGTATTGTCTACTTTGAAAGCTTGGGAAGATGAAAAATTCTGTAAAGAACGTCTTGGTTTAGATGCACCTTTGGGTTCAATCGATCGCTCTAAACTGAACGTAAATGGTTCATCTTTAGGTGCAGGCCATCCATTTGCTGCAACTGGTGGTCGTATCTTAGCAACTGCTGCTAAATTGATTAATGAAAAAGGTTCAGGCCGTGCATTAATCTCGATCTGTACGGCAGGTGGTGAAGGTGTGGTTGCGATTGTAGAAAAATAATTTCTATAACGACCTAACAAAATAAGCACCCATTTGGGTGCTTATTTCATTTCAATATCTTGGCTTAATGAAGTGATGCAGCTTTGGCATCTGGGAAAAACTTATCTTCAATATGGTCGTAACACCACTGGAAAATAAAGGTATAAACTAAAATACATAAGGTTAAACCAATATCTAAAATAAGTGCATCAATGACACTCATCTGCATCATATAGGCAATCATCGGTACAGTCGCAATCAGCAAACCGCCCTCAAAACCAATCGCATGTAAAATCCGAACAGGGATTGTTCTTTCCCAATTATATTTATGCTCTACTTTTTCAAAATAGTGGTTAAAAATCATGTTCCAGAAAACTGAAACCACTGCCATAAACACACCGAGTGTTCCTGTTACGTCCATCGGCATATCAAAAATAAAACTTAATGCAATCGCAATGATGACCAATAAAATTCCTTCATAACTGATTGCATGAATGAGTCTTCTCTTGGAAATCAACATTTTTAAATACTCAATAATAACTTGGATAATGTGCATTTTATTTTTATAATATTGATTAATCCAATCAGGTTCTTTCAGTTTTTTTGACAGATGAATATTAATCAAGAACAACTACTCATGTTTCAGGCAGTGATTGAAACAGGATCCTTTTCAGCAGCAGCACGTAAACTTGGCAAAGTTCCTTCGGCTGTAAGCATGTCTATTGCCAATTTAGAAATTGATCTGGACTTAACTTTATTTGACCGTAAAGGCCGCGAACCCGTCCCTACTGACGAAGCACGGGTTTTATATGAAAAGACCTCTCAGCTTTTGATTGAGATGAATCAATGGAAACAACACGCTCACGCGTTAAGTACAGGGTTAGAAGCCAATTTAACGCTTGTGATTGTCTCTGAACTTTTACACACCAATTGGACCGACTATATTTGTCTTTTAGAAAGTCGTTTTCCAGACTTACAAATTAATATTGTGTCTGCCCCTCAAGAAGATGCTCTGCAAATGTTATTAGATGGTTCTGCCCAACTAGCACTGATGTTTGAACGTGAGCATCTAGATAACAGAGAACAATTCGTAGAGCTCAAGCAGGAAGCTCTAATTCCAGTTATTTCAAACAGCCATCCTCTAGCAAGCCAAAATCAGGTTTCTTATGAGCAGATCCTCACTACACGACAAATTGTAGTTGCAAGCCGAGATGAGACGTTAAAACCAGAATTACTTTTTTCGAAACATTATTGGCGCACCGATAACCACCACTCCGCTTGTTTAATGATCTTGCGCAATTTGGGTTGGGGTGTACTTCCTCAAGAAATGTTTAAAGAAAATCCTGAATTAAAAAATAAACTTAAAGTATTGGATTTATTAGATTTCACTCCCCGATTTGAATATTATGTCGACTTGGTATGGAGTCGAGAAAGTGAGCTTGGTGCCGCTGCTAGATTTTTGATTGAACATATCCGTAAGCAACGAATGCAACCACTGCCTTAAAAATATTTCAAATTAGATGCAGAACCTAAACGTTTTTCTTTGAAATATAACAATTGATATATCGACAGCATGAATAGACTTTGTGCTATAAAGAAAACATAAGATTTATTACTGAAGATGTTGAATATCAATGACTCATACAGCACTTGACCAATTAAAAACATTAACGACCGTTGTTGCCGACAGTAGTGACCTTGATGCAATTCGTAAATTCCGTCCATTAGACGCAACGACTAATCCTTCATTGATTACGGCAGCAGCAGAACAACCAGAAAGCAAAGAGCTCATTGAAGATGCTTATTATCAAGCCAAAGAAGAAGGCTATAGCAACGATGAGTTAATCGAAAGAACCATTGATATTTTAACCGTAAAATTTGGTGTAGAAATTTTAAAACTGATTGAAGGTCGTGTTTCGACAGAAGTCGATGCAGCACTTTCATATGATACTGAAGCGACCATTAAAAAAGCGCATGAATTATGTGAACTTTACAAAGGTTATGGTATTGATCAGTCACGTATTCTGATTAAAATTGCATCGACTTGGGAAGGTATCCAAGCTGCCAAAGTGCTCGAAGCTGAAGGAATTGCTTGTAACCTCACTCTCCTTTTCGGTTTACATCAAGCCCAAGCGTGTGCAGATGCAAAAGTGACTTTAATCTCACCATTTGTAGGCCGTATCTTAGACTGGTACAAAAAAGCTGAAGGTGTAGACGCTTATCCAATCGAAAAAGATCCAGGCGTAGTTTCAGTTAAGAAAATCTATACCTATTACAAACAACAAAATATTCCAACTCAAGTGATGGGTGCGAGCTTCCGTAGTATCGATCAAGTGCTTGGCCTTGCTGGATGTGATTTACTGACGATCTCGCCAAACTTACTTACCCAGCTTGAGCAAGATACCCGTACAGTTGATGCGGCACTTGATGCATCTCAAGCAAAACAAGCAGAAGCCATGGTTAGACCAGCTCAAGATGAGCAAAGTTTTAAAGATGAACTTAACCATGACTTAATGGCATTCCAGCTTTTACAAGGTGGTGTCGATGGCTTTATTAAAGCACGTGACCAATTAAGCCTTTTGTTACGTCAGTCTTTTGGAATTGATGCGGAAATAAAATCTTAAAAAACTGCACTTTTCATACAAAATTGCCGATTTTTGTTATCATGACAAAAATCGGTTTTTTTTATTGGGTTTCTCGTGTTCGGCATAACAGATTTAACAACATATATTATTGGTACATTCCTAATTGTGTTATTGCCAGGACCCAATTCTCTTTATGTGATGTCAATCGCTTCGCGCTACGGGATTAAAACCGGATATATGGGTGCATTCGGTATTTTCACCGGTGACCTTATTTTAATGCTATGTACAGTACTCGGAGCTGCGTCTCTACTCAAGGCATTCCCATGGGTATTTGTCATTCTTAAATTAACAGGTGCACTTTATTTATCTTATTTAGGCTTTAAACTGTTACAAGGCAGTATTCAACGCTGGAAACAACGTAATCAAACTCAACCAGAAATGGCTGATTTACCAGCTTTAGATAAAGTTCATCCTTATAAAACAGCCCTCAGTATTAGTTTACTCAACCCTAAAGCGATTTTATTTTTCCTCTCTTTCTTTGTTCAATTTGTTGAACCAGACTACGCTTATCCTGCTCTGAGCTTTTTAATTTTAGCGATTATTTTACAGATCATTAGCTTTAGTTATTTAACTGCATTAATCTTCTCTGGAATTAAACTCTCGGCATTTTTTAAAGAAAACCATAAAATTGCAGCAAGCGGAATCTTTTTAGTAGGAATTCTATTTTTCGGATTTGGTTTAAAACTAGCAACCTCAACGATTTAATTATTTTTACTCTAATAAGCTTTTGGATTAGAAAGTTAAAACATTATGAACTGCTAAAAGTCCAGCATGCCATCTGTTTTAACTTCATTAAGTACAAAAAAAGTTCTGACTTGTCTTACTCCGGGTAAGGCAATAATCTTTTCACTATGAAATCGGTTAAACGCAGCCAAATCTTTAACACGATTTTTAAAAAAATAATCGACTTCCCCCGCCACTAGATAACACTCTAAAACATTTTCCAAATCACCCGAGGCTTGTTCAAATGCTTGAAAGCTGTCAGGGGTTGAACGGTCCAAAACTACACCAACTAACACCACTGTACCACGTTGAACCGTATTGGGATTGATCCGAGCACGAACATCCAAGATTGCTCCAATCTTAAAAAGACGCTGAGTATGATTCCAACAAGATGATGTACTAATACCTACTAGTTTAGCCAATTCAGCATTACTTAAACGCCCATTTTCCTGTAAGGCACGCATAATTTTCAGTTCTAGTGGAATTAAATTTTCGGCTTTCTCATCCATAAAATAATATTCTTGATTCATTGTTATTTATGGAACGAATAATAGCATTATTTAAGAATTTAAAAATATTATTTATTTTTTAACCTAAAAATAGAAAGCACCTTCTTAAAAAAAATTGTTAAATTCACCCCAACTGGAAGCAATGGCAGAAGCCTATTAATTTTTCTTGGATTTAGAACACGTATCATGCAAAAAATTCTTCAAGATTTTTCAATTCCAGCAGTATTTGCTGGTTTTATTACCTTTCTCATTGGTATTAGTGTTTCGGCCGTTTTAGTGATTGAGGCGGCTCAAGCTTTAGGTGCTTCACCTGAACAAATCACTTCATGGTTTTGGGCTTTAGGTTTGGGTATTGGCTTATCAGGACTCATTCTTTCTTGGAAATTTAAATATCCTGTAGCGACGGCGTGGTCAACCGCAGGTCTTGCTTTAATTATGGCAACAGGTAGTGGATATAGTTTAAATGAAGCGATTGGTGCTTTTTTAGTTGGTGGTTTACTCACTGCGATTTTAGGCTTTTCAGGTATTTTTCAAAAAGCGCTGTCATACATTCCTCAAAGTTTAACAAGTGCCATGCTGGCAGGCGTCCTACTCAAATTTGGTATTACACTTTTCGCAAGTTTACAAAATGATTGGGTATTTGTTTTGTCCTTACTTAGCATTTATGTCATTACAAAAAGATTATGGCCACGTTATAGCATTGTATTTACCGTAATTGCAGGTATTGCCCTGTGTCCTGTCTTTTTAGAATTTCATATACCTACAATTCAGTGGTCTTTAGCAAAACCTGTTTGGATTAGTCCTGACTTTAGCTGGTCAGCACTTTTGGGCTTAGCACTGCCACTGTTTGTGATTAGTATGGCTTCTCAATATTTACCGGGCATTGCCATGATCAAAAGTTATGGCTACAAACCACACGTGAATCAACTCATTGGCTGGACAGGTTTAACCCAAGTTGTGCTTGCACCGTTTGGCTGTTATAGCGTAAATATTGCTGCGATTAGTGCTGCCGTAAGCTTAGATGACCAAGTTCATCCTGACCCAAGCAAACGCTATATTGCAGGTATAAGCTGCGGTTTTTTCTACATCTTAATGGGTTTGTTTGCTGCAACACTCACAAGTTTATTGATGTCTTTCCCTCATATTTTTATTGTAGCTTTAGCGGGTATTGCATTACTTGGTACGATCAGCCACAACATTGCGATTGCTTTTGCTCAAATTGAAGAGCGTGAAGCTGCATTATTTACCTTTTTATGTAGCGCTTCGGGTATTCAATTCTTCGGAATCGGCTCAGCATTTTGGGGATTGGTGGTCGGAATTATTGTATTTGTTGTTCTCAAATTTAAAGCCAAAAAAAGCTAATAAAAAAAGCGTTCATAGCTCCCTATTTTCAATGCTATGAACGCTTTTTAGTATAGTTTCTTATAACTCTCTTACTACGACTGTTTTTGCCATTTTGTCGTGCCAGCCTTGTTTTTTAGCGTCAAATGCCACCCAAAAAAGACCAATACCAAATACTAAAATTGATGGAATATAGCCAATATATCGAATAATACTTTGCATGACTGTGAGCTTATTACCTGTTTTTTCATCTAAAACTTTTAAGCGCATCAAACGTTTGCCAGGTGTACCTGCAAAATACAACCAACATAAAACTGAATATAAAAAAGGAAATGCGTAGTTCACAATCAGGTCAAACCAATAGTTTTGTGGCTGACTACTTAAGCCTGTAGCAAATACTAAGTCGTAATCTCCCCGATAAAAAATCCATGCGGCTGGAATAATTGCTAAACAAAGAATAAGACTATCAATAATCATTGCGCCAAATCTTAACCAGAACCCTGCATACTCATACTTATAAGTCATGCCTACCTCACTTTGTTATTGTTTAATAGCTAAAATGGTCTTACTACTTTACTTTTATCCTAATTGAAACTTTTTTATTTTTAAATACTTAAATAAATTTTAAATTTCTTACTTTTATATTTTATTGTAATTATTTTGATCAAAAAACATCATTAACCACATATCTCTACAAAAACTTAATTTAATCTTTTAAAAACTGACATTTTTTTATGTCAGTTATATCGAAATACGTTTATATATAAATTAAATTACAAATAAATATTATATTTATTGCCAAAATAAAATATCTATTTTAAATTCTTTTTTTAATAAAAGTGCTGCAAATAATAGAGCCAATCCGATTGTAATTAAAAAAACACTTAAACTGATTAATCCATAAACAATTGTTATACCGCCTAATATAGCTAAAATATAAAAAATAATTACACTGATTGTTGGCATTTCAATTTATTCCACTACTTAAAATAAAAGCAATTTATTCTATCGAGTTTATAAACGATTGCTGTTTTCAAATGTTGATTACACTATTAATTTGTATCATCATACATTAATAATGTTATTAAACTTATTTAGTGTTAATTTAGTTTAATAGACAGTGATGAAGTTCACATAAGTTTTATTTAATTTCAAAATAATGTTTTTCAGTCACAAGTTTAATTTTTAAGTTTTTATATAAGCGTTCTTTTGAGTCTTCTAGTGAAGGAACAACTTTTTCTGCAAATTTATCTTCAGTCATCAGTCTTGCATAAGTTTTGTAGCCAATGATTAACTTTTGAGGTTCTTTACCTGTTTGACTAAACTCTTCAATGAGTTTATTGACTTTCTTTGCTGTTAAATCTGCCATCTTTCTTAGCCCCCCTTTAATTCACTATTTTGTTATACGGCTTCTTTGTGACAGAAATATGAACCGTAATTTTTTGTAATTTTCATGTAAATATTAATAATTATAGGTCTATAGCTTACCTACCAGTTCAAAACTAGCAAAGTAATCAACTCAATTATTTGATTTATATTTATTTTATTTAATTTCAATAACTTTTAATTGAAGAGATGTCTCCAAAGAATGAAATATGTTAATCTTTAATTAATAAAAGCTTCATACATATAACAACTGTAAATAAGAGGAATAAGATCATGAATTACCAACATATTATTGTACCAGTAGATGGTTCTGAGATTTCTTTAGCAGCAGCTCGACAAGCAGCTCATATTGCAAAAGCATTTGGTAGTAAATTGACCGCCATTAGTTTGGTTGCGGTAGATCCTTTTAGTGGCGTAGATTTTTATTATATCTCACCTGTTGTAAAAGATTATTTTGTTGAAGCACGTGCTAATGCAGAAAAAACTCTCGCAAAAGTTAAAGCTTTATGTGCTGAAGAAGGCATTGATGCAGAAACTCAAATCATTCAAGGTGAAATTTCTTCAGATGGTATTTTGAAAGCCGTAGAAGACTTAGGTTCTGATTTGATTGTGATTGGTTCGCATGGCCGTAAAGGTTTCCAAAAACTAATTTTGGGAAGCTTTGCTCAAGATGTTTTAAATAGCACCAAGATTCAAGTTTTAGTCGTAAAAGAGTAAAATACTTGAAAGATAAAAGCCCAATCTAATAATTGGGCTTTTTAATAAAATAACTTATAGAAATTTTACACCCACTAAAAAACTCTATAGAATAGTTCACTATTCCATCAATTTCGTGAGTCACGCCAATGAAGTAAGTCTTTTTTCTCATCAATTTTTTCTTTTTTTGATGTGCAAAAT
Organism: Acinetobacter sp. 1294243; assembly: GCF_000588015.1. Taxonomy (NCBI): domain Bacteria; kingdom Pseudomonadati; phylum Pseudomonadota; class Gammaproteobacteria; order Moraxellales; family Moraxellaceae; genus Acinetobacter; species Acinetobacter sp. 1294243. The sequence continues at coordinate 50,284 of NZ_JFXG01000002.1, forward strand.
AGACTATTTTTGTGATTTACCATCTCTATTAAAAATTATCATTTTCCTATTTTGTACATCCTGTATTTATGAGGTTTTTTATGACTCAGCAGGCATGTGTAATATCGCAACTTACCTTAGAGTTCCCTTCAAAGGTAATGTTTAAGCATCTAAATTTTAGTCTTGAATCGAATCAGGTCTCTGCCCTAATTGGTCGTAATGGCCAAGGCAAATCTTTGCTTATGCAAATGTTAAATGAGACGCTTGCATTAGATTCAGTTGTTACATCAGGGCAAATATCTTGGCATGTAAAACATGCGTATTTACCTCAATTGCATCGTTTGACAGCACTTACAATTGCTGAAGCCTTAGATATTTTAGATATTTACGATGCTTTTAAAAGAGTTGAACAAGGTAATGCCGACTTCGATGATTATGATTTATTGGAAGGTAAATGGGACCTGCCCATTTTATGGAACAATCTCTTACAATCAGCTGGTCTACCAACAGATTTAGATTTCCCAGTTAAAAATTTAAGTGAAGGCCAAAAAACCAAGTTGGCTTTAAGCTGTTTATTTTTAAAATCAGACCACTATCTATTACTTGATGAGCCTAGTAATCATCTAGATCAGGAATCTAGACAATGGTTAATCGATCATTTAAAAAAACATCCGGCAGGTAGTCTTATCATTAGCCATGATCGGAATTTATTAAATGAAGTCGACCATATTTATCATTTAAATGAACATGGTCTACATCACACCACCGGAAACTATGAAAAATTTTATGGGCAGTATCAAACCAATATTGTAGCTCTAGAGCAATCTATTCAACAGAACCAACGTGAAGTTAAACACATGAAGCAAAAGCAACATGATGTATTAATGAAAGCTCAAAAACGTGAGCGTGCTGGAAATAAATTAAGAGAATCAAATTCTCAAGCCAAGATTTTGCTCGACTTTAAAAAGGAACAAGCAGGCCAAAGCATTGCTGCTATACAGTCTCAACACCAACGTCAGATTTCGAACAGTCAAAATGATTTAAAAGATAAGAAATTGCTTCTCGAAACTGTTAAACCTCAACATTTTGTCTTCCCGTCTTTTCATAAGAAATCTGGTGAAATTCTGCGGATTAAAAAGTTGAAACTGAAACATGGTACTCAAAAACCCATCGATCTAGCTGTACAAGCAGCTCAAAAAATTCACATAACAGGACAAAATGGTATTGGAAAATCAACTTTACTTAAGGCAATTCATGCACAAAACAATCAACCCTGTGACAGCATTCACTTATCTGTAGAGTGTTTCTACCTCGACCAGAACTTTAGCTTTTTGTGTGATGAAATCAATGTTATTGAAAATTTATCTCACATGAATAATGAACTTTCAGAACTCGAATGGAGAAATTTGCTAGGTCAACTTCGAATTCGTGGGGATAAAGGTACCCAACTATTGTCTCAGTTAAGTGGTGGTGAAAAATTAAAAGTAGCTTTATTAGCTCTTAGCCAGTTAAACCCTGCACCTGAACTTCTGTTATTAGATGAACCAGAAAATCACTTGGATATTGAATCTAGGGAGTTACTCGCTCATGCAATTCAGAGTTATGAAGGTGCGTTATTGCTCGTTTCACACGATCAACTGTTTGTTGAAAGCTCGGGCATTCATGAGTCATTTTCCTTAACGTAATAGTTAGTAATATACCAAGTTTCAAATTTACTAGTTCTCATTTGAGAGCTAGTAAATTTCATCAGTTATTATTGTTTCACTTTGCTTAATAACTCGAGCTCTAAAGTATATTTGACAGTTTTATTTTTACGAGCACTATTACGCATTTGATAAACTTGAATAATATAATCGCCGTCAACTGGTAAAGTAAGCTCTCCTTTAAAACCTATAGTTGAGCCAATCAATAGTGCATTATCTTTACCTGGTTTTTTACCAGGTGAAAAAATATTTATGTAGGCTAAATTCCCCAGACTATTAATATCAAATTTTAATATTTGGCCTTTTTTTCCATAAATTCTATACCTTACATCATCGTAGCCCTGAAATTTTCCAGTTAAAATGGTATGTGGTGAACTTTGTAAAAAATTAACTTTTTGCTCAGTATTTTTGGCATAGACAGTGAACGAAGTAGCTGAAATAAGCGTAGATAGTAATAATGTTTTAATGATTTTTCTCAACTTATTGACCCTCAAAATTATTTTTAAAGTGATTATATTAAAAATGATTTTTATAAAATTTTACTTTATGTATGAGTTTGATGAGTAGTAGTTGCTTTTTATAACCAGTAACAAATAAAGTATCTTAGAAATCTAAATTATCTTCTTTTCAATAATTATTTAAAAGTTAAAGTATATGGATAATTTATACATCTGGAAGAGTTTTTAATGAATATTATTATTCGTGATGAGCAAGCCGAAGATATTGAAGCCATTGAAAAATTGACAAAAGCAGCTTTTGAAAATGCTGAGCACACAAGTCATACCGAGCATTTTATTGTTAATAGTCTAAGAGCTCACGGACAACTTACTATTTCTCTAGTTGCAATTGAAGATGAGTCTATTATTGGACATATTGCTATTTCTCCGGTTGAGATTAGCTCAGGCGAAATAGGTTGGTATGGTTTAGGTCCTATCTCAGTTCATCCAGATAAACAAGGATGCGGTGTTGGCTCTCTTCTCATCAATAAATCACTAGGAAAATTAAAACAACTTGGCGCTCAAGGATGTGTTTTATTAGGTGATCCAAATTATTACAGCCGATTTGGTTTTAAAAATTATCCTGAGCTAATTTTGCCTGATGTACCGAGTGAATATTTTCAGGCTCTAACTTTCTCGGGCAATATTCCAAAAGCGAATGTTAAATACCAAGAGGCTTTTAATGCGATGCAATAATAAAAACTTACTATCTTTAAAAGAAAACTCCTAAAATAGGAGTTTTCTTTTTCATTGGTTTTGAACAATATTTACTTAAAATATTAGCTTTTATTTAACACGCTCAATTTGGAAAACTTCAATATCGGTAGGCTTAACTCTATGCTTATCTACCTCACCAACGACACGTACTTTATCCCCTGCTTTTAGTTCAAGAGGTTTCCATAAGTCATCATCGATATCAATTATGATTGAACCCGTAGCGTCTTTTAACTCAAAATGATCCCCAGCAATATGCTTTACGATCGTACCAGTTAAAGTTACTCCAGATTCATCAGCCAAAGTTTTTACTTTGGACACTGTGACTACATTTTTTGTTGCTTCGTTTAATAAAGCAGCATCTGGTTTAGCTATCACAGCACTACTTCCTAATAAAGCAAATCCAGCCAATGCTGTTAAAAGTATTTTTTTCATGACGATTACCTACTTTTTAATATTCTTAGTTATATAAACAAATTCTTTTAAAGTTATAGATTTAGCTTTTGTGGCTTTTTGTATCTTATTAAGTTCTTTGTTTAATGATAATAAATAGTAACATTAAAAAATTTCTTTAAGTTCTCTTTTCCAACAACTATTTTATGGCCTTTATTTTTTCGTGAATTTACTTAAGAAAGCTTTTTCTTAAGTAAATTAAACTCAGCATTAAAATATCACTTCATTGTTAGGCAACAAGTTGTCCTAAACTCAATAAAATATTTATGGCTTCTGTCTCATCCTCTGTTTGCATAACAATCATTCTGTCATAAGAAATTCCACCAACCTCAATATAAATTTTTGGATGTGGAAGCTGAGGAATATAGACTTTTAGTGGTTGATAAAGAGCAAGAAGATAACCAAATGAATCATAAGGATAATGATCATCTTTTAATGTCTTCTTTATAACAACATAGTTGTTCAATATACTTAAAATAAAACCATATTCATTTTCAGAATGAAATTTAGCGTCCATACCTACCTCCTTGATTAGTTAATATTTTTATAATCAAACTTAAAGGTTAAATTTCTGATCTGAGGATATTTGAACTAATTTACTTTAAATATAGAGTTCTATTTAAAATAATGAGTTTCGAATTTAAATATATTTAAAACCAAGTGTATTAGTCAACATATTTTGAACGGCGCCATTAAAAATAAATATTTTGAGTTACAAATCACACTTTAAGACAAAAATAAAAAGATATAAAAAAACCCATCTTACGATGGGCTTTGGGCATTCAACTAGATTATGAATCTTTATCCATTGAATGAGGAGTTGTGGTTTTATCTTGCTGTTTTGTGTCGTTTTCACCTTGGCAAGCACTCACACTCAAAGAAATAAAGGCGGCTAAACCCAAGGTCGCTATAATTTTTGTCATGTTTCACCTCATGAATTGTTTAGATTGATGAGTTAATAAATACTTTTTATTAGTTTTACGATCAGCATAGGTTTCTAGGCTTTTTTGTAGATTTAGCGCAAAAATGTAAAGCTATTTAGTTTTGACTTTAAGCGCTCATTTAAATTTAACTCAACAAGTTCAAAGCCGAGCACCTAACATAAACTTAAATTAAATATTAACTGAGTGCCTGAGCGTTTTGAGGAGTAAGTCATATAAGTGATCTACAGCTTTAGAATCCAAAGATGCCCGACTCCGATAAACAGCGACCTCCATAGGTTCTAAAGGTCCTAGGCCATGATCAGCACTTAAAATAGTTAAATGCTCAGGCGCACTACACTGTGTGAACACGGCAATTGCTAAACCACTTTCCACCGCTGCAATTTGACCAGCCAAACTTGAACTATTGTATACCACACGGTAACGGCGTCCTTGTAATGCCAAAGAATGAATAGCACTCTTTTTAGCTTGGCTAGTACTTTCGTAAACTGCAATTGGAAGCGGGTCTTCTCGCCAGAGTTCAAATTGTGGAGAGCCAACCCATACCATTGGTTCATGGAATAATAGTGTTCCTTGACGAGCGTTATCTCTCGAAATTAATGCTAAGTCTATATCACCGCTTTCTACTCGTGGAATTAAAGAAGTCGACTGTTCACAAATCAATTCAATTTCAACCCCTCCGTAACGTGGTGCAAAACGTTTAAGTACGGGCGTTAAATATTTAGAAGCATAGTCATCAGGTACACCAAGACGTATACGGCCCTTTAATTCATCTCCGTGAAATGCCATTTGGGCTTCAGCATGCAAATCTAAAATACGGCGTGCATAACCTAAAAGTAGCTGTCCTTGAGACGTTAATTCAATTTGTCGGTGCGTTCGTATTAAAAGTTGGCAATGTAGGGCTTCTTCAAGTTTTTTTAATTGCATGCTAACCGCTGACTGTGATCGATATAACTCAGGGGCTGCATTCGACAATGAGCCTGTATCAACGACAGTGACAAAACACTTTAACCAATCAATCTGTAAGTTTTTTATATTCATTACGATTTATCTATTCGATTTTCAAATAGTATATAAAAGAATTATGCGCTTTTCTTTATTTATTGCTTCTCTCATACTGAACTTATAAAAAGTTAAAACAGTTCATTTTTAAACGTCCCTAACGATGAATTGATTAACAACTGAATAACTCGTTAATCACTGTCCTTAATAACCATTTTATCACTTCGTATTTCTTAGGTATTACGCACTAGGAGGAGGTTTTATGCGCCTAAATAAACAGTTGCTTGCGTCACAAAGTGCGACATCCACTTTCGTTTTACTGTGGGGAAGTGCTGCGATTTTTACTCGATGGGGGCTCGACAGTGCCTCACCTATAGCATTATTAATTCTACGCTTTGCCACAGCTTTGTTTGTTCTGTTGTTAATTGCTATTTTTAGAAAAAGACTTTTACCTAAGTATGGAACTCGAAAGCAAGTTTTATTAACTGGACTACTGATTATTGCAGGTTATTCAATTTGTTATTTTAAAGCCATGGCTCACGGAGTCACCCCTGGTTTAATGGCCACAATCATGGGAATACAGCCAATCTTGACGCTTTGTCTTTTAGAAAAGAATTTACAAAAAGAGAGATTATTAGGTCTATTGATTGCTTTAGCCGGACTCATACTTTTAGTGTGGAAAAGCTTAACTATGTCTTTTATCGCTCCAATCGGAATATTCTTTGCCTTAGCAGCACTGATCTGTATAACTTTTGGTGCCATCATGCAAAAAAACATTCAACAAGCCCCAACAGATGTCTTACCGCTCCAATATATAGTTAGCCTTCTAGTTTGTTTATTTATAGTTCCATTTGAACATTTTGAAATAACGTGGAATTCACAACTCATTATTTCGGTTTTATTCCTTGGAATTTTAATTTCTGTAGTTGCTCAACTTTTACTTTACCGTCTTCTAAATCAGGGCAATCTTGTAAATGTGACAAGCCTATTCTATTTAGTCCCTGTTGTTACTGCACTTTTAGATTTTTTAATTTTAAAAAATAAGTTGCCGCTTGCAGGCTTAATAGGAATGATTGCGATTTTAATAGGCTTAACACTTGTATTTAAAAAGAAATAAATCATTTAAAGTAGATTATAAAACCCTCGACTGAGGGCTTTATACTGAGTTAAAGACTAGTCTAAATTTTTCCAGTCTTTACCAATTTGAGCTAATGCTGGCAGTTCATCGCTATTAAAAACATTAGAATTACGATCAATAGCAAATCGATAGATGGGCACAGAATCAGCTTCAGTTTTTTTATAGAAGCTGAAATTTTCAGTAATGTGGTAATTGCCAGCTTCTGTAGATTTTACAGCTGCTCCTGATGGAATATGAATATAACTTTCACATTCCACTTCAATATTATTTCCAGCAAGATCTTGGTAGGAAAATTTCATGTTTTGATCCTTTCTAAATTTTTATGATTGAGAAAAACTTAACATGCTATCTGGCTAGATTATTGAAACTTTTTTCAACTAATTGTTTAAGTGTGTGTATTTAGTTAAAACTAAAAAAGTTGTTCAAGATAAAAATCCTATTTCTAATACTTCTACTCTCTCTCACAATCCCAATACTTTAAAAGCTCGCTCATCAAGTTCTTTTAGCTCCTCAAGTGTATACAATCGTCCTTCTGGATCAAAAAACTTATCAAAGTCGAATTGTCCTTCTTTATATAATTGATATCTTTTAGGCCCTAACCACTCTTTTTGAAAGAAATCATCTGTTAGTTTAAAAAACTCTTTAAATGACATATTTGCATCTAATTGGCCAATTAACTGTTCACGTTCATTTTTAGGAATATCCTTAAATTTTCTCTCATCCATAATGAAGGCTCGGCTGCCGACTAGCTGACCGTCCTCATGAGTTGGAACTAGAATACTGCGGCAATGAGGATGTAAAGGCGGAACTTTTTTTGTAGGGTCATTGATATTCCACACACTACTATCAAGGGCTGCACATACTTTTGAGGTTCTACCATCAAGAACACTTACAAATCTGACATATGCAAACTTTAACTGTTTATAGCTGTTTAAATAGGCCTGATTGGATATATGACTTCGAATCGTACGCACAGTTCGTTCAATATCAATCTTAGAGCTATTTAGTAGTCCATCTTCATATTTAAGGCGTTTAGTCCCTAGAATCCTTTGAATAATTTGTTGATTCGTCGCTCCAGTATTGAGGCCATCCCGAATTGCATACTCAGCTCTTTGACGGGCAACCTCTGCAATTGTAGAAAGTAACTCATCCACCAATGCTCCACCTGCTAAAGGAACACGTTTAGCAGCTTTATAGAGCTGTTCACCTTTTAACTCGTTATGTTTACCACCAAAAATTTTTGACATATATCTGACTTCATAGACAGCCAATGCCACAGCAGAGATGGTAAAAGTTTCAATGAGCATATCGTTAGTAGTATTAAACCACTGAGAAATCAGTGCACGTTTTTCTTTTAAGGGGGCTGTTGAGTAAACCCCCCCCGCCAATGCGGTTTTTTCCTTTTCATTTAGCTCATCTAACAGCTTACTTAGTTTGGTAAGCATATTAACTGTTTCGGAATTAAATAAATTAAGAAGTTCATTAACCGATCTTGAAGATGCTCGATATAGATAAGCTTGATGTTGAGTCAGAACATCAAAAAGTGATTTCTGATGAAGATTAACCATAAAAATTACCTCTACAGAATTGCCCTTTTTATTATTTTCTATTTGTTTGTCTTACCTTATGTAATTTGCTTATTATTAATATCTCTAGAATAAGTTATGACTAACAAGTGTACCTACGTAAAGTTATTTAGCTAACAGCTTATCCTTGTAATTTATATCTTTATAAACTTGTCTCGTGTCTAACTATACCATCTCTTTAATGCTGAGTAAAACAGCATTACTCGGAATATTTTTAAGTATTTTCTTTTGTTGTTTTCGCCATTCTTTATAAAATTTTTTATCAGATTGTTCAGAAAAACTGTTTGTATTCTTATTAGCGTATGTAGTACCCGTATTTGATGATTGTATACTTGGCCAATTGTTTAATTGAGGTGTTAAAACCGCATTACTCATCAATGAAAGTTCTTCTAATCTAATTAAGTTCATATTTACTTCCTTGCTTATATCTAGCTCCTGATGTCTTCAACATGTTCAAACTTTATATTGAACCGTTAAAAGATAGCTACTGTTTTATTTCCTAAGCCAATCAGAGCCTACACAAATACCACACCCTTAAAAATGCAAAGTGCAAGTTTTGTGTATTGATTTACCAATGATGTAACTTGCTATACGCCCAAATAAATTAATTTTAAATAGAATGAAAAAGGTATTTATAAGGTTTTCTTCTCAGTTGCTCCAATTTCAGATATACTGACCTTAGTATGAGATGAGCCTTATATAGTTCATTGGTAGATCAATGAATGACTAAGCCCTTCGCTTTCGAGCAAGGGCTTTTTTAATGCGTGTAATTTGGAAAAATTACTTTGATCTGACTCAGCAATTCAAGCCTCGGTTTGCCTTTACTGAACAGGTCTGTTAGATTGGTCTTGTTCATCAACTCCTATTGTGGATGAATACTGAAGCCTGATTCGTAGCATCAGGCTTTTTTTATGCCTAGATTTTATTAAAGATCAGAACGGCTTTTCTGATCAAACCCTATAAAGAATTAAAAGACTATGATCCTAAAAACAATTTCTTTTCAATAGCGCGGCGTCTAACCAATCCAGCCAAACGCTTACCGCCTGCGTTTACCCATACATCAAATTGGTTTGCGGCCCCTTTGTAATCGCCTGAATTTAATTTTTTTAATAAGGTCGATTTTTTAAAGGCTCCTGCCCCGATGTTATAACTTAGTGAGACTAATGCGTCGAATTGATTTTGCTTTAAAGGAACTTTTACAGCGCCATTGACTGCACGCTCAAATATTTTCAAATCATGCTGCATATATGCTTTGGCCTGCTCAAGAGTACATGTGTCACCTTTTTGAACGCTCAAACCGTTTGGGTATCTGGTTGTGCCATAACCAATGCTCCAGACACCTACGCCATCATCATAAGCACTGAGTCTTAATCCTTCAAAATTACAAATATGGTTTACCCCTTCCTGACTCAGAGACATCTCATCTACCACAAAACCAATTTCCTCATCGCCATTGTCTGTTGCGGTAGCAATCGGATTATTTGTAGCGGCACGTGACCGAGACTTGGTAGTAAAAAGCTTGCAAAGATAATCCAATATTTTTTGCATCTAATCCTCTTTCATCTTACTTTTTCTCTGTAACCCAAAGTGTAATATACCCTTGAACTACAGGCTGTCCATCTGCTCTATAGGCATTTACTTTTATTTGCATATCGCCAACTTTCCATTCTTCATCAATTGTTGCGACGACTTTAATATCAGAATCGGCTTTGGCGACATAATTTACATTCATGCCTTTAGGTAACCATCTTAAATGTTGAGGAATAGATGCTTCGGTTAGTACACCCATAACAAATTCTAATCCATTACATATGGCAATAACGTGAACTGTTCCTATGTGATTTTCGACTGATTTATTCTTTTTGATGAAAGCTTCACACACGTCAGCATCTAGTTTTTGAATAATTGGATTTACTGTTTGAAAATATGGAGCAACACGGCTAACAACTTTTGACAACAACGTTAATCCACATGGTATTGCTTTCAATGTTCTAAAAGCGAGCAAAACGTCATTAATTGGTGGTACAGCGTTATATTTGATTTGGTTGGCAAATTTATAAATATAATTACTCATAGTTTTACTTCTGGCTGAGAATAAGAATTTAATAAATATATAGCCTCATATCTCTAGACTCATTGCTTAACTTTCATGTTTTTTAAGTCATTAATGATAATTTTTGAATAATATCTAGAGTTTGTTGTTGTTCAACCAAATACGCTAGAAATTAAAATGCCCAATATAAAATTGGGCTATAGATTATTCTTCGACTTCTATGGGATCGCCATCTTCAGGTCGAATATGTCGCTCACCATCATCTGCCGGATCGACACTAGAGCCATCTTTGGTAATACTGTTATACAACTCATCCTCTTTTTTATCATCGATAAATTCTTCATCTGCAAAATCAAGAGGCTCTTCATCATCATCAAAATTTAATGGTTTTTCTTCATCTATCATGAGATTTATCCTTTACTTCACTTGTCTCATACCATGCTCAAATAATTAACAGATACATTCAACATGAAACAATCATCATTTATGTAACAGACACTTTAAGATACATATAACAAAGAAAACCGCCCTCGAAGGCGGTTACTAAGCTCTAAATTGTTAGAGATAATTGGCTTATAACTTTTATATATTTTAAGAAGGTAGTTTATTATTTTTAATATAATCATCTGATTTAAAATAATTAACAATCATTTCTGCATTTTCTTCTTTTACAGGTAAAGTAGTTACTGGAATATTTTCATTTCCCATACTAAAGCCTTGAGGGACCAACTGAGAAATAGGAGGAAATTTGGCTTTCCCTCCCTCAGTGATTCTTTCAATAAATCCTGCAAGCCATAAAATAAACTCACCTTCATTATCACACTTAGGCATAAGACTAAAATCAATTTTTACCGAGCATTGCTCGATGGGCTTGGTTAAGCAGTCTTCAAAATTAATAAAATTATACTTTAATTTGAATTCAGTACCTTTTATCGCATTACGAATAAGCCCAACCAAACAATTTAAATTTTCTATTACATCATCAGAAAACAAGTTGTCATTTTTAATTTTTTTATAAACCTTATCTGCTATTGCTAGATATTTTGGCATCTTAACCTCCTATCTTCTCATGCGTATATTTATATACTTCTTTAAACTATTATTTTTTTATGTAAGATAGGGTAAAACTCATAAACTAAATGTAAGAAATACAAGGTTTTTGAAATTTAATCGTCAATTAAACATCAAAAACATTTAAAAATGTGAAGTAATTAACATAAATAATCTATATATAAGAAGATTTTGAAAAATTTTCTTTCAATTTTTCATATTATCGAGAAGTGCTTTAAATAAAATCTTAGCTCTATTTAATATTTGAACTGAATTTATTCAAAGAAATTCTAGTTTTTATTATTTTCAAGGTGGTTCAAAATACTACTAATTTTTAAAAGTAAATAACCGAACAGCAAACCATTAAATATAATAAAAAGACCAACTGTGACCATTTGTGTAGACCACACTCGAATAATATCTAAATTATCATTTCTAGTTTCAACTTGCCCATATGACAAAATAAAGGCTATTCCTAAAACAATTCCAAATATAATTAGACACCACGCTACAACTTTCGTTGCTTTACTTTCAGTATGAGGCTTCTTTACTTCACTCATATTTTTACTTACAACTCTTACGAAATTATTTATTTTCTATAATAATTTTTCATTCTTTTAAAGTTCTGTTTATGTTACCTTTTGATATTAATGTAACAAATTTTTATATTTTTTTAATATATAAATAAAATGTCTTATTTTCTGACTACATTGAAATGTTAGCATTCTACTTTTGAATTTAGCTCTTAAAGATCAGTTCAATATAGCTAAAACCTACTATATCAATACTATAAATATCTAAAGAGCAGATTTAACTTACTCAAAATTATAAATCTGCTCTTAGTATTCAAACATAACTGATTTATTTTACCTGAAACTTAATATTGAATTTTCTTGCTTGCTTTCTTACCTCTGGATTAGAGGGTAAAACAAATGGACTAGAACGCCAGATAGCTTTTTCAATACTTGTTTTAAATTTTTGCTCTTCTTTATCTAAAAAGATAATTTGCTCAATTTCGCCAGTATCCATTAAAAAGACTTTAACACTTGCACTCATACCTGTAGAAGACTTGGGAATATCCCAGGTTTTATAAATTTTCTTTTGATATTGTTTTTTATATTTTTCAGCCTCTGAAATAATTTTATTATCAGCCACTTGCATAGGAGTGACTTGTTTGTGACCTGTGGCACACCCAACCAATAAAAATAAAGAAGCAACAATAGTGAAGTTTTTCATTTAAAATACCTTGTTTTCAATAACTAAAATTTAACAGTTTAAAATTTAAAAAACCACCCAAAAGGTTTTATTAATCATTGATTATTATGAGTTAGCAAAGGTGTTAAGCCACCTTTGCTCCGTCCTTTTTAGTTAATATTTTATTTTTCTTTAAAAAGGAACTTCATAACGAAAATTTAGATTCGAATTTTCTGATATATTTATATTATAGACATCTCGATCAGTGAAAATCCCATGTTCAGGTGTTTTAAAACTATTAAAAGCTTTATTCTCTGGAACTATTGGAGGTTTATTCAAATAATTTTCTTGAGAATTATATGGAGATGAAGCACAACCAATCAGCCCAAAACCCAATAAAGATATAACTAAAAATGTCTTCATAAATTTTGTCCACTTTGATAAAAGCTACACAATTTAACAAATTGAACTGCTATTGTCACACCAGAATAATTTAGTTTAACTTAACAATAAATTTATTGAATGTATTTAAAAAGAAATAATCAATTTCAACTTCTATAAAAAACAAATAAATCTGGCCCATATAAGTTTTTAAAACTGGATGTATTAAAGGCCCTATTCTAGTTTTAATATTTCCTTGATTTTTAACCAATGATCTACCTATTTTACGTTTAGATTTTAAGGATTGTTATGCGGCTACATTTTATTATTCATGAAGATTTTGAAGCGCCCGGCGCATATGAAATTTGGGGCAAAATGAATAACTTCAAAATTACCTATTCAAGAGGGTATTTAAATGAAGTTTTGCCAACTTCTGTTGAAGATATCGACTTTCTTATTGTAATGGGTGGCCCACAAAGTCCCGATACTACATTAGATATGTGCCCTCACTTTAATTCATTAGCTGAACAAGCAATGATTAAAAAAGCAATTGAAGCAAATAAAGTGGTCATTGGGGTATGCCTAGGGTCTCAATTGATCGGTGAAGCTTTAGGTGCCAAATTTGAACATAGCCCTGAGCGAGAAATTGGTAAGTTTCCAATTATGCTTACAGAATATGGAATAACACATTCTAAGTTTTCACACTTAGGAAAAATGACCGAAGTTGGCCATTGGCATAACGACATGCCAGGCTTAACTTCCAATGCAAAAATTATTGCTTTTAGCGCAGGGTGCCCAAGACAGATTATTGAATATTCAAAATTAGTTTATGGCCTACAATGTCATATGGAATTAACTTCAGAAGTAGTTGAATTACTGATTCAACATTCAGAAGTCGAGTTAAATGATGCTCACAATTATAAATTTGTGAATACTCGTGAAGAATTACGAAATCACGACTATCAAGAAATGAATCAAAACCTGTTTATTTTTCTGGATAAATTGAAAGAAGAATATTCAAAACAATCTTAAAAAAATGAGTGTAAAAAGCCTTTTTAAATTGGCTTTTACGCTCCGCTACAGATCTTATTATTTACCAGTTGATCAAGCACTCTTGAAGTCAAACCTTCAAAAATTAAATTTTAATGTTACAATACAGTGATTTACTCAATTTCAATTGGACTCCCAAAGAAATGAATAGATTTTTATTAACTTTTTTATCTTTAAATATTGGGCTTTTTTCTTCTTCCATCTTTGCTGAAACAAACACATTTCAAACGAAACAAGAATATAACCGCCCTAGATTTAATCAGCATAAAAGTATGCTTGAAATAAATGCTAACACTCAGAACCCTCAGCTGACTGAACAGCAAAATTCATTTAATTCTCCTCATTCCCAAAACGTAGATTTTTTTGAAATTGCAAAACAATATCAAGAAAATGAAGCAAAGCCTTCTTCGTTTACTGATGAAACAGTGAATATGAGTGATCATGAGCGTAGCCTTTACTACATGAGACATCATGATAATGTGGGTATTCAAAGAGAAATTCGTGGTCAACAGTTTAAATCGCTAAAACAACAGCGAGATAAAGGTGTTATTTCTAATGATGTATATAAAGAAAAGGTCTACAAAATCTTAAATCAACCTAACTTTAAATAAATTTGAAGCCCTCTTCGGAGGGCTGTTCTGTGAAAATGATTAGTGAAAAGCTATGTTTAGTTTTTCTAAAAAACTTAAATTACATTTATAAAATTTTGTTACTTTTTCGCTATAATGATTATAATTATCGTTTAGGATTTCGATACATCAACATGGACCGCTCAACCCCTCTTTCACTCCCAAATTTTAAGTTCAAAGTTTCTACACTTAGCTATGCAATCGGAATTGCTTGTACTTATCTCGCACTTCCTACACATGCTGAAGATACAACGTTACCGACCATTACGATTAAGGCGCAAGGTAACTGGCTAGAAGAAGCTAATGCTGAAACCGTTCACAAACATGCTGGCGCTCGAACTATTGTTGACCGTAAGCGTTTAGATGAAACGGCAGCAACTTCATTGCGCGAAGCTCTAAAGCAAGTTCCTGGAGTTCAGGCTCAAGACAGTAGTGGCACAGGTGGTAGTGATGTTTCTCTCAATATCGGGGTTCGTGGTTTAGCATCTCGCCTATCACCTCGCTCAACAGTTCTAGTAGACGGCGTTCCACTTTCATTTGCACCGTATGGTCAGCCACAGTTATCTTTGGCACCTGTTTCAATTGGTAATATTGAGTCAGTTGACGTTGTACGTGGTGCGGGATCAGTTCGTTTTGGGCCTCAAAACGTAGGCGGAATTATTAACTTTGCTACTCGATCAATTCCTCAAGATTTTAGCGGAACTGTTAGCCTAACTTCAGAATATGCTTCTGGTACTGACCAAGTAAAGCTCAGCCCTAATCTATTTGTGGGTGGAACTTTAGATAATGGCTTAGGTCTTGCCCTTCTATATTCAGGGACCAAAGGAAACGGTTATCGAGAAGCTAACAATAAAATTGATATCGATGACGTAATGTTAAAGTCTGCGTATCAATTTAATGATAAAGACTCGGTTGCTTTAAATCTGCATCATTATGAAGGTCGTGGTGAAATGCCAGAGGGTTTAACTCAGGCGCAATATGCTGAAAACCCTTATCAATCTTCTGGTGAAAAGAACTATTTTGCAGGTCGACGTACAGATGTCTCTTTACGTTATAACCATAAAGATGAAAAAAATAACTTCGAGGTTTTGAGTTACTACATCGACTCTTTCCGTACTAGTAATCTTGAGACTACACTAGCGAATGGGCAAAAACGCCTCGATTCTGCTCCACGCGATTATAAAGTCTATGCAATTGAACCGCGTTACTCTCGCATTTATGAACTTGGTAATACTCAAAATGAAGTAACGGTTGGCTATCGCTATTTAAAAGAAGAAAGCTCTGAATTTGCTGGACGTACTGCATCTTATGCAGCAGGTTCATCAGTGCCAGACTTTGCGCCACGTAGTAGCAGCGAAGGTGGCACTAAAGCACATGCAGTATATATCGACAACCGTATGGAACTCGGCCGTTGGACCATCACACCAGGTGTTCGTTTCGAATCAATTGAAACCCATAATAACTTCACGGGTTATAACAAAGGACAATCTAATACTGTTTATCCAAAAATTGATTCAGACGAATTTTTGCCAAGTTTATCTGTGATGTACTCGGCAAATGAAAATTGGAATATATTTGCAAACGCTGGTGTATCTTTCGGTCCACAGCAATACAGTCAATTAGCTCGTCTTGAAGGAACAACCGCAACGGCTACAACCGAAGGCTTACATCCTGAAAAGTCGAACAACTATGAAATTGGCACCAAATATTTGGGCAATGGTTTAAATGCCGAATTTACCGTGTTCTATTTAGACTTTGATAAAGAACTTTCATTGGTTCGCGATGCTGGTAATAACGGGATTTGGACAGACTTAGGGGCGACCAGCCATAAAGGTGTCGAAACAGGTATTAGCTATGATTTCGGTCAATTGTCTGATGCACTGGAAGGCTTAAAAGTATATGGCAACTATACTTTCACCAAAGCAGTGGCTGAAGCTGGTCAATTTAAAGATAAAGATCTACCGTTTTACTCGCGTCATGTCGGTAATGTTGGGTTAGGTTACACAGTAGATAAATGGTCTTTAAATGCGGATATGTTTGCTCAATCTAAGCAGCATTCACCAGATCTTCCAGATAGTAATGTCTATCAAACAGAAGAAACTGCTGATGGTAAATATGGAGATATTCCGGGTTACACCACTTTTGCGCTACGTACCTCTTATGACTTAAGTTCACAAGTTAAAGGTTTAAAAATCGCTGGTGGAATCAAAAATGTCTTTGATAAGCAATATTTTACTCGCTCAACAGACTCTACTGGCGGTAAGTATGTAGGACTGCCACGTACGTTCTATCTACAAACATCTTTTGATTTTTAAAGCCCAATTAAATTGAATAAAAAGCCCTCTTCGGAGGGCTTTTTTATAAGAGTTAAACCTTAGAGTACTAACCAATCTAAGCGAGCGTCGACATAAAATATTCTAATAATTTATCTCTTTCATCGATCTTATTTGCACTTAAAAGCTGGACCATTGCCCCATCAATCACAAACAAAAACATGTAGGCATCTTCAACTGTAGCGGTAACTTTTACAGTTAAAAGCAGCTTATAAATTTCATTTATGAACCAATTTCGATAGTCGCTGACGAGTTTATAAGCTGCTGGATAGATCTTTTCAATTTCAAAAATGGCTTTAAATGGCAAACGATAAAAACCCTCTAAGTTTGCATGTAAAAAGTAAACTTTCTTGAGCTTATCAAACATCATAAGTTCGCGGTACGAATGAATAATTGAAAACACCTCATGTTTTAATGCATCTGTTTGAAAAGTTAAGCTCATCTGAATGAGCCTTTCTTTGGAGTGAAAGTAGTTATAAAAAGTGGCTTTGGGAATTTTTGCTTCCTCAATAATTCGGTCAATCCCAATATAAAACCCATATTGTTTAAACAAATCTCTTGCCGCATGTAGCACGCGAAGTGCTCTAAATGATGCTTCTAAATTTGGCATTTTTATACCGTTTAAAATAATTTTTTTTTTTGTAAGTAAATGAGATAGAAATGCTGTCACTCTTAAATTGAGCGCTAAAAACAGGCATGTAAAAGCTGCACAAAAAAGGTGTGCTCGCCTATCTCAGGTTTATTGTTGCTATGATTTTTTAGTCGTAACGATTCTTAAGATGTAGAAAACCTAAAGCCGATTAAACCGTTTTAAAGACTGTTTAAATGGAATGAATAGAGAGATTTTGGCAGAGGCCAATAAAGAAAAAATAGTACGCATAACGGCGGACTCCTTTTGATTTAGAAGAGTCTTACCAATTACTGTCAAATAATGGTGGCAAGACTAGAAGGGTTGACAGACTGGTACAAAAGGAAACCAGCGCACGCAAGCGTGCCCCTCCTAGCCTCACCATAAAGGCGTGACTTAGGAGAACGCACAAAACGAAACAATACGTTGTTGTGCGCCTTTTGTACCAGCTCTGTCAAAAGCTGACTGGCAATGTGGCCAGCAGGCAAAGGATAATCGGAGAGATTTTGGGTGTCAATGTGATATTGGCTAGAAAACAGTTAAATAATTATTGTTTTTCATTCTCTTAACTTAATTTTATTTAATGTCTCACATAAAGCTTTTTTGTCGGCTTCTTTAAGTTGTAGATGCTGAACAGGCCACATATAGCTACAGCCATGAGGCGCTTTGTTGTTATTTCTCTTAAGTTCAACGGCAATATTTTTTAGAAGTTCAGTGTTTAGAGAACTAATTTTTAATCGTACTTCTGCTAAATCTTGTGGCTTCCAATTGCTTTCTGGACTCGATAACCAATCTGCGCGATAACGGTATTGAATGGCCTTGGCAACATTCATTTGCGTCACAATAAATGGCTTTACTGTTTCGCTGTTTAAGCCAAAAGATTCGGCTTCAGAAAGCGATTGATCGAGAACTTTCTTTTCTTGAGTTAAATCTTCAATAGGTAAATGCTGCTCTGCTTTATAACCTGCTACATCTTTCATATAAGCTAAACGCTCGTTAACTAAACGAGCAGTTTGAGTGTATTGTGAAGCTTGCGCGAGTGGAGGAAAACACATAAAAGCTGCCAAAGTCGACACTACTTGAACAGCTCGCTGAAAACTCTTTATATTCACTATTTAAAAACCTACCGAAATTATTGTTCTATGATCATCTCAACTCAGTACTGTATTTCAAGAACATGCGAAAGTAAAACTTCAAGATAGGCTGAGTTCTTGGCTCCATGCCGAATCAGGTTGCTGATAGATGTGTTGGCATACTTGTTTAAGAGATGAGGTAAAGTGCTGGTCTTGCCCATCCCACTTTTCAACCATGCAATAAGCAACATGAATACCTTTAGGCTGAAACTCTCTGGCTAATGACTGCGATAAAGCTCGAATGCTAGCAAACATGCTTTGGCTTAACACATCGTAATGGGTCGAGTGATTAGAGGGTGCGCCAAGAAAAATAAGGGTGCCCCGCTGTTGTTTAAGCATAGGCTTAATGACAGCTTGAGCGATACTCACCGCACTTAAACCTGTGGTCTGCCAACTATGTTCAATCTCTTCTAAAGATAAAGCTTCGATATTAGCCGAAGATGAAAAACTCGGCTGAAATACACAGAGTTCAATGGTATGCCCGTGTTTTGAGATATAACGCAATAAGCATTTTAAGTGATCTGCATTCACCAAGTTTACATGGATTGCTGTCACACCATCATTTACAGAATGGACCTGCATATTTTGCACGGCTGAATCATGTATAACCTGATAAAGATGTAATGGACAATGTGCGTTTTTATCTAGAATTACAAAATCACGCTCAATCAGTTGAAGGTCATGACCAGCCACTACAACACAGCCCTGCTTTTTTTGAAATTTTTGAAATATTTTTTTTAGCATTTTAGTCTCTCAAAATTTTTCTTGATAAGGGCGTAAATCCAACTCATGTGTCCAGAGCTGAGGTGTTTGTTGGTAAAGCATCCAATAATTTTCTGCAATTGCATCAATATTAAGTCCGCCAGTGCCACGCGTAAGACGAGCTAACCGCCCCAGACCAAATAATGCTTTATTCACTCTATCGCCATCGACCATGCCATCAATAATCACATGAGCAATATGGATGCCTTGTGATTTATAGATTTGGGCTAGATTTAAGGCATAAGCTCTTAAGGCAGATTTTCCCATCGTAAAAGCTGCGAAAAAAGGTTTGCCGCGTAGAGACGCACTCGCTCCAGTAAAAATAAGCGTACCGTGATTTTGATCTTTAAAGATTTTTAGACAGCTTTGAGAAACTAAATAGGCCGATAAAAAAGTGGATTGCCACATTTGAGTAAAAAACGACAATGGGCTGCGTAAAAAGATGGAAGGAATATTTCCTCCCACATTATGAATGACAGCAGTAATACGCTCATTTTGACTTGTAATAGTGTCAAACAAGGCCTGTACTTGGTGTATATCTTCTGCATCTAAACGAAACGCTACAGCATCTCCACCATTGGAATGGATTTGGGCAGCCACTGCTTCAATTTTCTGGAAAGTACGTCCAGCAACATAGACTTTTAAGCCTTCTTTGGCGAAAAGACGACACACCGCTGCACCAATACCTTGTGATGCCCCGACGCCAATAACAACTGCACAATCTTGTGTCTTATCTGGTGTTGCTGATGTCATAGACGTTTCACCCTGTTTGTTTTTTATACCATAATGCAATAAACGGACGATTCAAAATTTCTTTACTAAATTTTTTACTGGTGCGGATCACTTCACCGAGTTGAGCAACTACAGCTATATCTGCAATGGTTTGGCTGTTTCCAACTAACCATTCACTTTGTGATAAAACCTGCTCAATACGGTCGAGATGTCGGATAAATTCTTCTTCAACATTTTCAGCTTTCATACGTCCTAAGCCTTGAAAGAATAGCTGCGTTTTTAACTCGGCTAAAATAAAACCTTTTACCATGGGCTTTTCATAAGCTGGACGACCAATGCTACTAATGCGAATCGCTTCTTCTAAAGCTTCTGAGTCATTTACGCGTAAATAGACTTCATAAAAATAAAGAGATTCATCTGCCCAATCTTCCCAAAGTTCAGCAAGCGCTTTTTGATTTGGATCTTCAGGGTAAAGCCGAGGTGTGTCTGGAAAGGCTTCATCTAGATAGCGCGCGATTCGAGTGCTGTCTTGAATCCTCTGACCGTTATGGTCAATGACAGGTACTTTGCCCACCTTACTTAGTAGAGGAACTTTCGCTCCAAGAATGCCGTTATAGTTAACTGTGTCAAATGGAATTCCTTTAAATTTCAAAACCCTTGAAATTTTTTGACAGAATGGGGAAATTTCCCATTGATGCAAAATAATATTCGACATTTATTCACCTTTATTTTTAATTGCCTTTTATCTAGTTCTTTTTTAGAACTAATCAATAAATATACAGAATACTTTTTTAAGTCAAACTGTTTTTGATGACGAATAAGTTCCGAAAGCTAAGAATTATTTGATTTTTATTATTTATATCTTAACAATTTTTAAGCAATATACTTTGAATTATAGGGAGCTCTGCTATAAAAAGAACTCCTCATATAAATTTGAAAGATTAATAAGTCACCGTAACGACAACACTATCAGAATAGACACCAGGTCTACTTGCGATGGCAGTGCCTTGCGGAATTTTTCCATACACTGTAGTCGTTTGAGCACTTCCTGTACCTGTTTTTGAGACTCCCCCTGTTCCCCCAACATTGGTTACGCCTCCCGTGGCATCCCATACCGTACTATAGTTAGAATCTTTATATAGCTGATAGGGAATAAATTCATTATTACTATTGATCATACGCCTAAAGCCTCCAGCAATACGGTTGTTTCCATCCCCTAAATAAATACTATATGGCGTTCCAAAATTACAGGTCGTATTCACTGCCCCTTGCGCTGTGTAATCACGCTTAGTCGTGCCAATATCATTAATATTGCCGAAATCTACAGTTGAGGTTGAGTTTAATTGGCACAGGCTTGGGACCACAAAGTTTGCTGTTAGCAATGTATCGCCTGAATCCCAGCCACCAAGTAAATCACCACATGACAAACCCAAAAGATCCATATCCCAATACAACCGAACCGAAGCCGTATATGTTCCTTGAGGGTATGCAATGAGAGACCCCGTTCGAGCTGGTACTTTTATATTTACCGAGTAACTCACAATATTATTTGATGCGACTGTTGCTACTGGGCCATACCACACATTGGAGGTTTGATTTGTGGTAGAAGACCCAGCTCCACCTACAGTTGCAGTAACCGTATACGGTAATGAAACACTGTTAATTGCATTTGTGGTTCCCGTAAATACGGTTTTCATACACATGAAATTAGAAATCTGGGGAAGTCCTAAATTCGTACAAGTAATTGTTCCTGAAAGGTTTACGGTTGCATCACTATTAATATTTGCTGCTGTGTAGGTAAAAGTGTTATTTGTGGTCCCACTTACCGTACAAGCTGCATGTGCCGGACTAAAAAATGCATAAACGAGATAAAATAAGCAAATGCCTACAAAATATTTTAAAAACAATGGAAAAAACTTATAGCTCTCTATTTGAGCCTTATTCATAATATTTAATGACATACATAAGGTCCCAATTTTTTAGTTGAGTACTGATTACTGTTATATGTGAAGTCAACTTGGCATGAACCATGATCTAGAAGATCGACTTCAAGTCTGTTTTGCTTTAAAAGATTTGGAATAAATACTTCACCATCGTAGCCAACCATCCCATCTTGCTGACCATTAATTCGAACGGCATAACCTGGCATTAACGGTGAATTGTTTTGATCAACAAGTTTCACTAATCCCGAAATGACCCGATGAGCACCGAAGTCAACCAAAGTTCCTTGACGGTAACCCACGACTGTTTTTTGATCTGTAGATTTAACATTCCAATTCAGAGGAAGATACGATGGATCTAAATAAATATGGTTCACTTGATATGGCATGAGACTAGGAATCAGAAACCTTCCAGACTTGTCAGTTTCTCCCAGATTAACACCGCCATTTATAATTTGGCTTTGTGGCCCGGCATTGGTCACAACTGCGTAGCCCTCTCCAATTTCATTGGCCGCAAAGATACGTCCCGCTGCCGCAACCAGTGATCCTGTCGCCGAAACTGCAACCTGATCATTATCCCCAAATCGGTTATATCACCCTGTCAGGTAAGCTGCTCGGGCACGGTAAGAGGCATAGACCGATGCATTGTTTTCATTGGCATCCTGATCTCTTTCAACATAGCCACCCCAGCCAAATGAACCAATTTGTGGTTCTGACAAACCGAATATTTCTTGGCGATACCGTAGGCTACCGCTGTCACTAGATACACTCGTGATCGCATTCACTTTACTGGACGGTGTATATCTCAACGCAAAGTAAACTCCATAGTCCTTATGGTTTTCATAATCTTTATACGCTGATGCATAAAAGCCCCAGTTCTTGTCCAGACTTCCACTTAAATTGGTAGACAGTAACTTGTAAGAGTTGTCGCTATATTTAATCTGGTTATAACCTAGATAAACCCCATAGCCTGCATAAAAATTATAGTTAACCCCTGCCCTAAAAATCTCATCTGCCAGTGCGCTGTAGTTCAGGTAGTTCTGTGACTCGGGATTAATCTGGTTCTCTTTTAAATATCTAACTTGAGATACACGGGCTAGGTCAAAATAGTTATCAAATACTTTGCGGTAACTGGTGTTAAATGAAATATTTTTACTAATGCGACCTTCTAAACCCAGCAAGGCAGAATAACCGTTTTCATCTTTATACTGGCTCGCTGCAATGTCGGCATTGATCACGCCAATCCCCAAAACATTTTTGGCAAATCCTGTGCCTAGGTTCGATAACCCATCTGTTGAAGCCTCTGCGCCACCGCTTAAGGTCAGTGAGTTACTGTAGCCGTATCGGATCGCACCCGAGGCAAAAGTGGCATCGTCATAATCATTTGAATAGAGTCCATAATTGTAGCGTGGAACCCCCACATCTACTGAAAACTCATTAATGCCTTTTGCCAGAATCTTCGATGAAAAATAGTACGGCTTTTTGGTAATGCTCTGCTGTCCCGTTGCATCGGTAGTCACCAGTGTGACTTCATTTCCCGAAATAAACGGAAGCTGTTTAATATCAAATGGACCAGATGGGACTAACCCTGAATAAATCTTTTGCTGGTTGACGTATAAGTCTAGGGTTGAAGGCAGTGCTGCCGAGCCGGAAAATTGCGGGAGTGCCGAGGTGACAATATCCCCGCGTTGACTATAAGCACTCGACCACTGAAAACCGGCAAGACGGACACTACTGCCCCAGTCTGGGCTATTGGAAATAAAGTCCCCTAGGGTATATATCCTGATCTTTTCAGGGTCGACATATTGCCACTTACTTTCTAAGCGCACCCACTTTTCATGGCTATAGCTAGTTTCATTACTACCGTTGTATAGAACGCCTGAAGAGAAGTTACCGATTAAGCTATTAAAGATCCCCTCAGCCGTACCTGAGAAAACGTTCTCATCATTGGTTATGGTGTTATACAGGCTGTAGTTCAGAATGGCTGCATTTAAGGGTTTCATCTTTAGCAATTGTGGGCTAGTGATCTGCTGGCCATTTAAGTCAACTGAGTAACCCGTTAACATGTTCGACGGAACTTTTAAGTTTAAAGACTGCTCATTTTCCAGATATTTAAACTGGATTCCGTTTAGATCATTAATACACACCCACTGGTTATCTGGGATATGTTCATCCATTTTTAATCTTAAAGTTTTTAAGGTACTAGAACGAATATATAGTTTTCCCTCCTTAGATTGCTTTACAGCAACCAAATCTTCAGAAGCATTTGAGTTAATCGAAATATTTAAAAATAGCTGGATGAAATTAAGATCTTGCTCCTGCTCATTCGTTCCTACTTGTGTATATTTACTATTGCTACCTACAGATTTAGGAACACTGGGAACTGCAGTATTCGTATGATCTAATAACTGTTCGGCAAAAGAATATGCAGGAAAATACGCAACACATAAGACACCTATAATGTATTTCATATAAGCCTCTTAAAGTGTGGTTTTCTTACCATTAACTGTTAGAGATACGCTGTATTTATGATTTGGTTGGTAGGTAAAGTTACTAATCGAGTAACTTTTCGACTTCTCCGCAAGAATATAACCATTCACAGTATTTACTTTAATCGGATAACTTTTATTCGCAGTTGTATCAACAAGCGTTAGACTATTTAACAGCGCATGTCGGTTACCTATATTGCTAATATTTAAAGAAGGTGTGTTCTGGTTAACATCAATTTTCCAACTCAGTTTGGTAATCGCATCTTTATTGACGACAAATACAGGTAATGATGAGCGAAGTAATACATTTACTCCCTGAGCTGCTTTACGGCTATCAATCGGTTTTGGTAACTCATCAATAATAATACGATAAGTTTTTTCACCAGAAATAGGTTCGGGGTTAATTCTAACTACACGTAAGTTATAAGAGTCACTAGGTTGTAGTTTTAAAAATGGTGGACTAACTACAATTTCATCCGTAGGGATTAACTGATCTTGACCAGCATTTTGTCTCCATTCAAATACACGCACCTGCAAATCAGCACTTTCATTTGACTGGTTATATAAACTAATTGAAGCAGCATTTTGATTACTTAATATTTCTACATTTACAGGTGAAAGACGGATTGTTGCGGCGTTAATAGAGCTAGATAAAGATAAGAATAATCCCGTAATAATAAAAATATTTTTTTTCATGATTTGCTCAAATATACATTTTTAATGTATTAGCCCTTTCAAAAGGGCTAACGTAATTCTAATTTATGCAAATTAATAAGTTACCGTTACAGTCACACTGTCAACATAGCTACCTGCACTTGGTAAAGTTGTTCCTGCAGGAATACGACCATATACATTTACAGTTTGAACATTACCCGTTCCGGTTCCACTGTAGGCAGTCGTTGCAATACCAATTGCTGTGGCACGTCCTGTGTCAGAGAAAAGGTTGTAAGGAATATATTCGTTGCTAGTCGCCCCGCCGATCATGCGACGTTGGGTTGATAAAACATTCTGACCACCATCAAATGACAAAGTCCATGGCACAGTATTATTACAAAGGACTTTAATTGAGGTACCACCAGTTGTTGTGGTATCTGCATCAACATTGCCAGCAAGTGAACTTAATGTACCAAAATCTAAAACGGCATTTGTTGTCGTGCCAGTTGCAGAGGTATTCAATACACAACTATTCGTTACTGCTGCTCTAACAGTTAATGTACCTGTTGCTGTAGCTGCATTTGCTGCATTAAGAGAAAATACTCCTGCAACAACTGCTGATAAATAAATAAAAGTCTTTTTCATGGCCAAAACCTTTTAAACTAAATTGTCGAATTAATAGATATAAAAAATTTAACCCTTATTCTTACAATCATTTTTATTTGACTGCTCTTTTAAAGCTTATTTTTTTATCCTACTTTCCAACATAATACATAAAAATAAATAAAATGCATGTTCACGTTATTATTTTAATTTCTAATCAATAAAACAAATTTACCTAAACCTATCTTACGGATACAAAAAAACAATAATTATAAAATTTAAGTTTTTGATTTAAATAAATTTAATAAAATTTTAAAAAAAATTATTTATTTAAATTTAAATAAATATGTCAAAAAATTATCAAACTTTATGAAATTAAATTCTATTTACATAAGTACTTAGTTATTTCCTGACTATACTTTTAATAGTAATTTTATATTATTACTTAAAAGTTTATCTCCAACAAAGTATTCAAGATTATAATTTATATGAAAATAAAATGATAAAACTTGATCTACAGATGAACTATAACAAGGATAGTTTTATTTATTTTAAAACTTGAAGAGCTATGAGATATAAAAAATAAAGGCCTCTTTAGAGACCTTTATTTAGTAATTTTAAATAATTAAACGCTCAGCATACTATTTAAGGTTTCAGAAACATTTTTCGATTTCACTTTAGGCTGCAATGCTTTTAAAGCTTGTTGAACTTGTGTTCGCTGAGGCTCTGCAAGCGTATACCAGCGAGATAACACCTGTAACAGACGTGAACCTAAAATCGGGTTTTTCTCGTCAAGATATTCTGCAAGATTAATAAAGTGAGCGACACCAAAGCCCCAAGTATTTTCAGGATTATTTGACAAGCCACCACTTACCGCACGAATACGATTTGGAGTTGTTAAATCATAGTCAGGATGTTGAGTTAAGTACTCGATTGTTTCTGTTGTCGCATTTGGGTTTGCAGCCTGAATCATAAACCACTGGTCTAAAGACAAGGCTTCATCTTTAAAGCGATCATAGAAATCAGCAAGTGCCTCTTGAGCTTGAGGTGCGTTTTGCCAAACCAATACACGTAGCGCACCTAAACGCTCAGACATATTGCCTGTGTTTTGGTATTGAACATGCGCTAATTCAAATGCACTTTGATCGCCTTGACGAGCCATCATCAGCAGCATGATATTTTTTAATGCACGAACACCCATCGCTAAAGAGAATTCTTTTTGCAAATCTGGGTCAAGTGTAAGGTAGGTATCTTTCCAAAACGCACCCAACTCTTGTGCCAAACGATTCAGTAAAGCTTCACGTTTTACATGAATATCGGCTGGTACATAGTTCTGATCAATACGACTACCCAAATAACCTTCACTTGGTACATCAAACAAACGTGATGCTAAAAGCGGGTCGCGACCAACCAACTCAGGCAAAGTACTTTGAATAGCTTGAATGTATGCATCTGCAGAATGGTCTTCTAGCAAAATACGCTCAAGCAAGGTTTGCGTTGCTTGCCATTGGTTAAAGCCGTTGGTTTCGTGTTGAATTAAGAATGCTAATTCTTCATCACTGTAATCAAATACAAGATTTACAGGTGCAGAGAAATTACGTAGTAGTGAAACAACAGGTTGCTCAGTTACCCCTGTAAACTCAATAGTTGCCTCATCTTGATCAAACAAGTACACGCCATCTTTAACATCATTTACGAATAGACTGTTACTGTGCAATGTATATTGTTCCCCTGTTTGAGCGTTAAAAAGCGCTAAAGCAACAGGAATTGGAACAGCTTTTAAGTTTGGATATTTCGGATGCGCTTTTAGGCTTTGTTTAAAGCTTAAACGGTAAGTTTGTGCTGTTGCATCGTACTCACCTTTTGCTTCAAGCTTTGGCGTACCTGGTTGGTTATACCAAGTTAAGAATGCAGATAAATCAACACCTGAACCCGCAGATAATGCAGCAACCCAGTCTTCTACTGTTACGGCTTGTCCATCATGACGGCGGAAATATTCATCGGTTCCTTGACGGTATTTTTCTTTACCGAGTAAGGTCGACATCATGCGGTTAATTTCCGCACCTTTTTCATAGACTGTCGCTGTATAGAAGTTATTAATTTCTACAAAGTGATCTGGGCGTGGTGGATGCGACAATGGACCAGCATCTTCAGGGAATTGATGCGATTTAAGTACAGCGACATCATCAATACGTTGAACTGCAGCAGATTGTAAATCTTCAGAGAAAGACTGGTCACGGAAAACCGTTAAACCTTCTTTTAAGCACAGCTGGAACCAGTCACGGCAAGTAATACGGTTACCTGTCCAGTTATGGAAATATTCATGCGCAATCACAGACTGTACTCGCATAATGGCTGCATCAGTTGTGTACTCTTCATCGGCAAGCACGCATGAGGTATTAAAGATGTTTAAACCTTTATTTTCCATGGCACCCATGTTGAACTGGCTAACAGCAACAATCATATAGTTATCGAGGTCATAAGCACGACCGTAGTGTTCTTCATCCCAACGCATTGAATGCTTTAATGCTTCCATTGCGATATGGCATTTTGGAATGTCTTTCTCGATTGCATAGATTTCTAAAGCAACATCGCGCCCTTCAGACGTCGTATAGCGGTCTTTAAGAACAGCTAAATCACCAATAACACAAGCAAACAAGTAGCTTGGTTTTTTAGTCGGGTCTTGCCAGATCGCAAAGTGGCGGTTTTCACCTACCTCACCTGTTTCAAGCAAATTACCATTGGCAAGTAACACTGGATATTTTTTGTCGGCTTCTACACGTGTCGTAAAGACTGAAAGTACATCTGGACGGTCTGGATAGAACGTGATTTTGCGGAAGCCTTCAGGTTCATTCTGGGTTACAAACAACTCATCTGCTTTATACAAACCTTCAAGCTGAGTGTTGGTTTCAGGATGAATAATCACTTGAGTTTGTAAAATGACTTCATCTGGTGCATCAGTGATCACCAGTTGTTCACTATCGAGTGAATATTGTGCAGGATTAAGATCTTGACCATTGAGCTGAATAGATTGCAACTCAAGATCACGACCTAATAATACCAAGTCTCCAGCAGTTTGACGCTTC
Source organism: Acinetobacter sp. 1294243 (assembly GCF_000588015.1). NCBI lineage: Bacteria > Pseudomonadati > Pseudomonadota > Gammaproteobacteria > Moraxellales > Moraxellaceae > Acinetobacter > Acinetobacter sp. 1294243. Next base: position 79,014 of record NZ_JFXG01000002.1, read on the forward strand.
ATGACTAATGTTGAATCAACAATTGTTTTATCGTCATATACTTGAATATCAAGATTAATGGATTCAACCAAGAATGAAGGTTTTTGATAATCTTTTAAATAAACTGTTTGATCTGCCTGAACTGGAGGCTGCGCCGCAATATTCATCTTTATTCCTTATATACTTTTCGGAAACCGTAGTACGAATTTTATGAACTTGATCATACACATTCATACATACCGTGTTTGTTTACCTTTATAAAATTAATGGGACTTCATTTATACATTTCAAATTAGAATCGTCTTTTATTAGCACAGATTAGACCAAATTTACGATAATCGTTGCTTATATAATCAATCTATACAATAAAAATAAAACAACTTCAGCTTTTAACATTTTTTAGAGTCAGCTTACATTTTGGGCATGGTTCTTGCCTTCACTAATACACCAATATAAATATTTCAATCAGAACAAGAGGTGTCAGTATGGAATTAAAAGCACATTTTCATCGTTTAGAAAATATTAAAGCGATTCATGATCTAAACGCAGCAGGTCTCGATCACCATGTGATTGCGGTGTTTTTATCTGCAGAAGGTATTTCAATGACTGCTCAGGAGGTAACTTCTATCGTCAATACTTACGACGCTTTAGGTAAAGTAAAATTACCAAGTAAAAAAGTGCAGGCACTTATTAATGCCAAAAAGCTTGGACAGAATGATGAGAGCTTGCCGTGCCCTGTTTAATCTTAACTTTTAGTCTGTTATGAAAACCTAAAATCAAAATAAAGATTTTAGGTTTTCTATTTTGCACCAAACAAAAAGACAATCTCAGCTATCGGCAATGTGGCTGTGTATAATAGCTCTATCCTGACTAATTTATGCATTCGGAGCGAAATGGCCTTACAAATTCTACAGAAACAGCTAGATGAAAGTAGCCATTGTCCTCTCTGCCAAGCTTCAATGTACTGGGTAGATGCCGAGCAATTTGAGCAAGACATTCAGTTTCATGAATGCAGTCATTGTCAGCACCGTGTATTTAAAGATACGAAAATGACTTGTCATTGTGAAACATGCACAAAACAACGGAAAAAGCTTTTACAGCAAACACGCCTACAAGAACAACGCCAGTTTAAGTCAAAAGAGCAACCTCAACGTAGTCTGGAACAGCTCAGTTTTTTGCATAAACTTTTTTTACTCAGCCTGCTCGACGACTATGCACGAGACGATGTTGCTCATGACGAATATATTCACTGGGACAAAATTAAATATCATTCTATTACCCCGAACTGGATTTTTCAAAACTATCTGATTAAACAACTCCATAAAGATGGAATTTTAAACGCCCAAGATCAAGCTGATGAACCTCAGTGCTTTTATTTAAATATTCGCTTGGACGGTTATAGTGACCCAAGTTTATTTAGTGTAGCTCAGCAACTACGCCACTGGTTTTATGAAAATTTAAGTCTTGGTATTCCGTTTCGTAGTGCCGATGAAGTAAAAGACGTACTTTTTCAGGTGCTCTATCAAGAGATTATTCAGTTTATGCAGTTCTATTGCCGAACTTGGGGCATTCAAATTGCAGGAAGCTCTAATTTTCAAACTTTTTGCTATCGTTTAATGGATTCATTGGCAATTGGTCAGATTTATTATTTAATTCAAACCGCGCTCGAATATCTTTATAAACAGAAAGCCCTACAGCCGCGTAATGAAAAATTTATTAACACCAATTTGTTAAAGAAAACCTTAGAGCAATATCGCGAGAGAGCCTTAGCTGAAAAGTGGGAAACCTCAATGTTGCCTCGTCCTCACAATATTCCCTACAGTAAAATGAGTTATATTTTACTTAACCGCTTCTTAGGTTACGACGAACAGATCTTTGTACAACCTGTCTGGAAAGCATGGCGAAAAATTGAACCTCGATTAAACTTTTATTCAGTTAAACGTTGTATGCATTGTGGTTCAAACGATTTAAGTGTTGATTATGATGCGGCAGATTATGTTTCTTTGATTTGCCAAAGATGTAAGCATCAAGATCATTATTTTACTCACTAAATCTACAACCACTTTGGCTTAATAAGGATAATAACATGACATCAGCATCGACTTTGATTGAGCAGGTAATTGACGCTTGGCAAAACATGCAGGCAAAGACGCCTCTTGTGCAATGCATTACCAATAGCGTCGCGGCCAACTATACAGCCAATGTTTTACTTGCTTCTGGTGCTTCACCTGCCATGATTGATAATCCTTATGAAGCAGAAAGTTTTACCAAAATTTCATCGGCTTTAAGCATTAATTTGGGCACACCTACTTCAGAGCAAATGCAAGCCATGCAAATATCTGCCAAGACTGCACAGCTCAATGGCATTCCATGGGTGCTTGATCCAGTCGGCTATGGACCAATTTTAGCTTGGCGTAGTCAAATGACAGACGAGCTTTTACAGTTCAAGCCAAGCATTATTCGTGGTAATGCTTCAGAAATTAGTACACTTGCAGGCAACCAAGTTCAATCTAAAGGTGTGGATAGTACTTTAAGCAGTGATCAAGCCTATCAACAGGCTTATGCACTATTAGCACATACGGACTGTATCGCTATTTCAGGTGAGTCAGATTATATTTTGTCTAAAGAATTAGACATTGTGATTCAAGTAAACGGCGGAAGTCCTTTACAGCCCAAAATCACAGCAACTGGTTGTGCTTTGGGTGCGCTAATCGCAGCATATAGTGCTGTGACGACACCAACAATTGCTGCTCTTTCTGCTCATGTTCATTTTGCGATTGCGGGTAAACTTGCTGCAAATCAAGCGCAAACTATGGGAAGTTTTAGCACCATCTTTATGGATTACATCCACATGCTAGATGACAACTTGATTGAGCAATATGCAGATATTAAGCTTTTAGAGATACAGGCATAATCTAGGTTATACCTGTATCACGCTAGACTCACTTTAAAAGTAAGTAGATTTCTGTTCATTCGATAGCACTACTTTTACATAGTGCTAATCGCTATTCTTGATCGAAATTGCGCTTTTTAGTGTTATACAACTTGCTTGAAATAATCTTCTCTTGGCATATCGACAAGCTCAACGCACAATTGAATTTCTTTATTAAACTCTTGTTGTAGATATTTTTTATTACTAAGCGCCGCTAATAACTGCTCACCCATAAGCTGTTTTTGTTCAGCCGTTCTTCCCGACAAAATGTAGGCTTTTACATGAATATAGGCTTGATCAGCTCCCAAACCTATGAGGAAAACATCATCTTTACGCGCACGGCTTTTAATGTCTTCTGGACTAAATAGCTCTGTTTCAATCAGTGTGGTATTAATTTCTTCAAGTAATTGTTTTGCGTTTAATCCAGTTAAATTTTCTGAATAATCAACTACAACGTGCGGCATAGCCACCTCAATTTATATAATAAGTCATTAAGCGAATTAAACTTTATTCAATAAATAATAAAGCTAATCGGACCTGATCATATCCCATTCGAGGGCTGGTTGCTTCAACAATTGGTCTTAGTTTGATCGAACCATCATCAGAAAAATGATCTGGATTTTGACGCTTTTTCAGCTTCTTATAAATTTTACGAATTTCTTCGACCACCTCTTCACCCGGATGGGCAACCGAAATATCCAGCTTTTGCTCTTTATGCAGTCGAGCCAAATGATTAATAATCGTCGCTGGGGTTAAACCACGTTCATGCGCGATGTCTTCAATCTCATAGCCTTCTTCAAACAGCACACGTGTCTCATCTAAAGTTGCCGTAGCATAATTTTGCTTGCCACCTTTTGCGAGTTTCTTCTCATTACGAGAAATCTCAGTTTCATTCAACGTGCCGCCACAGTGACGAATAAATGCTTTATGTTGAGCCGTTAAATCTACATCTGCAAAGTTATCTTCGGCTTCTTTTGAAAGCTCTTGGAAACGGCGATCGGCTTTGACAGCTAAACTATCTAACTCTAAAGCTTGCTCGTTAATCCCTAATAGCTTTAACCCAGTTAAAGATTTTAAGCGCGACAATGCAACATAACCCTGACCTTTTTCAAAGGTGTTCATGAGGTTAATTTCAGCGGCTTCTAAAGTCATCCCTTGGCTTTTATGAATAGTAATCGCCCACGCTAAACGAAGCGGAATTTGCTGAAAACTTGCAATCACTTTGCCTGCTTCATTTTCAACGGACCAAGTTTCAGGAGCAACCAGCAAAGTCGTGCCATCAGTCAGTTTTACTTTCGGCAGTAAGCCATTTTCGTCATCTTCCTCAAAGCCGATGACTTCACCCAAACTTCCGTTGATATAGCCCATATCAAAGTTATTTTTTACAAACATGACTTTGGCATGCTTTTTAAGTGTGAGTTCTTCTGGCGCACGCACTGAAGATTTTAAAGTTTCTAATAACTTTTCATTACCATCTAAAACAGCATTGAATTGATGCCCTTCATTATCAATTTCATTTAAGTGCTGATAGTTGATGTTATCGACATCCATATTGTGTGTATAAAGACGAGTAAAGGTCTCACCAATATCATGTGCTCGTGATTGACGCAGTGCTTGCAAATGATCTGCTTGAATATTTTGCGCGCGAATAGCGTTTAAAATCTGATTCAGAATTTCATCATCTTGACGGTGTTGTTCTGTTAAATAACATACGCGGAATTTGGCTTCGACCCATGCATCTGACATAAAGCAGAACTTGTCACGATTGGCTTCACCATTACGTCCTACAGGCGGCAACTGGAAGAAATCTCCAGCCACAATGACTTGAATACCACCGAATGCTTCGTCGCTTTCTTTAAAATATTTTAGGACTTGATTGACCAGATTGAGCTGCTTCGCATGTAGCATCGAGATTTCATCAATTACAAGAACTTGCGCATTTTCAAGGTGTTCCTTGAGATATTTACGCTCTTTCATGCGTTTTAGATCGTCGTCAGTTAACAGATCTTTAATGCCAATGCCAGCCCAGGTATGAATGGTCATACCGTTCATATGTGTTGCTGCAATACCTGTAGATGCCGTAATTGCCACAGGCACTTTACGTGCTTTTAAGTATTGGATGTACTGATTAAGTGTATAGGTTTTCCCTGCACCAGCCGAACCGGTTAAAAAGACATTTTCACCTGCTTTAAGCAGTTTAAGCGCAGTTTCCTGTTTCATAATCTCATATGTACATCTTCAACAGCCCATAGCTTAACGATTTTCCCGAAAAATTTAAATGAATGTGCCAAACTTTCTAAAAAGCACATATAAATCAATAATTAAAAACAAAATAATATTTGGTAGGTTTTTGGTAGGTAGGAAAATAAACTTCACATCACAATACTAAGGCCATGGTGAGGCTCACCTGTAATAACAAACAATGGATTTATGGAAGAAGGAATCACTCCATGGCTTTTAAAAATATTGCAGATCAAACAAACGGTTTTTATATTCCATGCGTATCACTCTTTGGACCAGGATGTGCTAAAGAAATTGGTACAAAGGCACAAAACCTCGGCGCAAAAAAAGCATTAATTGTGACCGATGAAGGCTTATTTAAATTTGGTGTTGCAGATCTTATCGCAAACTATTTAACTGAAGCAGGCGTTGCAAGCCATATATTCCCAGGCGCAGAACCTAACCCAACCGATATTAATGTTCATAATGGCGTAAATGCCTATAACGACAATGGCTGTGACTTTATTGTGTCTTTAGGTGGCGGTTCATCTCACGACTGTGCAAAAGGGATTGGTTTAGTCACTGCGGGTGGTGGTCATATTCGTGACTACGAAGGCATCGATAAAAGTAAAGTACCAATGACGCCATTGATTGCAGTGAATACAACGGCTGGTACGGCATCTGAAATGACTCGTTTCTGTATTATTACCAATACTGATACTCACGTAAAAATGGCGATTGTTGACTGGCGTTGTACTCCACTTATCGCGATCGATGATCCGAAACTCATGATTGCAAAACCGGCTGGTTTAACCGCTGCAACAGGTATGGATGCATTAACCCATGCAGTTGAAGCATATGTTTCTACGGCGGCAAACCCAATTACTGATGCGTGTGCAGAAAAAGCGATTACGATGATTAGCCAGTGGTTACAACCTGCTGTCGCAAATGGTGAAAACATTGAAGCGCGTGATGCGATGAGCTATGCACAATATTTGGCTGGCATGGCATTTAACAATGCATCTTTAGGTTATGTTCACGCAATGGCGCACCAGTTAGGCGGTTTCTACAACCTACCGCACGGTGTATGTAATGCAATCTTGTTACCACACGTTTGTGAATTTAACTTAATTGCTTGCCCAGATCGTTACGCAAAAATCGCAGAGTTAATGGGTGTAAGAACTCACGGATTAACAGTGATGGAAGCTGCGTATGCTGCAATTGAGGCCATTCGTAAACTGTCTTCATCAATTGGTATTCCATCTGGCTTAACCGAGCTTGGTGTAAAAACTGAAGACCTTGCGGTGATGGCCGATAATGCTCAAAAAGATGCATGTATGCTCACCAACCCTCGTAAAGCAAATCATGCACAAGTTGTAGAGATTTTCAAAGCAGCACTTTAATACTGATGTAATGGCATATCCCTCTAGTAAGTCAAATCCCTCCGACCGTTGACTTACTTTTTTGGGGAATACTTAGCTCCAGCGGTATTCCCTTTTTTTAGAATCTATACTCCAACCTTTTCCAAACCTAATTGACAATTCACCCATTTCATTGAAGGATACTCTGCATGTCTTAATTACAATAGCTCGATAAAAATGAATACATCTTTAGCTAATCAAACTTATGTTCCAGATATTTTAGGCACAGGTTACGAACAGCTCACACTTAGTTTTCCTGATGATTATGAAGGGAAAGTTGTAGCAACCTTAGTGCGTAAAAAAGCCGCTCAATCTACTCAAAAAGCCGTGCTGTATATTCATGGTTTTTTAGATTATTTCTTTCAAACCGAAATGGCTGAGCAATTCAATGCTCATGGTTATGACTTCTATGCACTTGATTTAAGAAAATATGGCCGCTCAAAGCTGCCTCATCAAATTTTCTATAATGTGCTTGATTTAAATGAATACAACGCCGAAATTACTCAAGCATTACAGATTATTGGCGAAGAGCAACACACTCAGGTTTTACTCGCAGGGCATTCAACTGGTGGTTTGACAGCAACGCTTTATGCTGCCCATCATCCAGATCATCCTCTTATTAAAGCGCTATGGGCAAATAGTCCGTTTTACGACTTTAATTTAAGTCTAGTTGAAAAGAAATTTGGTATTCCAATGCTCAGTCGAGTAGGAAAATATCTACCAAAAGTTAAATTTCCAAGCCAATTAAACAAATGGTACACCACCAGTCTTCACAAGCAGCTCAAAGGTGAATGGGAGTTTAACCTTGACTGGAAACCAACCTCTGCCCCTACAGTTCAGCTCAGCTTTGTACATGCGATTCATACGGCACAAAAAGAGATTCACCGTGGGGTTAAACTGAACGTTCCCGCACTGATTATGCATTCGCATCAAACTAAAAACCCAAAAAAATGGGGACCAGATGCAACTCAAAGTGACGTGATTTTAGATGTTAATGACATTGAAAAACATGGTAAAAAAATTAAAGGTGATGTCTCGGTTGTCTCTATTCACAATGGATTACATGACTTAGTCCTTTCGGCCCAGCCAGTACGAGAACAAGTCTATCAACAATTGTTCCAGTGGCTGGATCAAAAAATTACTTAACTAAGCTTAGGTGAGTCAAGGTATTTCACCAGCAGTTGATGCGCAGGATGTTCACTCGGTAAGAGCTCCATAAGGCGTTCTACCGCATCAATTGCTTCAGGGAAATGAGCTAAATGCTTAAGTAATAAATCTGTTTCTTGAGTTTTAAAAATCGCATCGCTCAAGCGTGACTCAAGGCAATCGCGCCATGCACACAAAAACGGACTTTCAGTTTTTGCCAGAAATACACCTGTGTAAAGCTTTAAAGCAGAGGCCGCATATCCCGCATCGAGTGCTTGTTCCGCTTGTAAAAAATCGGCCTCTACATGTACAAGTAAACGATATGGACGAGAACCAAGTAAACCACCCAAAATATCTCGTAGTTGAGACATTTCAGCTTTAAGTGTGCCCATGCTTACTTTACGTTCGCCATAGAGCGCCTGATAAAGATGCTCTAAAGTTAAACCATGCGGACATAGTGCCAATATGGTTAAAATTTCAATTTGACGCGGCGTTAATAATAAACTTTTGCCATTAAATTTAACTTGCGGTGTCGAAAATGCACGAATATGTAATTGCTGGCGCTGCTGCTCTAACAAAGCAGACTGAATAATGGATGCACAACGTTCAGCGGCCAGAATTCCTAAACTATTATGGTTCTTCCAAGTGGTTGATAAATCAACGACACCAAGGGTTTGTTTTGAGTATGGATCGATAATCGGTGCGGCATAGCAAACCCACTCATGAATCGATTCCATATAATGTTCATTTGAAAAAACACAGCTTGATTGTTGAGTTTTTAAAGATAAAGCCAAGGCATTGGTGCCCACAAATTCTTCACGCCACTGACCACCTTGTACGAAATGTACACGCTCAGCAGCACTTTGCATTTGAGCACTTGGTGCCGTCCAGATAATCGTACTGCCAATATCACCGACAGCAATTACCATTGAAGATTGCTCTGCAATATGACGTAAGTCATCGGCACATTGGCTTAAAGCCATATCTAAAGCATTTTGTGAAGCAGTTTTTTTCTCGACTAATGGAGCAGCAAAACGCTCTTTAGGAATCGCGGCAGAAGCCGATCGTTCCCACGAGCTTGCAATACTTTGGCCGAGTTTGGCAGCGTTCTGAGGAGAGAGACTATTTTGCGTGCGCAGTTGATCAATCAACGTCCGTTGCTGCAATAAATCCTTTTTTGTGAACATTTGTAAATTCCTTATATATCCACATTTCTATTCCAACCTTTCTCCAACCTTCTTCTTTATATCCTAATTATACAAAGTACGAAAGTACCTACTGACAGGGTTCTTGTTAGTCTTTAGTCCTAAAAAGCAAAGGAATATTTATATGCGCTATATCGATCCAAATCAACCAGGCTCAAAAGTTCAATTTAAATCACAATATGAAAATTTTATTGGCGGTGAATGGGTGGCACCTATAAAGGGTGCATATTTTGATAATGTATCTCCTGTTGATGGAAAAGCTTTCACACGTATTCCACGCTCTAGTGCCGAAGATATTGAACTCGCTCTAGATGCAGCACATAAAGCGAAAGCAACATGGAATAAAGCATCACCAACAGTACGCTCAAATATACTTTTAAAAATTGCCGATCGTTTAGAAGCAAATCTTGAAATGCTTGCGGTTGCAGAAACTTGGGATAACGGTAAAGCAGTTCGTGAAACTTTAGCAGCTGACCTTCCGCTCGCGATCGACCATTTCCGTTATTTCGCTGGATGTATTCGTGCTCAAGAAGGCGGAATCTCTGAAATTGATGAAGATACCATTGCTTATCATTTCCATGAACCACTCGGTGTAGTTGGTCAAATTATTCCATGGAACTTCCCAATTTTGATGGCAGCATGGAAACTTGCACCTGCTTTAGCAGCAGGTAACTGTGTTGTGATTAAGCCAGCTGAACAAACTCCAGTGGGTATTTTGTTGGTGGCTGAACTCATCCAAGACATTTTACCGCCGGGTGTACTTAATATTGTCAATGGTTTCGGTTCAGAAGTCGGCCGCCCGTTAGCTACCAACCCACGTATTGCAAAAATCGCATTCACAGGTTCAACCCAAACTGGACAAATGGTAATGCAATATGCGACTGAAAATATTATTCCAGTCACTTTAGAACTTGGCGGTAAGTCACCAAACCTTTTCTTCGAAGATATCATGGATAAAGAAGACGACTTCTTAGAAAAAACGCTTGAAGGTTTTGCTATGTTTGCCTTAAACCAAGGTGAAGTATGTACTTGCCCTTCTCGTGCTTTAGTACAAGAAAGCATTGCTGATCAGTTCTTAGAGATGGCTGTCGAGCGTGTAAAACGTATTAAAACTGGTCATCCACTTGATACTGAAACGATGATTGGCGCACAAGCATCTTTGCAACAACAAGAGAAAATCTTACGTTGTATTAACACTGGTCGTGAAGAAGGTGCAGAGCTATTACTTGGCGGTAGCGGCCGTAAAGAAGTAGGCGATGGTTACTATGTCGATCCGACTATTTTTAAAGGTCACAATGGCATGCAAGTTTTCCAAGAAGAAATTTTTGGACCTGTACTTGCTGTGACAACATTCAAAGACTTTGACGATGCAATTAAAATTGCCAATGACACCATGTATGGTTTAGGTGCAGGTGTATGGTCACGTTCAGCTCACATTTCGTATCGTGCAGGTCGTGCTATTGAAGCTGGCCGTGTTTGGACAAACTGCTACAACATCTACCCTGCACATGCTGCATTTGGTGGCTACAAGAAGTCTGGTATTGGCCGTGAAAACCATAAAATGATGCTAGATCATTATCAACAAACTAAAAACTTGTTAGTGAGTTATTCAACTAAACCAATGGGCTTCTTCTAAGTTTCGCACCAAGTTGATACCAAACTATCAACACTAGAAAGAAGTAAGATAATTAATTATATAAGAAGCCAGTAATTTAGATTGCTGGCTTCTTTATTTCCGATTGTTAAGCTTGAATTTTTATCATTTAGAATAAAAAAGCTCCATCTACTCTCTAAAGTGCTTCATTTAGGCATTGCTTTTGCATTGATTCATACAAACCCACTCGCAGGAGTATTGTATGAATCAACCAGAAACAGCTTCCGTTATTTCCTCAAAGACGGAAGTCTCGTCAGCAGAATATTTTGCTCAGCGTCAACTCAAACAAGGTACGGTTGGTTGGTTACTCCTGATTGGTTTAGGCGTAGCTTATGTGATATCGGGTGATTTTGCTGGCTGGAACTTCGGCATAGCCCAAGGTGGTTGGGGTGGGATGTTTATTGCCACTGCACTCGCTGCAATCATGTACCTATGTCTATGTCTTTCTATGTCAGAAATGTCCACCATGATGCCGACAGCAGGCGGCGGTTATAGTTTTGCGCGTGCTGCTTTTGGTCCTTTTGGAGGCTATTTAACAGGAACAGCTATTTTAATTGAATACGCAATTGCTCCTGCGGCGATTGCCGTATTTATTGGCGGTTATTGCGAATCTCTATTTGGTATTAATGGCTGGGTGATTTACCTCGCCTGCTATGCCATTTTTATGGGCATACATCTAAAAGGTGCCGGCGAAGCCTTAAAAATCATGTTCGCAATTACGCTTGTCGCTGCTGTTGCCCTGGTTGTGTTTATTATGGCAATGATTCCACACTTTAATGCACAAAATTTATTTGATATTCCAGTTGGCACAGCAGCTGGTGCAAGTCGTTTTCTACCTCATGGCTATTTAGGCATCTGGGCCGCAGTTCCCTTTGCAATCTGGTTTTTCCTTGCAGTTGAAGGTGTGCCATTAGCCGCCGAAGAAGCAAAAGATCCAGCAAAATCCCTGCCACGCAGTTTAATCGGAGCAATGCTCATCTTAACGGCCTTTGCCATGCTCATTTTATTCTTAGGTGCAGGTGCAGCGGGTGCAAGTACTTTACAAAACTCTGGCGCTCCCCTCGTCGATGCTCTGGTTAAAGTGTATGGCACTAATACTTGGCTTGCGACTTTTGTTAACTTTGTTGGTTTAGCAGGTTTAATCGCGAGTTTCTTTTCAATTATCTATGCCTATTCGCGTCAAATTTTTGCACTCTCTCGTGCTGGTTACTTACCTACTTCACTCTCTTTAACCAATAAAAATAAAGCCCCTTATCTCGCAATTATTATTCCAGGTATTATCGGGTTCTTGCTTTCACTCACCAAAGAAGGTGATTCACTCATTTTAATCGCTGTTTTTGGTGCCACCATTTCCTATGTATTGATTCTTTTATCTCACATCAAACTACGCCTATCTAAACCCGACATGCCTCGTCCTTATAAAACTCCTGGAGGAATCTTCACTTCAAGCATTGCACTGATTTTAGCAGTCGCTGCTGTGGTCGCAGGCTTTGTTGTTAATCCGAAAGTTTGGTTTATTGCTGCCGCTATTTATATCGTATTTATTGCTTACTTTTTATTCTATAGCCGTTATCATTTAGTGAAAGGTACACCAGAAGAAGAGTTTGCAAATATTAAAGCCGCAGAACAAGAACTATAAAAAGGATTCAACTATGAGTTATCGCAATATTGTCGCCAATCAACAGTATCACTTTGCTGACTTGAAGACCTTGATGGCAAAAGCTACACCGTTACGTTCAGGCGATGAGTTAGCAGGTGTAGCTGCCAGAGATGCAACCGAACATGTTGCGGCACAAATGACTTTGGCCGATGTACCGCTTAAAACTTTTTTAAATGAGGTTGTGGTCGATTATGAAACTGATGAGATTACCCGTTTAATTATTGATGAACATGATCTGGCAGCCTTTGCCCCTATTTCACACTTTACAGTAGGCGATTTTCGAAATTGGTTACTTGGTGAAGAAGCCACTGCTCAAAGCTTAAAAGCTTTAGCATCAGGTTTAACTCCAGAAATGGTGGCTGCAGTCAGCAAAATTATGCGCAATCAAGATTTGATTTATGTCGCCAGCAAATGCGAAGTGGTCACCCAATTTCGCAACACAATCGGTTTAAAAGGTCATCTTTCTACCCGTTTACAACCCAATCACCCGACCGATGATGTGCTCGGTATTTCTGCCAGTATTTTAGATGGTTTAATGTATGGCAATGGTGATGCCGTAATTGGCATTAACCCCGCCACAGATAATCTTCATAATTTGTCAGAGCTACTAAAATTACTTGATCATGTCATTCAGGAATATCAGATTCCAACACAATCTTGTGTTCTCACACATATCAGCTCAGGCATTCAACTTGCTGAAAAAAATGTGCCAATTGATTTAATGTTCCAATCAATCGCTGGTACCCAGCTAGCAAACGAAGGATTTGGAATTTCACTCGATTTACTACAAGAAGGATATGAAGCCACACTTGCACTCAAGCGCGGAACCATTGGACAAAACGTCATGTACTTTGAAACGGGTCAAGGCAGTGCCCTATCCAGCAATGCACATCACGGAGTGGACCAACAAACATTAGAAACTCGCGCTTATGCAGTCGCCCGTAAATATAATCCGCTTTTAGTGAATACAGTCGTTGGTTTTATTGGTCCTGAATACCTTTTTAACGGTAAACAAATTATACGTGCGGGACTAGAAGATCACTTCTGCGGTAAGTTGCTTGGCGTGCCAATGGGCTGCGACATTTGCTATACCAATCATGCTGATGCCGACCAAAATGATATGGATGTTCTCCTTACTCTATTTGGTGCCGCTGGCATTAACTTTATAATGGGGATTCCGGGTTCAGACGATGTCATGCTCAACTATCAAACAACATCATTCCATGATGCCCTCTATTTAAGACAACTCCTCGGTTTAAAACCCGCTCCTGAGTTTTCAGCTTGGCTTGAACAGCAAGGTATTTTTAAACAACAAAACTCTCAAATCTGTTGGGCAGACCACATGCCCGACCAATTCTCTCGTCTGCTCATGAACTAGGGAGAACGCCATGAAACTGAACCGTGATATTGAATATCCATCCTCTACCCATCAAGATCAGTGGGAAAAACTTAAACAGTTTACTGATGCCCGTATTGCTCTGGGCCGTGCGGGTTGTAGCATTCCAACACGTGCCTTACTTGAGTTCCAGTTGTCGCATGCGCAAGCAAAAGATGCGGTTTATCAAGAGATGGATGTTTCCTACCTCTCGGAGCAATTAACGCAACGGCAGCTGCAAAGTCTTCATGTACAAAGTAATGCACCTAATAAGGAAATTTATCTTAAACGTCCAGATTTAGGACGTCAGCTTTCAGAACAATCAAAAGAAGCCTTAATTAAGAAGTATGCAGAAAACACGCAACAGTATGATGTTTGTATTGTGGTCGGTGACGGTCTCTCCGCAAGAGCGATTGAAGCGAATGCTATCTCATTCATTACAATGCTGAATGAACAAATTCAGCAAGAAAACTGGAGCCTTGCACCAATTACAATTGCGACAGGCAGTCGGGTTGCATTAGGCGATGAAGTCGCAGAAATCTTTAAAGCAACCATGCTTGTGATGCTAATCGGTGAGCGCCCTGGTTTAAGCTCTCCTGATAGTATGGGAATTTACTACACATGGAATGCATATTCAGGCTGCCTCGATGCTAAACGTAATTGTATTTCCAATGTCCGTTCAGCAGGCTTAAGTATTCCAGTTGCAGTGCAACGGTTAATGGCACTCATGAAAAAATCCAAACAACTTGGTTTCTCAGGAGTTAATCTAAAAGATGAGCATCAACTTTCAAATATAGATTTTGAAGAAACTCAAAAGCTATTATTTTAAGCAATGGAATATGCAAAGAGATTTATTGGAAAATAGATAATCCTTTGCATAACAATATTATCTTAACGAAAAATATCAATTTTCAGGTATTGACGATTTATACAGATATTTTCTTCTTTATATTTATCGCTATACTCCACCTATTGATCTTCTATGAATCATTTGTATGAACACAACAAACGCCTTCCCTAAAACTATTTATGCCATTCAGCATCTTGCTTTCGAAGACTTAGGTTCATTAGAAGATGTCTTTTATCAACTCGGATTTCGCGTCCGTTATTTTGAAGCAGGTGTAGATGATTTAACTGCTGCTTTTGCACACGATGGATTAATTATTATTTTAGGTGGTCCAATCGGGGTTTATGAAACTGAAGATTATCCATTTTTAAAAGATGAAATTGCTTTACTCAAACAACGTTTAGCAGCAGATAAACCTACACTTGGTATTTGCTTAGGTGCGCAGCTGATTGCCCATGCGCTTGGCGCAAAAGTATATGCAGGACATCAAAAAGAAATTGGTTGGGGACCACTGAGCTTAAGCCTACGTGCCAATCAGGTGTTATCTCCTTTGCTTAATAATGTCCATGTTCTACATTGGCATGGCGATACTTTCGACCTCCCTGAAAACGCGGTGTTATTAGCTAGTTCAGAGATTTATACCAATCAAGCATTTGAAGTTGGAAATAATATTCTCGCATTGCAGTTTCATATTGAAACAACAGAAGAAAATTTTGAGAAATGGTTAATTGGCCATACATGTGAACTTCGTAATGCCAAGATTTCGATTCAGAAACTTCGCGAAGAAAACTTACAATATGCTCAAGCACTTGAACATGCTGCATTTGAGGTTATTCAAAGATTCTTAAAAAGAATTGGTTATAGTGGATAAACTATAAAGACTGTAATGTGCGCGAATATTAAATTTTACCATTTGGTATGATTGCTTGCTTATTTTTCAAACAAAGAGAGTGCTATATTCGCCTTTAACAAACATTTAATAAAATTTTCAGTGTATTATTAATTTGTAACACAAAATATACGTTGATTTACTATGGATATCTGGAAATTTCTTAAAAGCTTTAATACGGTCAATACTTATTTATTGCTTTCATGTATTCTCCTTATAATCTTGGTTCTTTATTTTTATGTGATTAATCCAACCTAAGCTAATTTGCCAGGGATATTAATCATAAAGAAAAAGAAAATATGAGAAGACATCTAAAAAAAAGCCCAACTGAGTTGGGCTTTTTTATATCTGCTTTTTACTCACAACATATTGTTCGTCTTGCGAAAAAGTAAGAGATAATCAATCTCTTACTTTTTCTCAGGCTTGAAGCTATCTTTTAAATCGAGAATACGGTTGAAAACCGGTTTCTCTGGCGAATGATCATATTGATCAGCGACAAAATAGCCTTCACGCTCAAATTGGAAACGATCTTCAGGATTCGCTTGTGCCAAAGCTGGCTCAATGACAGCTTGTACCACTTTCAATGATTCAGGATTAAGATTTGCCAAGAAGTCATCGTCTGCATCAGGTGCGGCTTCAGTAAATAAACGATCGTAAATACGCACTTCAGCAGGAATCCCTTTAGTCGCAGATACCCAGTGAATCACGCCTTTAACTTTACGGCCTTCCGGATTCTTTCCTAGAGTTTCAGGGTCAATTGAACATTTCAATTCAATCACTTCACCATTTGCATCTTTAATAACTTCATCACATTTAATCACGTAAGCATGGCGTAAACGCACTTCACCGTCAGGAATTAAACGTTTAAAGCCTTTTGGCGGTACTTCTTCAAAATCTTTACGATCAATATAGATTTCCTTAGTTAAAGGAATCACACGATCACCCATATCAACATTAGGATGGCGAGCATGCGTAAGATCCATATCTTCAGGTAAATTAGTTAAAGTCACTTTAAGTGGACTTAAAACAGCCATACCACGCGCAGCAGTATTTTCTAAAGATTGACGAATACAGAACTCAAGCATTGCAACATCAACAATACCATCAGTTTTTGACACGCCTACACGCTTACAAAAATCACGTAAACCTTCAGGAGTAAAACCACGACGGCGCATACCGACTACGGTTGGCATACGTGGATCATCCCAACCATTTACATACGCACCTTCCACCAATTTACGTAATTTACGTTTTGATGTGATGGTGTAATCCACGTTTAAACGTGAAGATTCATATTGATGCGGAACAGCTTTAGATTTTACTTTTTCAACAATCCAGTCATAAAACGGACGGTGATCTTGGAATTCTAATGTACAAAGCGAATGGGTAATTCCTTCAATGGCATCAGACAATGGATGAGCATAGTCATACATTGGGTAGATTTTCCATTTATCGCCAGTTTGGTGATGCTCTGAATGTAATACGCGATATAAAATCGGATCACGCATATGTACATTTGTACTTGCCATATCAATCTTGGCACGTAAAACTGCTTCACCCTCTTTAAACTCACCGCTACGCATTTTTTCAAATCGAGCAAGATTCTCTTCAATAGAAGCATCACGGTATGGAGAGTTTTTACCTGGTTCAACAAAGCTACCGCGGTTTAACTTAATTTCTTCTGGAGATTGTAAATCTACATATGCATCGCCTTGTTCAATAAGTTGAACTGCCCATGCATATAATTGATCAAAATAACCCGATGCATAGCGTGGTTCACCATTCCAGTTAAAACCAAGCCATTTCACATCGTTAGCAATACCATCAACATACTCTTGTTCTTCAGCATCCGGGTTTGTATCGTCAAAACGCAAATTACACAAACCATCAAATTCTTCAGCCACACCAAAGTTTAAGCAAATCGCTTTTACATGGCCAATATGTAAATAACCATTTGGTTCTGGTGGAAAACGCGTTACGATCTGCTTTGCACGTCCCGTAGCCAAATCATCAGTAATGACTTGGCGAACAAAATCTAAGCCAGCCTGTTGTTCTTGCTGCGCAGAATCGACAGAGGCATGAGTATTCGGTGTCGGGTTATTAGGCAGGCTCGAGACAACATCATTAGGCTTCATAGTGTATCAATCACTTCTTTGTAGATAAATTTCGAAAAATTTAAACGCTATCTTCATTTTTCACAAAGATTTTAACGTTTTTTACTTGCCTTGTAGTTTACAGTTTGCTTATGCTTCTCTCAACCAAAAACCCATGGTCATAAGCCCATGTTTAGGAGATTAATGTAATGAGTTTTCCTCAAGTCGAATTAAACACCAATAAAGGTCGTATTGTTCTTGAACTAAATACTGAAAAAGCACCAAAAACAGTAGCAAACTTTTTAGAATATGTACGTGACGGTTTTTATGACGGCGTTATTTTCCACCGTGTCATTGATGGCTTCATGATCCAAGGTGGCGGGATGGATGAAAACTTCAAAGAAAAAGCAACTCGTGATTCTATCGAAAACGAAGCTGACAACGGTTTAAGCAATGATGTTGGTACGATTGCTATGGCACGTACTCAAGCACCTCACTCTGCTTCTGCACAGTTCTTCATTAACGTAAAAAATAACTCTTTCTTAAACCATACCTCTAAAACTGCTCAAGGTTGGGGTTATGCTGTATTTGGTAAAGTTGTTGAAGGTATGGATGTTGTTGAAGCGATCAAAGGTGTTCGCACTGGCAACCGTGGTTACCACGCTGACGTTCCTTTAGAAAATGTTGTAATCGAATCTGCTAAAATTATTTCTGAATAATTTTAGGAATAAGCTGTGACTTATCTGTTTATCTCTGATTTACACTTGTCACCTGAACACCCTCGACTTGTTCGAGGGTTTTTAGATTTATTGGTGCATTATCAAAATAAACAAACACAGCTTTATATTTTAGGTGACTGGTTTAACGCTTGGATTGGCGATGATTACTCAGCACCATGGCTCGATGAAATTGTTGAGGCATTAAAAGACTTTAACAAAAAAGGAAATCGGGTTTACTTCCAAGTAGGTAATCGTGATTTTGCCTTAAATCAGGTTTTCCTTAATAAATTTAACGGAGTACTACTACCTGACATTTATTATCTTAATATTGCTGGACATCAGTACCGTTTAGAACACGGTGATGCCCTATGTACAGATGATATTTCTTATCAAAGATTTAAGAAGATTATTCGAAATCCGCTCTTAGTTGCTCTTTTACGCCGTACACCACTGAGTTTTCGTACCAAACTGGTTAATGGCTTTCGAAAAAGAAGCTCCGCAGATAAACAGCAAAAAAGCTATGAAATTATGGATGTGAATAAAAAAGCCGTTATTTCTGCTTTAGAAGATGCAGATATACTGATTCATGGGCATACCCATCGCCCTTCACTTCATAAAGTAGAAGCTAAACAACGAATTGTTCTTGGCGATTGGCGTGAAGATCAAGCTTATATTTTGGAAATTGATCCATCTTCAAATACGCAACAGCTTGAATTGATTATCTGGAATTATTAACTAAAAATTAGTCACTTTTTATTTGAACTTTCAATTCTTTAATTTTGTTATTTAAATCAAAATTGTAAATCGCACACATACTGGCAATAAATACAAATTTCCAGCTTATATGTGCATGATTGTGATACTCAATGTATAAAATCAAAAGACTCAAAATAAATGCAAAAATGATAAAGGCTTTCACAATTCTAATTTCCCGCAGCTTACTCTTTGCATCTGTTGGCATTAAATCAATCATTTTCAATAGATTACTAAAACTTTATATGAAATTATATTTCTTTATCAAACTACACAGGAAATGTTTTTAAATAAAATAGCGTATGATGGCAAAGATTAAATTCTCTCAATTGCTATAAAACTGATATGGAGTAAAGTATGGATTTATTAAATACGGTTAAAAGTCGCTATACAACAAAAGCGTATGATTCTGAAAAGAAAATTCCTCAAGAAAAAATTAAGAAATTATTAGAAATTTTACGTTTTACCCCATCTTCAGTAAATATTCAGCCTTGGCACTTTGTAGTTGCAGATAATCTTGCAGCTAAAGAACGAATCGCAAAAGCATTAACAGGAAAGTATGCTTACAATGCTCCTAAAGTGCTTGAGTCATCACATACACTTGTATTCTGTACAAAAACGGATATTACATCTGAGTACTTAAATCAACTACTTGAGCAAGATGATTTAAGTGGCCGTTTTAAAGATGAAAAAGCAAAATTAGGTCAAAAAGATACTCGCCATGGCTACGTCGAGTTCTACCGAAATGAACAGAAAAATTTATTCGGGTGGATGGAAAATCAAACATTCATTGCTTTAGGACAGCTACTCTTTGCTGCTGGCTTAGAAGGCATCGATGCAACTCCAATGGGTGGATTTGATGAAGAAGTTCTAAATACTGAGCTCGGGTTAACTGAAAAAGGCTTACGAAGCTCTGTGATTGTTTCTCTAGGCTACCGCAGTGAAAATGACTTTAATGCTAAGCTTCCTAAATCACGTCTGCCAGATGAAGTGATTTTCACATATTTATAAAAATCTCTATAGTTCAAGAGATTCTATTCTCTTGAACTATCAAGCCATTGCGCTAGCTAAACAAACTACTCCACTTATTCCTAAAAGAATCCCCAAAATGGTAGGCCATTTTAATTTTTCTTTATATAAAATCACTCCGCTTAAAATTCCCAATAACACAACAAGAATATTCATGCTTGCAAAAACAATTGCAGGAGAATCTTTTAAAAGAATATGAGCTTTTACATATAAAGCAATATTTGAAAAATTGAGTATTCCTAATATTAATCCAGCTATCGTACTTTTAAACTGCCACTTTTGAGTCTTCTGTAGCAATAAATATGAAATCGACAATATAAAAGCAGTAATAAAAATAAGATTTAAAGTGAGTGCAAACTGCAGACCTAAACTACTTGTATATTTCAAGAGAATATCTACTGCTGCATAACCACACCATACACTTAAAAGAGCAAAGATCGCTTTTCGAGATTGGTGATTTGCTGAAGAATTGATTTGCCCAAATAATACGAGTAAGACCGCAGAAATCCCTAGGCCTACACCCCACAGTTTTAAGGTATTAAATTGTTCATGAAAAAAGAAATATGCCGCAAGTAAAGAAAGAACAACTGAAAGACGCTGTGCAAGTTCGGTTCTCACAATTCCTGCATACTCTAATGATTTAGCAAGACATAAAAAAATACTAGGTAAAATTATTCCTAAAGCAAAGATTAACCACCAAGGCGTATGTTGTATTGAAACATGTTGAATATCAGGCTGAAACCACCAAAAACAAAAAAGACTTGCGCTTGCATAGTTCCATGCAATCATTTGTAGTGGTTGATAACCTTTTCTCTTTAAATTTTTTAATAGGATAGATACCAAGACGCTGCTAAAAGCAGCAGCTAATATTAATAGCATTCATTAAAGCCCTATTTATTTAAATAAAATTAGTCATCATGGCAAATCATTCTCCATGACCAGTTAAATATTCTGAATCAACTTTTAAATACACATAAAAAAACCAGTCATTGTCTGACTGGTTTCTTTTTAAGATTTCAATTAACGATTATTTTCGTCGTCTTGACCATCTTCAAATTTAGAATCGTTGGCAAAACCACCTTGATGACCACCGAAACCACCTTGACCACCGAAGCCACCTTGACCACCGAAGCCACCTTGACCACCAAAGCCACCTTGACCACCGAAGCCACCTTGACCACCGAAGCCACCTTGAGCGCCACCGAAGCCACCTTGAGCGCCACCGAAGCCACCGCCTTGACCGCCGCCAAAGCCGCTACCTTGACCACCAAAACCGCCTTGAGTGCCGCCTTGTGCTGGGAAGCCTGTACCTTGAGCGCCTGCTGGACGAGGGTTACGTGCTGGAACAACAGTTGAAATCGCGTGTTTGTAAACCATTTGACTTACAGTATTTTTTAATAAAACAACATATTGGTCAAAAGATTCAATATGACCCTGTAATTTAATACCGTTCACAAGGAAAATAGAAACAGGGATACGTTCTTTACGGAGAGAATTTAAGAACGGATCTTGTAAAGTTTGACCTTTAGACATTTTTAACTCCAAAAAAAATTTTTAAATCAGCGCAAAAAAACTATCTTTATTTTTCAACTAAAAATTATAAAAAGACAGTGTGCAAATTTTGCTTTATCCATAAGAGTTTCGCAAGTCTTCTTTCGCCTGCTTTATCGTCAAGTAAGTTTTAAAATCGTGTATTTCTTGCAAAGAACGTAACCACGTATATTGACGTTTGGCAAGTTGTCGTGTTGCAAATAAAGCTTTATCCTCCATTTCACGTTTACTTTTGAGACTTAGATCACTTTTTAATAGAAATTCTAGTGCTTGTCGATAACCCACCGAACGCACTGAGGGTAAATTTTCATCTAAATCGTATTTTTCAATTAGAGCTTCAACTTCACTCAAAAAACCGATATCCCACATTTTGCTTAATCTTTGCTCAATGCGTTGATGTAATTCTACCCGATCTGGAAGTAAAGCGTAGTTATGAAATATGTATCGATATGGTACGTTTTTTGGTTGTTCTGCCTGCAATTTAGTAATTGGTTCACCGGTAATTTTATAAACTTCCAGTGCCCGAATAATTCTTTGCTTATCAGTTACATTAAACTTTATAGCGGCAGCAGGGTCTACAGAAACCAACTCATCATAAACTGCTTGCCATCCTTCATTTAGAGCTTTTTCTTCAATTGCAGCTCGAACTTGAGCATCAGCACTTGGTAGATTACCAGATAATCCTTCTAACAATGCCTTAAAATATAACATTGTCCCTCCTACTAAAATAGGAGTTTTGCCACGTGAATGCATTTCATCAATCAATTTACATGCATCTTCAACAAACTGAGCAGCTGAATAGACTTCCAGAGGAGTAATAATATCAATAAGATGATGAGGATAGAGTTCTTGCTCTTCACGAGTTGGTTTAGCCGTGCCGATATCCATATCTTTATAGACAAGAGCGGAATCAACAGAAATTAGCTCAAAATTTCCACGCTCGTATAATTCACATGCCAAAGCGGTTTTTCCGCTCGCAGTTGGTCCCATTAAATTGATGACGGGCAATTGATTTGACATGTAAAACTACTCTCCTCGAGCAAATAATTTATCTAATTGAGGTAATGGAAATGCACGCCAAGTTGGCCGCCCATGGTTACATTGGCTCGCAAATTCGGTTTGTTCCATTTGACGAAGTAAAGCATTCATTTCTGAAAGACTGAGTTGTCGATGTGCACGTACTGCTCCATGACATGCCATTCCAGCTAACAACTCATCTCTTTTTTGAAGTAATCCTTGTGCTTCATCATTTGGATCTAAATCATTTAAAAGCTCTGGAATAAGATTTTCAAAATCAGCTTTTTGTAATATAGCTGGCACACCGCGAACAATAACTTGCTCATCACCATATAAATCAATTTCCAAACCTAAGCGCTCAAGCTGAGGTTTTAATTCTTCGACCCTAACGGCTTGCATACGGCTAATGGAAATCACCTTAGGTATAAGCAATTGCTGAGATGTCCAAAATTCAGGTTTATCCCAAGCGTTTTTCATTTGCTGTAATAAAATACGTTCATGTGCCGCATGCATATCAACAATAATAAGCCCTTCGGTATTCTGCGCTAAAATATAAATTCCATGCAGTTGAGCAATTGCGATACCTAATGGAAATTCATCTACTTTAGCAACTGGCTCAATATCCTCATTTACCGAAAAACTAGTAGGTTGGTCGCGAAGTGGGGCTAAATAAGTTTTTAAAGCATTATTTAGTTGAGCAGAACCATTATATTTTGGTGTTTGATCTGCATAGTGAACAGCTTGCGGACGACTAGCGTTAAAATCAGTTAATAATTCTGTCGGTGCAGGCTGAGTTCGTGCTTCACTGTCAGAATTTAAAGTTTCATTTGCACGGTGCAATGAAAATTGCTCTTGATATTTGGGCTGAGGTTGTACTGAATAATCTGAGCTTTCATCCGCTTTCATCGCTTGAGCTAGATCAGCACTCGCTGTCTGAAATTGTGCGAGAGTTTCTTTTGCATAATGTCTTACAAACTCATGCACCTCTCTTTGATTTAAAAATCGAATCTCATGTTTAGTAGGATGGACATTGACATCAATATTTTCAGGGTCAACTTCTAAAAAAAGTAAATAAGATGAATGTTGATGACCATGTAAAATACCGTCATAGGCCATGCGTAGCGCATGCGAAATCGTTTTATCTTTGACAATACGACCATTTACATAGACATATTGCATATCAGCCTGTGCACGTGCATCTGAAGGATGACCAAGCCAACCTGATAAACGCATACTAATACTTTCAGCATCAATCCAATATGCATTTTGAACAAATTGTGAGCCTAATAATTGCTGAACTCGCTGAAAACGTAGCTCTCCGCTATCCGCTATAGGTAAATTAATTCTTATATTATCATTATGTTCAAGCACAAAACGTATATCGAAATGTGTTAGGGCTAGACGACGAACAATCTCTTCAATATGACCAAATTCTGTAGTTGGCTTTTTTAAGAATTTACGGCGAGCAGGAACATTAAAAAATAAGTCTTGAACTCGAATATGGGTACCCTTTTGCGCTGCAACAGCTTGTACCTCTTGATGATCAAATGCTGTTCCATTTACTTCAACTTGATGGCCGATACCACTTTCATCTTGGCTACTGGTCAAAGTCAATCTTGAGACAGCAGCAATCGAAGCTAAGGCTTCCCCACGGAATCCCAAACTCACAATCGCATGTAAATCTTCAGCAGTTTTAATCTTACTTGTGGCATGACGCATGACAGCAAGCGCTAAATCATCCGGATGAATACCATGCCCATTATCAATGATTTCGATTAAAGTCGAACCACCTTGAGCAATCCGTACAATCAGCTCAGTTGCACCTGCATCAATTGAGTTTTCTAATAATTCTTTGACCACAGAAGAAGGACGCTCAATCACCTCACCTGCTGCAATCTGGTTCGCTAACGCTGCGTCTAATGTATGAATACGACGTTGTGTTAGCTTTTCATCAGTCATGAAGCTGTTCCTGCAAAGTCTGATACAAATTTTCTGTTGGTAAAGTTAACATTACTAAACGAGTCAACTCATCATCTGACTTCTGAATGTCAATGATGATATCCGCTTGTGGAATTTCATCACCACCTTTAGAAGGCCATTCAAATAGAAATAACGCATCTGTGATATCTAAATAATCACGGATTCCCATTAATTCAAGTTCGTAGGGGTCATTCAAACGATATAAATCAAAATGAAAAATTTCTTTATCATTAATTTTATACGGCTCAACAAGCGTATAAGTTGGGCTTTTAACAGAACCTTTATGACCCAAAGCCTGTAAGAAATAGCGCGTAAGTGTGGTTTTACCCGCACCTAGGTCCCCAATTAAATAAATTACACCCGACTGAACATGCTGCGCCAAAGCTTGAGCTAAACGCTCAGTATCTTCTTCATGATTTAAGACCAATTTCAATGAATACGACATAGCACACATAACATGATTCAAAATAATCGATATGATAACATTGCCCTGCCTTAAAAGCCTACTTAAGCCCTAGAAGTTGGCTTTTTTTATATCAATTTTCTTAAATATTCACACTTTTTTATGTCTAGTCCAAACGAATTTCTACCGCCCATGATTGATGGAGTAAGTGCGAGTCAAGTCTATCTTCCTGTACAAACAGATGCTCAAACGATTTATGAGTATCTCTGTGGTCACTTTCCACATATTAAAACTGAAGAATGGGAACAAAGATTTCAGGACGGCCTTATATATGCAGCAAATGGGGATAAATTAACTTTAACCAGTCCGTATGTCGGCAACACCCATATTTTTTATTATCGCTTTCTTGCATATGAACCACATGTACCTTTTGAGCATCACATTTTATTTGAAAATGATGATTTACTGGTGGTCGATAAACCACATTTTTTAACAATTAGCCCGACAGGACAATATGTTCAAGAAACGCTTTTAGTACGGCTAAAAAAACAAACAGGCAATGAATTTTTAACCCCTATTCATCGCTTAGACCGCGAAACCGCGGGTGTTGTTCTATTTTGCAAACGTGTTGAATCGCGTGGTATATACCAACAATTATTTGCAGAGCGCCAAGTCAATAAAATTTATCACGCTATTGCAGCTTATAGAAAAGATTTAAATTTTCCTCAAACATTATATTTGCATTTAGATAAAGGCCATCCTTTTTATACTATGCAGGTTATAGAAAATGCGAAAGCCAATACCCAGACTGATATTGAGCTTATCGAGCACAATCAGATTTGGGCAAAATATCGCTTAACTCCTACAACGGGGAAACAGCACCAACTTCGAGTGCATCTTAATTATTTAGAAATTCCGATTAAAAATGATCCATTTTATCCAGTAGTTCAGCACAAAGCTGAAGATGACTTCTCGGAACCATTACAGCTTCTGGCTAAGCATATTTCATTTACAGACCCCCTCACAAAAGAGGGAATGTCTTTTAATTCCGAGTTTGAATTGACATTGTAATGTAACCGTAATGACAAAAAGATTATTTTTTATGCCAAAAAGCATTGAAATTACATTGCGATGGTTTAAAATAAATTCCTAAAAATTAAAATCATTTGGTTTTGTTATTCATGCGAAAAACAGAAGTTTATCAGGTTCGACTTGACTCCCAAGAAAAAAAGCAGGCTTTTGCTGTTTTTAAACAACTGGGAATTACCCCTGCCCAAGCAGTACGACTTTTTTTTAAACAGGTCGTATTAACTAAATCTATTCCTTTTGCTATCGAAAATCAGAATATTAATATGGAACAATTATTAAAACTGAGAAAAGCAAAAGCATCTTCATTAAACCAAAACTCATCAACTATAGCTGAAGATGATGACCATGAAGATTTATTTGAAGAGTTGAATGCACTTCTTGGTGAAAGCGACAAAACTTAACACTGTTGCATTTATAAACAAGTTTTAACGTCAAAAAGCTCTTTTTTTCGTTATGCTCTCTTTGTAAAAACATAATGATAAGTTACAAGGAGTGCCAAATGATCGTTAGACGAGCGACTTTTGAAGATTTAGAGCAACTCGCCGTTTTATTTGATGAATATCGCCAATTTTATGGGGCCTCTTCTAATTTTAATGAATCACTTCACTTCCTAAAACAACGTTTTGAGAATAGAGAAAGTGTGTTCTTCATTCATATTAAAGACGATAAAATTACGGGTTTTATTTTACTCTATTTAGGTTTTTCTTCAGTTGCTTGTTCAACTTACTATATTTTAGATGATGTATATGTTACGCCCGTTTTTCGTCGTCAAGGTTCTGCTAAACAGCTAATCGATACAGCAATCTTATTTGCAAAGCAAGAGAATGCTTTGCGGATTAGTTTGGAAACTCAAAGCAACAATCATGAATCTCATCGCTTATATGAACAAATGGGATTTATTCGAGATAGTGAGTTCCAAACCTTCCATTGTTTTCTCAAATGATATTTTGAGCAAGCTGTTTTTGTTGTTCAGATAAATAAACCCACTCACCATCTTCAAGTTCAGGTAAAACCAATTGCCCGACTTGATGGCGATGTAATGCTTCTACTTTATTTCCCACAGCTGCAATCATTCTTTTTACTTGATGATAAACACCTTGATGAATCGTCATGGTTAATTGATGCGTTTCTAATATCGCTACATCCGTTGCAGAGAAAACACCTTTTTCTTGATGTAGGCTCACGCCTTGGCTCAGCATTTCAATTTGCTCAGGTGTAACCGGATCTATGGTCGTAACATGATAAACCTTTGGAACATGCTTACGGGGATGAGTTAAAGCTTGAAGATATTTACCATCATCGGTAAGCAAAAGTAAGCCTGTTGTATCTTGATCTAGACGGCCAATGGCTTGCACACCACGTTGAATCATGATTTCCGGTAAAAGGCTAAACACGCTTTGATGATGGTGAGGTTGGTGTGAACATTCAAAACCTTTCGGTTTTTTTAGCGCAAGATAAACTTTTTCTCGATATTGATAAGTTTCCCCGAAAAGAGAAAATTCTAAATTTTCTGGAGAGAATTGCTTTTTAAGGTCACTTACAACCTCTCCATCAATACTTACAGATCCATTTTTTATTAACTGCTGACAATATTTACGAGAACCAAACCCTTGTGATTGTAAAATTTTTTCCAGCAGCATGAAGTTTTCTCATTAGAACTAAGCTGTTATTTTAACGTAGTTTCCATTTTTTACTAAACACTACTCGCTACTGTTTTCATCTACTTGAACTAGCTCGCACCCTTACTCTTCAACGACTCGATAAATATTTTCGTTCTGTTCGCTTTCAAATAATAATTCGGTAGTAGGCAAAATAATTTCATTATCAACAATAATATGCTCAATACGTTGGCTTAGCTTTAAAGATTCATTTTCATGTTCCACTAAATTTTTCTTTAGTTGTGCTTTTGCATCATGAATCTTATCAAACTGATCTTTGATCTTGATATCTATAATGTCCATAAAAATATCCCGTACTCATGAGTAATGACTATTTTTATATCATAATTTTTAAACACTATAATTTTTAACTTGTTAATTTATATAACATTGTGTCCAAGCGTAACCAAAAATTAAAACTCCTTATCATTGAGAGATATACACTCAATTTTTAATTAAGAAGAGCTGAAATCAGCTGTATCTTTTAAAGCTTTCACATTCCAACTCTTAAATATTATACAATTCCATTTATTTATAATGCCCTCCGCTCGCCATGCTTGCCCAATTTGATGTTAATTTAGTTGTTCTACTCGTTCTGCTTGTCTGCGGCTTATTAAGTCAAAATGCAGCTGTAACTATTGCAGCAGGTGTGTTGATTGTCGTTAAAATCACACCATTAAATGAGTTTTTCCCTTATATTCAAGCTCATGGTCTTAATTTAGGAATTCTTATTTTAACCATTGGCGTACTCACTCCAATTGCCAGTGGGAAACTCAGTGGAGAGAGTATTTTAAAATCCTTTATTAGTGTTAAGTCTATTATGGCTATCGCAATTGGCCTGTTAGTCGCCTGGCTAGGTGGTCGCGGAGTAAAACTAATGTCGAGCCAACCTGACGTGGTTGCAGGTTTACTCATTGGTACAGTTGCTGGCGTCGCCTTACTCCGTGGTGTACCAGTCGGTCCTCTAATTGCAGCAGGCTTACTCTCTTTATTTATTGGCAAATAAAAAATCAACATGAAAAAGGTGCAATAAAGCACCTTTTTAAGACTTAGGCTAAATTATTTTTTAGCCAGAGTAATAGGCGTTTCGTTTTAAAGAGAACTTTTCCAACTGCTTTAAAAAGCCTTCAAAATAACTTTTCTCTTTTTCTTCAGTTCGGTAGCCTGCATATAAAGTTCGTCTTAAACCTGTAGGAGAAACACAATCTAAACGACGACTAGTAACCCATCCCTTTTGTTCATATTCATTGACTACCCAATCAGGTAAAGCAGCAATACCTCGTCCACTTGCAACGAGTTGAATAAGCATTTGAGTTAAATCTGTTGTCCGTATTTGTTTAGGCTGAATATTCGCGGGGATGAAAAGTTTAGACATAATATCTAAACGGTGCTTATCAACCGGATAAGTAATTAAAACTTCTTCGGCCAACTCTTGAACTGTAATATTTTCAGCCCGCACCAAAGGGTGAGTATTTGATAAGACTAACCGTGACTCATATTCAAAAATCGGAAAATACTCAATTCCTTTTAACGCAATTGGATCAGCTGTAATCAGTAAATCAAATTCTGCATTTTGTAAGAGTTCATGTGGATTAGCTTCAAACCCCGTAGCAAAGTCTAAATCGACGTCAGGATATTGCTGGCGATACTGATTTAATAAAGGCATTAACCAGTCAAAGCAACTATGGCATTCCGATGAAAAAATAATTCTACCTGTCTGTCCATGCACAATGCGTGTGATATCACTATGTGTAATCTGGATTTGTGGTAAAACATCATCAGCCAATTTTAATAAACGCTGTCCAACATTAGAAAAACTAACAGGTCTACTTCGACGATTAACTACTTCCACCCCGTACCAATGATCTAATTCTTTTAATTGATGGGAAATAGCAGATGGCGTCAAACAAAGGTCATTAGCTGCGGAAACTAATGAACCATGCTCACGTAAAGCAACTAAAGTTTTAAGGTGGCGTATTTCTAACATGGGCCCAAGCCTAAAAAACAGATTTATCTATAAATGGATAAAGCTCATCTTTGCTTTTCCATAAAACTTTCGACAAATCTTTATTAATGAATTTTATTCACTTTAACATAAAATTAGTTAGTTTGTCTCAACATGGATTTTATTTCATTATCTTTTACTTGCAATGAATTTTTGTTTCCTCTGAAACTAAAGTGAAATTAAACGTTTTAATGAAGTTTTTTTAATGAGTAAGAATATGAAAACTAAAAATAGGCCTAATAAAGACCTATTTTTTAAAACACTAAAAACTATTGCGCTAAAACATTTAAGCTAATAATCGTATAGCTCTGATCTTTAGGTTTTAATTTCAAATTTAGAGGAGCTGTTACTTCTACTAGGTACTCTCCAACTTTTGGAAACGTAAGTTCGACTTGACCGTTGCCTCCCGCCTTAAACTGCTGCACTTGCTTGTCAGTTGCACCCTTTTCTCTTAAATTCACTTCAGCATAAGCTAAAGGCTGTCCTTTTTCAGTTATGGTTAATTTAACAGGTTGAGCAGCTTTAATCTGGTTAGGATGTACAGAGAAACTAACTTTAATCGGTGTATTCGGAAGCTGAATATCTGAAACTTTTCCTTTAGAAAGATAACTCTGCAATATCCACTCACGTGTTACTTGTTCTGTTTTAATTGTTTTTGTTTTAAGGTCAGTCGGAATCAAATATTCACGTTCTGCTTTCGGTGGAGCTTTATCAGCTGGCATATCAAAAAATAAATGCCATGCTTTTTGGTCGTATACATATTTCAAAGGATAACTTGCCTGAGTTTGAACAATGTATGTGCCTTCTTCAGGTAAATCTACATCAAAAACAGTAGCAGACTTATGCAGGGCTTCTGAATTGACGGTTTTAAGCTCATTTTTAGGTGTAATTACAATAAGCTTAGCATCCTTTAAAGCATATTCACTATTTAATGCTTCTTCCGCATAACCAGCAATTACGGGTACTTGAGTCTGTTCAGTTTTATAAGCTACAGGAGCTACATAAGGTTCATGAGCAAAGCCTGTTGTACATATCAATACAAGTGACGTCATTAGAAATCTATTCATTATTACAAAATCCTGTTATACGCAAAGTTAAAAATTTCAGACAAAATATAAGCGGATACAGTATACACAAATAAAAATAATTCTTATTATCATTAATAAATTTAATTTTACTTTAAAAAGAAATACGTAATCTTTCTCTCAATATTTTAGTTTTTTATTATTCTGTTCTCTTTTCCCTTATACTTCTCTTTTTGAGTCTTGCTTTAACTTATTATGGCGTCCCCGCAATCTCCTCTTTCCACACCTCAACATTACTCTCTCTTTTTAGCAATTTTCTCACTCGCTGTAGGTGGTTTTTGTATTGGAACCACTGAATTCGTCGCAATGGGACTGATTCAGGAAATTGCAAATAATTTAAATATTACAGTACCTGAAGCTGGTCACTTTATTAGTGCTTATGCATTGGGTGTAGTTATTGGTGCTCCTATCATCGCTATTCTTGGAGCTAAAGTACCTAGGAAAACTTTATTGCTTGGCTTAATGCTGTTTTATGGTGTTGCAAATGCCTGTACTGCTTTAGCTCATACACCTGAAACTGTTTTAGTCTCACGTTTCATTGCAGGTTTACCACACGGAGCATATTTTGGTGTGGGTGCCTTAGTTGCAGCAGAACTAGCTGGTCCATCAAAAAGAGCTTCTGCGGTTGCCCAAATGATGATGGGTCTTACAGTGGCAACTGTCATTGGCGTTCCTTTAGCAACGTCGTTAGGCCAAAACTTTGGTTGGAGAGCAGGTTTTGAGTTTTCAGCAACTATTGCTTTCATCACTTTAATTGCTGTTGGCTTCTTTGTACCCAATATTCCAGTTCAGGCTACCGCCAGTATCAAAACTGAATTAGCTGGCCTTAAAAATATCAACATGTGGTTAACACTAGCAGTAGGTGCAATCGGTTTTGGAGGCATGTTTTCAGTTTATAGCTATGTTTCACCAATTTTGACTGAATACACACAAGTTAATATCCAAATCGTCCCTATCGCTTTAGCTATCTGGGGTATTGGTATGGTTATTGGTGGTTTAGCAGCAGGATGGCTTGCAGATAAGAACCTCAACAAAACTATAGTGGGTGTATTAATTAGCTCAGCTATCGCTTTTGTTGTCGCTAGTTTTTTAATGAGTAATATCTATACTGCCATCGCATCTTTATTCTTAATTGGTCTCACGGTAATGGGGTTAGGTGGAGCATTACAGACTCGTCTAATGGATGTCGCAGGTGACGCCCAAACTTTAGCTGCCTCACTCAACCACTCTGCATTTAATATGGCCAATGCATTAGGTGCATTTTTAGGGGGCTGGGTACTCAGTCACCAAATGGGTTGGATCGCTCCAATCTGGGTAGGTTTTGTTTTAAGCCTTGCCGGTCTGGTTATTTTACTTATCGCATTTGCAGTAGAAAAAGCCAGCAAAAAAGCTTAATTAAAGAAAAGGCTAACTTATTACTTCTAATCAGTTAGCTTTCCACCACAGTGTGGGCAATAACATTTTTTCTCTCGGACGGACTCTTCTTCCTCTAATACTTTTTCACGCATAATTTGAATAATCAGGTTATGCGCTTGCTCTTTTGGCAATCCTACTTTTTGACGAACCCGCTCTATTTCAATTTCATCATGTAAAATATCAATACCTCGTGCTTGAAGTAGCTCACGAAACTCTTGCTCTAGTCTCTGATTCCGTTGATTAAGCTCATTTGCAAGTCCAGACGCCAAAATACCAGCAGGCAATGCTGCAATACCCACACCTAAAATAGTAATAAGCGCCCCTAATAACTTTCCTAGGCTAGTTACAGGAGTGACATCGCCATACCCCACTGTAGTTAAGGTAACCACTGCCCACCACATAGATTTAGGTATTGAACTAAAAGCTTCTGGCTGAGCTTTGTTTTCAACCACATAAATTCCAGAAGCAGTCATAATAATCATGATAATTAAAATAAAGATAACTGCTTGAAAAGATCCCTTCTCGCGTTTAATCACACATAACAATATCTGTAGTGAGATAAAATAGCGTGTTAATTTTAATAAACGAAGTAGACGTAAAATCCGAAGCATACGAAGATCGATTCGTACAAAGAAATTCAGGTAAGCTGGCAAAATTGCCATCAAATCAATAATTGCTTCCCCACTTTTCATCCAATTCAAGCGAGTTTTCCATGCGGATTGTGTCGTATCTCGATCTGCAACACTCCACAACCTTAATAAATACTCAATACTAAAAATTGCGATTGAAATATTCTCAAAGTAGTCAAACCAAATACGATAATTTGAGTACAAATCATTTACTGTTTCCAATAAAACAGCAGCAACGTTACCAATAATTAAAATAACTAAAAAATAGTTAATGCATTTACTTACCGTCGTTTCATAGTCATGGTTGTGAAGATTATTATAAAAAAACTTACGTAATCTCTTCCAAACTGAATTAGGCATATTGATCTGACCACTTGATATTGAAGATATAGTAAGCTCTCACTGTCTATTCACCAATATAGTCTTTAATAAATTTTCCTTAACACGCTTCGGTAATTAAAATTTTATATTTTTCTACTTTAGCTCGCCGCTACACATCGGAATTCATTTTCTCTCCACCACATCACATCATAGATTCCCGGATGTGATTTTAAGATAATATTTATATAATTTTGCAACACCATAATATGATGGGTAATATCAATTTTTCGAAATAAAAACTTTCTTAAAATAGGTGTATTCGGTGAAATAAAAATTGCGAATCCATTGCTATATTCTTCATAGACACTTATTCCAAGATACATCGTTATTTCAGGCAATGGAATTTCAATTTGCCATCCCCAATTTTCGCTATATAGTTCAACATTTAAATGATATCTATTTCTCAATATACTAAAAATATATTGCGCGATGTCTTCAGTTTTTTGAACTAAAATTCCTCCTTCATTAGAGTGTATTTTTTGTTCATATAGTTGATAATCATCAAATTTAAATTCAACTATTGTCTTTAGCATTCTCAAATTCCCTATATAAAATACCCATATTTTTTTTAATTATTTTTAAGTTCGTTTAATTATTTTAAAACAAAAATCAATTTAATATCTAGAGTAATATTTATTTTTACATTTTCATTAAATAAAATTTGACCTATTTATTATTTTCTAAGTCTAATAATGTACAAAGTCTCATTTAAAATAAAAAGGAGCTGAATAATCAGCTCCTTTTTTGTACTAAATCGACGTATTAAGTCAATTGAGCAGCTTGGATTTTCTTAGTATCAACTTGATCAGCTTCTTTAGTATATTCGCTCATCTTGTCGAAGTTTAAGTATTTGTAGATGTCAGCAGAAGCGCTGTCGATTTGCGACGCGTACTGTTGATATTCTTCTGGGCTTGGTAATTTACCAAGAACCGCAGCTACTGATGCAAGCTCAGCAGACGCTAAGTAAACATTTGCACCTTGACCTAAACGGTTCGGGAAGTTACGAGTAGAAGTCGATACACAAGTTGTGTTCGGCGCTACACGTGCTTGGTTACCCATACATAATGAACAGCCTGGCATCTCTGTACGTGCACCAGCACGGCCATAGATGTTATACAAGCCTTCTTCCATTAATTGGTGCTCGTCCATACGAGTTGGTGGAGCCAACCATAAACGAGTAGATAATGAACCACCAGGTACTTTGTCAAGTAACTGACCAGCTGCACGGAAGTGACCGATGTTAGTCATACAAGAACCGATGAATACTTCATCAATCTTGTCGCCTTGAACGTCAGAAAGAAGTTTCGCGTCATCTGGATCGTTCGGGCAGCAAAGAATTGGTTCTTTGATGTCAGCTAGATCGATTTCGTAAACTTTTAAGTATTCAGCATCAGCATCAGCTTTTAACAAGCTTGGGTTATCTAACCACTTCTGCATGTTTTCAGCACGACGAGCAAGTGTACGTGCATCGCCATAACCTTCTGCGATCATCCACTTCAACATCGTGATGTTAGAACGTAGGTATTCAGCAACTTTCTCTTCAGAAAGTGTGATTGAACAGCCTGCAGCAGAACGTTCAGCAGAAGCATCAGAAAGTTCGAATGCTTGCTCAACAGTCAAGTCATTTTCCATTTCTGATAAATCGATCTCGAGGATACGACCAGAGAAGATGTTTTTCTTACCTTTCTTCTCTACAGTTAAATCACCCGCTTGAATTGCGTAGTAAGGAATTGCATGTACAAGGTCACGTAAAGTGATACCAGGTTGCATTTTACCTTTGAACTTAACAAGTACAGATTCAGGCATATCAAGTGGCATAACACCAGTTGCTGCTGCGAATGCAACAAGACCAGAACCCGCTGGGAATGAAATACCGATTGGGAAACGAGTATGTGAGTCACCACCAGTACCTACTGTATCTGGAAGTAACATACGGTTTAACCAAGAGTGGATAATACCGTCACCTGGACGTAAAGATACACCACCACGGTTCATGATGAAGTCAGGTAATGTATGGTGAGTTGTTACGTCAACTGGTTTTGGATACGCAGCAGTGTGACAGAAAGACTGCATTACCAAGTCAGATGAGAAGCCCAAGCATGCTAAGTCTTTTAACTCGTCACGAGTCATTGGACCTGTCGTATCTTGAGAACCAACTGTAGTCATTTTAGGTTCACAGTAAGTTCCTGGACGGATACCTTGGCCTTCCGGTAAACCACATGCGCGGCCAACCATTTTTTGGGCTTGTGTGAAACCTTTGCCAGTGTCAGCAGGTTGTACTGGAGTACGGAATAATGTAGAAGGTGCAAGACCTAATTCTTCACGTGCTTTAGCAGTTAAACCACGACCAATGATCAAGTTAATACGACCACCAGCACGTACTTCGTCTAAAAGTACTGGAGTTTTAAGATCTGCTTCAGAGATTTGTACACCATCTTTAAAAGCAGTTACTTTTGCAGCAGCATGGTCAATTTTCAATACTACTTCGTCGCCCATGTTCATGTTAGCAACGTCGATTTCTACAGGTAATGCACCTGCATCTTCCATAGTATTGAAGAAAATTGGAGCGATCTTAGAACCTAAGCACACACCACCGTCTTTTTTGTTTGGAATGTGTGGAAGTTCATCACCAAAGAACCAAAGAACAGAGTTAGTTGCAGACTTACGGCTTGAACCTGTACCAACAACGTCACCTACGTAAGCAACTTGATTGCCTTTCGCGATAAGTTCTTTAATTTGGCTTAATGGACCAACTTCACCTGGTTTTTCAGGGTTGATACCATCACGCTCGTTTTTCAACATTGCATTTGCGTGTAATGGAATGTCTGGACGGCTCCAAGCATCTTGAGCTGGAGACAAGTCATCAGTGTTTGTTTCACCAGTTACTTTGAACACAGTGATTTTGATTTCTTCTGGAACGTCAGGACGGCTAGTGAACCATTCTGCTTCAGCCCAAGATTGTAAAACAGCTTTAGCAGCTTCATTACCAGCTTTTGCTTTATCTGCTACATCATGGAATGCATCAAATACAAGAAGAGTTTTCTTTAATGCCTCAGCAGCTAAGCCTGCAAGTTCAGCATTGTCAAGAAGCTCAACAAGTGGTGCTACGTTATAACCACCTAGCATAGTACCAAGTAAGTAAACTGCACGTTCTTTAGAAACGAGTGGTGAAGTTGCTTCGCCTTTTGCAATCGCTGCCAAGAATGCTGCCTTTACGTAAGCTGCTTGGTCAACACCTGCAGGAACACGGTTTTCAAGCAAATCTACCAAGAACGCTTCTTCGCCTGCTGGTGGATTTTTTAATAGTTCAACAAGCTGAGCTGTTTGAGCGTCATCAAGTGGCTTCGGTGGGACTCCGAGTGCGGCACGTTCTTCAACGTGTTGGCGGTAAGCTTCTAGCACGGTGTTCATTCCTCTTTTTTTGAAAAATTACTTGCAAATTCCAGCTTTCTTAAAAGCTTCACAAGTAATATGGACTACAAAAGTTTACTAGAGTTCAAGGTAAAAGTTAATGAGCGCGGGGTGTTTCTCCGTGATGCCCATTATTTTGTATCTAAATACCTATGTTCAAATAATGAGCATATTGGGTAAAATTGAGCTATTTTTAAGCAAAAAGAGCTTCAGCCAGATGAAAATTCAATAACCTCATCCACAATTAGAATGATTTATATTTTGGCATTTTGTCATGAGGGGTTGCCAAACATTCATTCATCATTTGCTTTCTAACTTTTTCTTGGATTGCTTGGGGATCTTTTGTCAGTTCTTCTTTTGGAATTGCATAAACTTTTTCAATAACATTAAGAATGAATTTTTTAGTTATCTCATCTTCAATCTTATTTGCATGCTCAACTGCCTGCGTTTTTTCAATTGCTTGCTGACGATCAAAAACAATACTTCTTGCAGCATTTCCTACGCTAGTACAAAAGCCATGCCACTGCTCTTCTGGTGTTAATGGTTTCTTTTCTGAACAACCCACAAAGAGCAAACTCATTGCAATCAATAAAATCTTTTTCATCATTTCACTACACTAATTATTGCTGTCCATATCATACGGAAAATCATCGTTTTTGCCAAAACTGCTATAAAAAACCGAGATCAAAAAATCTCGGTCTTTTGTATTAAGCATTAGACATGCCTGTTTCATGTTTTGGATTAATTAAAGAATTTAATATCCGTAGGTGTTGATATTTTTGCTGCATCGCCAGCTGGTTTTAAGGTGCCATTTTTTGCATCAAAACGGAATAAACTAATATTGTTACTATAAACATTGGTTACATATAGATATTTACCAGATGCATCAAATGAGAAGGCACGTGGTTCAATACCATTCGCTTTATAAGCAACTGGCTTAGCTAGCAATCCATTCTGTTGGATTTTAAATACTAAAAGTTTGTTGTCTGCACCTCGATTGGCAGCAATCACATATTTACCATTTGGGCTAAGGATAATTCCACTCGCACTCTTAAATTCAGGTGTTTTGTCCTCGTGGATTAGTTTTAGCTCAGCCACTTTTTTCAAATGACCATCTTGCACGTTAAATGTCACAATTTCACTTCGCATTTCTGCGGTAACATACGCATGTTTGCCATTCGGTGAAAAGACCATATGACGCGGGCCAGAACCATGCGTAAAAGTTACATCGCGGTTAGTATCCGCTTCAAGTGGCTGAGCCTTATTTGGGTTATAATGAAATGTATAGACTTTGTCATTTCCAAGATCGCTAGCATATAAATACTTACCATCTGGACTGAAAGTTGTCGAATGAGCATGACCACTTTCTTGGCGACCTTTAACGTGGCCAGAACCTTCCTCAAAAACTATATTTTGTACTTTTTCACCCAAATGGCCATTTGGTAAAATTGGCAAAACAGCCACACCACCACGGCCTTTATCGAATGCAGAATAGTTCGATACAAACAGGAACTTACCATCTAAACTGATTGTTGCATGTGTTGGATGTCCACCATGACTATCCACAGTGTTCAACACTTCCACCTTTCCGTTTTGAATAGATAATGCAGTCACCGCACCTTCGTTTTCTTCATTAGTGGTATATGCAAAACGACCATCTTTCGATTTCACAATCCAAGAAGGACTTTTCATTTTCAGCACTTTAACAGGAGTTAAAGTTCCATCCTTATTCACTTGAAGCTGGTACAAACCTTCACTGGCTTGTTTTGGTTTTTGCGCAAGCGGGGCATTAGGAATTGATGTCCATGTTCCTACTAAAGCAATTTGTTGTTGTGCAGCATTTACGGTGGAGCACCATCCAAATGACAAGAGCGTCAATGACAATGTTGCTGTTAATTTTTGAATTAGGCCACGATATTTAACGTTGATATCGTTTTCCTTGCCATTTTTAATTTCAACATAAGTATCTATATTCACTACTATATCCTTGAAAAAAACCACCTTATTTGCATTTATCAACAAGGTATATCAATCTAATTTCATTTAATGTTTCTGAAAACTAATTTATAAAACAGCAATTTTCAAGTGAATTTTCTTTAACCAATACCTATCCAAGGCTTCTTTACTCTTAAGAGAAGCGATACTTTAGATGATAAACACTCAACTTTTTTAAATGTTATGAAGACGTTATTAAATTAAAAGCCCACAATAGTGAGCTTTTAATTCATTCATTATTGGTTTCAATCAACTAAAAGCGCCAATTGTAGAATAAGTCGATCGCTCTTTCTAAAGACTGACTTGCTTCTAGGTATAAACGTCGATTCATTTGATAACGTAAAGTGAGTTTATTTACAGGAGTAAACACCCCAACACCATAGCGAATAAACAGATCTGGTGTGATATAACCCGTTAAACTCACTTGCGTATCATCACCTGTACCTTGTGCATCTAAAGCTAAACCGCTCAAACCAAACGTACGTCCAATCTGGTTAGTTAAAGCACGTGTACCACCCAAGCCCATACTAATACCTGCAGCTGCAATGGT
Source organism: Acinetobacter sp. 1294243 (assembly GCF_000588015.1). Classification (NCBI taxonomy): domain Bacteria; kingdom Pseudomonadati; phylum Pseudomonadota; class Gammaproteobacteria; order Moraxellales; family Moraxellaceae; genus Acinetobacter; species Acinetobacter sp. 1294243. The sequence continues at coordinate 118,106 of NZ_JFXG01000002.1, forward strand.
GTTGTTTACATCAGATTTAAACCCTTCTGCATTACTCAAGCCACTCGAACCTTCATTAATACGACCAGTAACAAGCGCATTTAATGCTTCTTGCTCAGATAAGCCTGCATCGTTATAGACCTGAATGTTTGGTGATGTCGCAGTACCTGTAACACGTACCCCAACCATACTGCCCTGAACATTTTTGTTCGCATCGATATCTAAAGTCGGGTTAGCCAATGGTCCATTAAAACGGGCAATTGCTCGGTTCAAGTCTAGACTTTGTCCATAGGCTTCAATTTTCACTTTTTGGCTGACACCAATTGCCCCATTAGCTCTCATCGCAGTTTCATAACCACGTTGGCTTAAGTTGAGACGACCAACTAAAGGAATATTACTATTAAAGCCTTGGAAGATGACTTGTTTTCCAATATTAACAGCAATGTCAGCTCGAATATCCCAAGGTTTAGCTGCCCGTAAAATTGCAAGTGGGTCTTGACCTTGGCGTACGATACGAACATCTGATGACGTATTAATGATTGGAGCAGTTGTTTCTGGCATTGATATACGTGCACGAGGAACATCTACTGATCCTTTTAAGCTTAAACGCTTATCAAAAGGATACATATCAAGTGTCAGATTCGGATTGGCAATTGCAGTAATTAATGGCGCTTGGCGTACTAGTAAATTATCACCTTTAAGATTTAATTGAAGGCGCGGCGCATCTTTCCATTCAAAACTACCTTTAAGCAAGCCTACACCTTGCCCACTGTTAAATGCCCCATCAATTGTTGCCATATCCTGACGAATTGATGAATACACCTGAACATTAGTTAAATTTACTGGCAGAGAAATCATGCTGATTGCACCATTTTTCAGACGCATTTCACCAGTAAACTGAGGTTGAGTTAATGTACCGTTGACTTTACCAGCCAAAGCTAACGTCCCACTCATTGAGCGAACATCTTGAATAAATGGTTTCAAGACTTTTAATTGGACATCATTAAAGGCCACTTCACCATGCATTGGCATTGAAGACTGGAATGGGTTGATAATAACGTTCGCATAACCCGTACCAATATCTGGTGTTTTAACATCTACACGGAATAGCAGACCCTCTGATACACTTTTTGCAACCACCCCTAACTCATCATAAGCCAGAGTAGTTGCAGGATCTTGTGGATCCTCAGCAGCTAAACCAATTTCACCTTTACGTGTAATTAAACGTGCATCAAGTTTTGGATTGCCTCCATTTACCCACGATGCCTTAGCGTAACCATTTAATTGTCCGGTCATTGCCAAACCTTCTGGCATAAATGCCGCAAAGTCGCTTAAATCCATGTTTTGAGTTACAAAGGAAATATTACCTCGCGCTTTACTCACCCGTACAGGCTGATCAAAACAGAGCTGACTGTTGGTACTTTGCCAGCAATGTTGACCCACATATAGCTCAGATTTCGCCGAAGAAAAAATTACCGGAGCATTTTGATTTTGTGCCAGACGGATTCGTCGTGAATCAAAACTTCCTTTCTGGATTTGTCCTAACCAATCATTATTTTGGTTAAACCCGCCTGCCAGCTGAACATAGAACTTGGAAATACTATTATTGCCAAGCACTTTCAATAAATGGGCTTTTCTTGTTCCTGTCAAATTCACTTCAGCAGATTGAATTTGTCTATTTCCACTACGCAAATTATCTAATTTTGCGGTTAATTGAGTTGGTGTTGTTTCCGATGTTGGAAGTTCACCCTGAATACTCAATCTCTTCACACTTACTAATGTGTTAAAAGCAAAATTATCTACTGCAATATTTGCTGTTGCTTTTAAACGCGGTTGCGATTGAACATTCAAATCACCATAAGCTCGACCACGCAGTCCAGGATATAACTCGTATAGGGCTGGTGCATTCAGCTTAATTTTTAGATTTTGTGCGTTGCCAGTAGCCTGTAGCTGGTTCTGCCCATACACTAAAAATAAGTTATTTGCTTCAAACTGTTGTGGTAAAAAGCCATTTTGATTGGAATCCATCAATAGAGATAGATTACCTTTACCTCGAACAGGTTTATTATTTAAAAAGCCTGCAAGATTCAATTGCTGAATATTAATTCGCTTCAAGTGATCAGACCAAACCCCTTGGGTTTTCAGATTCCCTGAAATTTCACCTTTAACAGTTGAGGCAAAATATTGAGGTTTAAAGCGCACTAATGAACTATTAATATCCCATGCGATACGGTCTTTTAAATTGACAGAACCAGTAGCATAGATTTTTCCAACCACCCCATCGTGTTGTAACTGGCTAATTCGAATAAAATCTGGCGTGCCCGCTATAGAAAACTTCAACAAACCATTTGCCTGCTTTAAGGCTTTTAAAGATCCATCATAATTAACCGCAAAGCCTTTAAAGCCACCACCAGCTTTCACGTCATGAAATAACAATGCTGCTGTACTTTTCCCGCCTAAACTTACAGTTTCTTGACCTGCTTGAGCCAATCGACCAGTTAAGTCAATTTTCTCAAACTGAATAATTTGCTGGTTTGGTTTAGCAAAACCATTTGCCTTAATCGAACCATTTAGTAGATTGACTGGCGCTGCTGCATGAATACTTTGCGGATTAAAATCTTTTGCATTTAATAAAGCATTCCAAGCGAGCTGACGTTTTTCAGTAGGTAATAAAACTTTGGCCTGACCTGTTAAGCTACCTTTTTCAGCAGCAAAACTAAAATTAGGGACATTTAAGATATTATCTTTAACATTAAGATTGGCTAGATATTGTCCTGCTGGCAATAAAGTTTTTTCATGCTGATATACTTTTGTAGCAACCTTAATATCTTGTTGACCATCACGTAATGTTAAATCGACTTGACCATTGTCACTACTTAACCATCCAATATAAGGCATTGCACGGTCTATATTCGCCCACGCCACATTCATGAGCATTGGCTGAGGTTTATTATTTTTTTCAGGTGCCTGATTAAGCTTGAGTTTCCAAGACTCGTAACGGTCAAAATCAACGTTAGCAAATACTTCTGTACCTTTTTCCAAAGACCCAGTTGAAGCAATAGCTGCATCTAAACTTGGAGGTAAAAAGTCTTGAACCACCTGAGGAATCGCTTTGTCTTTAGGATTAATACGATCTAAACGACCTTTAATGTCCCAAGTAACATGATCTTTCCAATTTACCAAACCTTTAAGATTAACGGCACCTTTCATAACTTGGCCATTGAAATCTGTAATATTAAGCTGATGAACTAAATCAGTATTCATTAAAGCGTTGTACTGGCCTTCAGGTAAATTTTCACCCTTTAAATCTGTATCAAGTGCTAAATTAAGTTGTTTAATATCACCTTGAAACTTGATCACACCATTTTTTGCAAAGAGTTTTTGTTCTTGTAGCAAAGGTAAATGATAGTTTTTTAATAATAATTCACCTTGCATTGGAACTTCATCACGAACAGGATGTAAGATTACCCAACCTGTTAATAAATCAGGAGTAGTTGTTGCAACCCCAGCTTTTAAAGTATCTAAACTTCCGCGAGCAGCAACTTTAATATTTTGAATATTTAAACTTTTTAAAGATGGGATTCTTAAATCTGCTGTGGCATCTAATGGATATTTACCACTGAAATCCATTTTACCAGTTGCGTTGTGAACTGAAAGATAGCCCATATCCATACTGGATTTTTCAAATTCTAGTTTTGTCTCCGACCAGAGCGCATCTTGCAAATGGACATTATAGAAACTTACATCTGAACTCGACAATTTAAGCTCTAAATGATCAACATCACCTTCATCTACACGTAGAACAAACGGTAATTTGATTGGTTTAAATTCAAACGGTTTACCAGAAGGCGGAGTTTTATTAATAATACGTAAGTTGCGTACATCAGCATGGCTCAAATGTACTTCTTTTTCTAATAATAAAGAGCGCCATCCTAAGCCTACATCAGCTCGATCTAAAGAAACATCCACATCTTTTAATTGCACCAACACATTTTTGAGAATGATGCCACGCAATAAGTTGCCACCTTCATATTCATATTTAATTATTTTCTGAGCTTCTAAAACTCGATCTAATAAAAAACGGCTTCCACGATCCGTTGACATCATGATGACTAACGAAGAAGCCAATAATAACAATATGATTAATATCGTCAGCAAGAAGCTACGCAAAATGCGATGCTTCTTCTTAGGAGAGCTTGGTGCCGAAGTGGGCTGCTGTTCTACTTCCGCCATAAAATAAACCTAATAAAATTTTATTTTTAAAGTTGTGGGCCTATAAAGAAATGTAAACGAATCGGATGGTTCTCATCTGAAATACCCGAAGCGACATCTAAACGGATTGGCCCAATTGGAGACTTCCAGCGAATTCCGACCCCAACACTATAAGCTGCTGGATTATTAAAGTCTTTATCGTAAGCATTACCAAAGTCAGAGAAAACGGCTGCTCGCCATCCATCTTTGAACTGATAGTTATATTCTAAAGAGCCTACAGCTAAAGCCTGGCCCCCAATTTTATATCCATCTACTTCTGGAGAAAGACTTTTATAGTCAAATCCACGAATCGTTTGGTCACCACCCGTAAAGAATCTAAGATTGTATGGAACTTTGTCAAAGTCATCTGTAAAGATATAGCTGAGGTCAGATCTTCCGACGAATTGGTGATCATCATTTTTACCTAGAGAATAAATAAATCTCCAGCCTGCACTCGCAATTGCCATATTGGCATCTGAGAGTAAACTCTCGCTGCCTAATTCTAATTTATAAGTTTGTTTAAAAGCTTTAGTTGGGTTTAACCGTGTATTACTTGAGGTTTTAGATGTTTCATAACTAAACAATAATGCTTCTTGCTCAGATGCAGCTGTTTTAAACGCATCTGGTAATTCAGAAATATCAACATTACCTTTTTGGGTCAAACGATCTAAACGATAACGAACACCAATAGTATGCTGCCAATTTCCTAATGGACGTTTGATTACGCGCTCCCCACCCACAACAGCAGATTCGGTTAACAGGCTTACATCTGGACCAATATCATCCCGTGTTTCACGCTCATAACCGCCCACAATATTGAAATAGTCATTTAACGGATGTTTATAGGGAATACTATATCGACCATCAATCGATTGGCGAATTTCAGAAACTTCCAAGTTGGCATCAAATGAATGACCATATTTATTTACGATAGAACGGCGATATTGACTACGTAAACGTGCACCCGTATCGGTTCCATAACCAATACCAGTTTCCAAACTATTTAGCTTGTCAGCATTTAAAGTCACAATAACTGGAATTCTTTTTGTTTCACGTGCTTGAGCTTGTAAATGATCCTGTTCATCATGCTGAGCTGCGGCGCTTTGCAACATCGCAGTTTGAGGCTCTGCCTGTTTTGCATTTTGTGTTCCGGCAAACTGTTTTTCATCGATTACGTTTTGCGTAACTTCTTTATTTGATGTCGCTAATTGACGTGCTTTCGCAAGTTGTCGTTGTTCTGGTGAAAGTAAATTAGACTCATCAACATCAATATTTTGTTCATCCACCAAAGCTTGTAAATCTGGTGGTAGCTCAAGTGGCTTTTCAATTGGGTCTGGTTTAATGCTATCAACCAAAGTGTAATTGAAATAACGTGAGTTGGTTAGGTTATTTGCGAGCACGTTTACACGCCAGAAGGCATAGTCATCACCTTCTTTCCAAGGCGCCATACTTTCTAAGATATTTTGGTTTAATGGCAAAGGTTTCGAAGGATCACTCATACGAAACTCGACCTTGTCTAATTTATAGCGCTCACCAGTCTCGTAGCGTAAATTGATATCGGCCTTATTTTCTGGCTGACTTACTTTTACATCATGCAATCGCCAATAAGCATCAAAATAACCATTATTAGATGCGGCATCAACAATACGGGTTTTAGTAGTTTCATATAAACCGTGGTTAAAGATATCCCCTACATCTTGATCGGGAACTAAACGAATAACCTGAAATTGCGGCTGCTTTTCGCCTGGACCTGTAAACTCAATATTTTGCTCATTAATTCGTACTGGTTCATTTGGTGTCACCCTGACACGCACACGACTCGGACTTAATTTTTCAAATCGGAACTCAGCATTATAGTAACCAACAGCTTGAGCAGCCTGATTACTTAATGTTCTAAGCTGAGGTAAAGCAGCATTAAAGTCTTCAAAAGATTCTTGAGTAAAAGTTGAAAGCTTACCTTTAATATTTTTAGCTAACACATCTGAAGCGCCTTCTACCTCTGCGCTAATACGCGGTACTTGTTCCATCGGAATTGCACGCGGCGGACGTACTTTATTTAAAATACGTTTAAAGAAACCAGCTTGCTCAGGTGGTTCTTCGGCCTCTGGTGTCAATTCAGGCAGTGTTTTTCCAGTCTCATTGGCTTCAACTACAATCTTACTGTCAGACTTAATCTCTTGCATAAGCTGATCAATATTTACAGGCGCCTGATTAATTTGATTTAATTCAGATTGAGTTGCATCGCTTACAGTAACTTCAGGGAGTTTCTGAGTCCCATTTTGAAAGTTCTGTGCTTCATTCTTTGCTTCTTCCGCTACCCTATAAATTTCATTTGCCATGTTCTGATCAACAGGCATATCAGGTAAATCTTCAAGGTTATCAAGAGTAATTGGCTTAAATTCATCAATTTGATTTGGAAATTGTTCTTGTTGTTGCAATATAGCCAAGCTATCTTGTTGCTGCTGAGCTTGGGTTACAAGTGTAGCGATATCTGTAACTGGAGCAGTATATTGCTCATTAACCTGAGCTGATTGTTCAGTTGACTCATCAGATACTGTCTGGTTTAAAGTTGTTGATGAACTATTCTCAACAGAAGTTTGAGCAAAACTTGGCGTTACGCAAACGCTTAACAACAAGCTGCTACAAATAAGTTTAGGAATGCCCTGCATTTTTAAAATTAAATGCATAGAATGTGAGAGAGTTGACTGTTTAAACTTAATTTTAGAAGGCATAGAAAACTCTAGACTTATTTTTTAATAAAACGCACCAATGTGAGTGTAAAACTCACTCAAAACCATTGATTTTTCATTTAATCAAGCGTTAAAAATATCATACATGGTTTTCGATGCAAATTAACACTCGGTCACATTTTTTTATAAAACACAATGAAGTTTGCACATGATGAAACAAGATGAGCACCTGATGACCTCACGTCGGTTTGTACCGATGTTTTTTACCCAGTTTTTTGGCGCATTAAATGATAACGTTTTTAAGCAAGCTTTATTATTGGTGATTACTTATGGATGGATTCAGCAACAATCTGCTCCCGTAAGTACTCTTAATAATTTGGCAGCCCTCTTGTTTATTCTGCCATATTTCTTTTTTTCAGCCACAGCTGGACAAATCGCCGACAAATACGAACGATCTCAACTCGTCCGTGGTATTAAAATTTTAGAAATCATCATTATGCTCATCGGTACTGCAGGTTTCCTGTTAGGAAACTTATGGCTACTTCTTTTTGCTTTATTTTTGATGGGTACACATTCGACGTTCTTCGGCCCGATTAAATACGCAATTTTGCCTGAAATCTTAAAACCGAACGAGTTAATGTCTGGTAATGCGCTATTTCAATCCGGCACATCCATGGCGATCTTGTTCGGGATGATCTTAGGTGGCGCCGTAATTGCCTCATCAGATGGTAATTTATTGTGGATTAGTATCACCGTAGTGGCTATTGCTTGCATAGGCTATTTATTTAGTCGCTTCATTTTGCCGCAAAAAGTTGCTGCACCTGACTTAAAGATTGACTGGAATTTTATCCGTACCAGCTTTCAAACCATTAAATATGCCAAAAGCTTACCGTTAGTATTCACAATTTTGCTAGGCAACTCATGGTACTGGTTTTATGGCGCGACTTATTTAACTCAAATTCCGCAGCTTACCCAGCAAAACCTTCATGCATCAGAAAATGTCGTTAGCCTGTTACTGACTTTCTTTTCAGTCGGTATTGGTGTGGGTTCTCTTCTTTGCCGTAAAATTGGTGGTTCAGAAATTAATATTAAAATGGTGCCGATTGGTGCAATTGGCCTTACTGTTTTTGCGCTCTACCTTGCTGCCAGTTTAGCTTTTGTACCAGAAAGAACCGGAGCATTACTTACCTTAAAAGACGTTTTCACCCAAGGCTGGGTTTACTACCATGTCATGATTGCTGTGACTTTATTGGGGATTAGTGGCGGTTTTTATATTGTTCCCCTATATGCCATGATGCAGGCTTATTCACCACGTTCACATCGTGCACGAGTTGTTGCAGCTAATAACATCTTAAATGCCGTTTTTATGGTTTCTTCTGCAATTTTTTCAATCTTAATCTTAAGTGTTTTAAAAATTGATATTAAAATACTATTTATTATTACAGCTGTACTTAGTGCAATCTTTAGTATCTGGCTTCTCGCTAGACTAAAACCAATGCTTGCCACAGCCCACCTTTCTTTAGAGGACTAATTTATGCGCCACTATACTGGAATTGATCAACTTATTAACTCATTTGATCAGGCATTGCGTAGTCTTGTTCCGGGTGCAACAGCAGCACAGCGTCAAAATCCAGCTGAAACAGTAGAAACAAAACTTGGTGTAGAAGATGCTCGCCATGTCGCAGGTTTAATGCGTGTTAACCACAGTGGTGAAGTATGTGCTCAAGCACTTTACCATGGGCAAGCATTAACGGCGAAATTGCCAAATGTACGCCAAGAAATGCAACAAGCAGCGATTGAAGAACAAGATCATTTAGCTTGGTGCGAAGACCGTTTAAAAGAATTAAACAGTCATACAAGTTTGTTAAACCCAATCTGGTACGGGTTGTCATATGGCATGGGTGCCCTTGCTGGTATTGCAGGTGATAAATATAGCTTAGGTTTTGTTGCTGAAACTGAGCGTCAGGTTAGTCTGCATTTGCAAGATCATTTAAACCAGTTACCTGCTCAAGATGAACGCTCTCGTAAAATTTTAGAGCAAATGAATGAAGATGAATTGCATCACCGTCATACTGCACTTGAAGCAGGCGGTGTTGAATTACCATATGCAGTAAAAATTACGATGACTGCTATTTCAAAGTTAATGACAAAAACGAGTTATTATCTTTAAAAACCAAAGGATTGATCTCATTCGGATCAATCCTGTTTTAAATATTATTTTAAGCCGTGATCATATTTGAAACGTTCGATATCTCGAATTGAATTCCAATAGTTTCTGTTAATACGGTCACGATCAATTTGTAATTCTCTTAAAAGCTTACGATAACGCTCACGCTCTTCTGGCTTTAATTTTTCGTTGTAAGCATTATCAGAATATTGCTTAAACTTCTCGTCATAACGATCATATTCAGCTTTTGCATTGTAGTAATCTGAGGCTGCTCGATAATAAGGTCTTAAACGATTACGCTGCTCAACTGGGCATACATTAATATTGCCGTTACCCTCTAAAGCATTATAAAAAATATTTGATGGCTGGCAATAATACCCTAAGCCCTCTTTATACCCACGTTCATATGACTTTTGATCTGGAACAATATTGGCTTTTCCACACGCTTTGTAATATTGATCTAAACGTGGCGAAGACCCCTTTGAACCATCTTTCTCACCCACTAATGACCAATTCGCAGTCTTACATTCTTCTACGCTCATTGCAGCACAACCTGAAAGGCTGATTGCTAAAATGGCTAAACCGATATTTTTCATATTAAGAAAACTCAAAAATAAAATTTAAAAAACGCAAAAAATAAAATTCCAGTAAACACCCTAAAAGATCCTGCTCTATTCAAGACTTCAAAAATAAGTGATTCACTGGATAAGTCTTAAGTTTAAATCAGTTTATCCCTCTCACCAAATGAGACGCTTAAATTTTTAGCTTTGTTTAATTTTAAAAAAGAGAAATCAGTAAAATTTTATAATGCGCTGACTGCTCTTATACGCTAATTTTACTTTAAAAATTGATTATAAACATGAGACTCAATATATTGATTATAAATATAAAAAATCAAATTGCTCATAAAATATTGTTCAACCATCTTTACTCTTTTTTTACGCGATTTCCTTCAAAGGCTAAGGTAGGATTTTAGCTAAATAACCACCAAGGTTTTTTATAATGAGTACACTTATTTACCCAAATTTAAACTTAAAAGATCCTCACTTTAAGGCATTTAAAATATCAGATAATTTTATTTCTCCGACACAATCTGGTACTTTCCAATCAGATCTTTTTTTAAAAGAAGTTGATGAATATTTAAGTTTATATCCTCACACTCAGCACATTGATATTTGTCTACATGACTTAAACGGGCATATTCGTGGCAAACGTATTGATGTTAAGAGTCTGAAAAATCTCTCTCATGGATGTTATTTTCCACTTTCTGTTTATGCCATGAGTCTAGATGGAAAAGTAATTGAAGAAACAGGCCTGGGAAAATATATTGGTGAACCAGATAGACTTTGCCTGCCCATTTTAGGCAGCTTGCAACCAAGTGCTTTATCCCCAGAATTAAATGCTCAGCTTTACCTATCAATGCAAGAAGAAGATGGTACAGACTGCCGCTATGAACCACGTAATATATTAAAAAAATTATTAAATCAGTTACATACTAATAATTATTTTCCTGTCATGGCTGCCGAACTAGAGTTTTACCTTTTCTCACCTCAGCATCAATCCGAGACATGTTCAGAAAACCAATGTTTTGATATAGATGCACCGAATAATTATCAGCAAGTCCTAGATGAAGTTGAGAAAGCAGCCCTACTTCAATCTATTGAAATTACCGCTATTGTTGCGGAATCATCCCCTGGACAATACGAATTAAATCTTCAACACAGCCATGATATTTTAAAGCTCTGCGATCAAATTAATGCCTTAAAAAGAATTGTAAAACAAATTGCAAGAAAGCATGACCTAACTGCCTGTTTCATGGCGAAACCGAACTTGTCAAAGGCTGGTAGTGGTATGCATTTTCATATGAGCATGCTTAATCAATACCATGAAAATATATTTAGTTCAGAAGTAGAAAAAGATAAACTTTCAGCCAAATTATTGAGCGCGATTAGCGGACTCATTGAGTTAATGCCTGCATCTATGGCGATTTTAGCGCCTAATATTAATTCTTATAGACGTTTTAAAATTGGTCATCACGTGCCATTAGAAGCCAATTGGGATACTAACAACCGAAATGTCGCAATCCGTATTCCATGCTCGGATGTACAAAATCAACGCTTAGAATATCGTGTTGCTGGAGCTGACTGTAACCCCTATCTCGTTATAGCGACTATTTTAGCGGGCGCGTCTTATGGCTTATCTCATAAGTTACCGCTACCAAAACCTACACATCTTTTAAAATTTCCAGACGAGCACATTTTATTAGCCAACAATCAGCCGGAAGCCTTAAAAATATTTAAAGGAAGTCTTATTTTAAAAGGGTATTTAGGGGCAGACTTTGTAGAACATTGGTACACGGTTAAACAGGCTGAATATCAAAACATTTATAGTCAAATGACTGAAGCAGAACAACATTGGGATATATAAATAAAAAAAGCAAAAAAACTATAAACCACTTTGCAAACCCTTAGGGAGAAATACCCTAAGGTTTTTTTATATCTAATTAGTGATTTTTCTGTTTAGCTAAAAAACGTAACCCAACACCTGGTTCAGTAGCAATATAACGTGGCTGAATCGCGTTATCCCCGAGTTTACTGCGTAACTTGCCCACTAAAATACGTAAATAGTGCGTATCTTCCTGATGGGTGGGTCCCCATAGCTCTTTTAAGAGCTGAGGCTGTGTTAAAAGCTGCCCTTGATAGCGCATTAATAGTGTCAAAAGTTGAAACTCTTTTCGAGTTAAAGTAATTGGTTGTTGCTCGATCCAAACTAAACGTTGCATGACATCAACCTTGAGATAACCATCGTCATACACATGTGCTTCTTGCTGAATCGGTTGATTTCTTAAGATGACACGAATGCGCGCCAAAAGCTCTTGCACACTAAAAGGCTTGGTCATGTAGTCATTTGCACCAGCATCTAGCAAAGCAACTTTTTCGTATTCATCAGCGCGTACAGATAACACAATAACGGGAACATTCGACCAGCTACGTAATTCTTGGAGGACTTCTTTCCCATCTAAATCAGGTAAGCCTAAGTCTAAAATAACCAAATCAGCCCCTTGGGTTGCCAATGCCTCTAGGCCTTTGTAACCCGTTTCACAGAGTGTGGTTTTGTATTTTTGAGTTCTTAAAGCAATGTCTAAAAATTTACGGATTTGAGGCTCATCATCAATAATCACAATACGTGTTTCTACAGGTGATGTTTCTGGACTTATCATGAATTTACAACTTATTCTTTTACTGGATGAATGGGTAATTTGATTTGAATTAAAGTACCTTTATTTTGGCGCCCTGAAAATGCTTCTATTGTACCCATATGAGCACCAATAATCGCTTTTACAATTGTTAGCCCTAAACCTGTACCGAATTTTCCACGGTCTCCACGCTCCATAGTATAAAACATATCGAAAATGCGGTGTCTTTCGTCTTCAGGGATTCCTGCACCTTTATCTTCAATTTCTATTTTTACTTCATCTTCTGACAAAAGATGAGTACGAATCATGACTGGTTCATCTGGAGGTGAAAAGTTTGCAGCATTTTCTAAAACATTAAAAATAGCTTGTTCTACCAATGCTGGGTGAACATACAAACTAATCGGTTGCTCAGGTAACTGAACGACCACTTGTGTATCTGGTTTATAACGCTTTAAACGGCGAGTTGCCGAACCAATTAATTCATCTACCCCAATCCAATCTCTTTTTAAAGTTAGACCTTCGTGGCCCAAACGGGTCATATCAAGCAAGTTTTGAATATAACGGTCTAAACGCTCACCTTCTAAATGAATTGTTTCAAGCAGATCTTGTTGGTCTTGTTCTGACATATCAGCTTTAAAATTAGCAAGCGTGTCTGCTGCGCCAATGATAGAAGCAAGTGGCGAACGTAAATCATGCGATACCGAAGATAATAAAGCAGAACGTAAGCGCTCTGTTTCACTGGTGACTTTTGCTTGTTCAAGCTCATTCACCAATTGGGTTCGAAGTACTGCCTGTGCAATGTACTCAATTACACTTTCAGTCAATTTTTTTTGCTCAAAATTTAAGGAAACCACTTCATCCTTAAAGTAAATTCCCACAACACCTAGGCTATTTTTTTGTTCTAAAAGAGGTAAAAACCACCAGTTTGACTGACTCAGAGTATCGGTAAAACGCCCACATGGCTGCTTGTGTTTCAAACACCATTCTGCGGCTACTTTTTCTTTATCATTTAGCTCAATATCAGATGAAATTACCTTATCTCGAATAGAAATCCACACTTTAGTTTGAAGTTGTGTTTCTAAAGTCATACGTCCTGTTTGCATGACTTCTTCAAGGTTGACAGCACTAGAAAGCTTACGTGCCAAGTCTTGCATTACCGTAGTGTAGGCATTGGCAGCTTTTAAAGATAAAACTTGCTGGCGTAATTGAGAGGCCAAACGCCCGGCAATTAAAGCTGCTGCAAAAAAAGCCACAACGGTGACTACCCCTTGGTGTGCTGAAATCTGAAAGGTATAACGCGGGGCAATAAAGAAAAAATTATAGGCTAAGAAACATATTAAGGCTGCCACTACGGCAGCTAACATTCGGGTCTTAGTTGCAACAATTAAAACAGAAATAATAAAAATGACAGAGAAGTCTTCAATACCAAATAGAACTTCGGCGAAGTGAGCTAGAAAAATGCTACCGCACGTCACAGCTAAAACAAAAACACTTTCTTTTAATGATAAAAATGAAGGCTTTTTGAGCTGATTAATCTTTTTAGTACCCTGTTCTGGGTGCAAAATGGTTAAAGCAATTGAGTTTTCTTGATTTAATAATTGCTGAGCTAAATTTTTCTTAAATAACTTTAACCACCACGGTGAAATACTTTTACCAATGACAAGATTGGAAATACCTCGATCAACGGCGGCATCCATTAACACTGATGCAACTCGCGGCCCATATAAAACTTCAGTTCGACCACCTAGTTGTCGAGCCAGCTCAAACGCACGGTCAATCTCGATGTATTCTTTTTTATAAGAACTCACTGAACTCTGCCCAAAGTCCAAACTTCTAGCAACATTTACTACAGTCCATGTAGCCCCATTACGTTCTGCTAAGCGGCAGCCTGCTCGCACTAAATATTCAGAAGAGCCTTGCCCATCTATCGCAATCATCAATTCATTTTGTAACGATATAGATTTCAAACCCTTTGAGGCATAACTCTCTTTTAAATCTGAATCGACATGCTCAGCAACGCATTGCATTGCCAGTTCACGTAATGCCGTTAAATTTGAAATGCTAAAAAAGCCTTGTAATGCCAGATTTGCTTGCTCTGGTACATAGACTTTTCCTTGATGGAGCCTTTCAATGAGTTCACTGACGGGTAAATCAATTAAGCGAATATCTCGAATACGGTCAAATACCCGATCTGGTACTGTTTCATTTACTCGAATGCCTGTAATTTGATAGACCACATCATTTAGGCTTTCTAAATGTTGAATATTTATAGTGGTAAATACATCAATACCAGCGTCTAGCAACTCATTAACATCTTGCCACCGTCGTTCATGACGACTATTTGGGACGTTGCGATGAGCCAATTCATCAACCAAAACGATTTGCGGATGCCTAAGTAAAATAGCATCCAAGTCCATTTCTTCTAAAATATGCCCCTGATATTGCATTTCTTTTCTAGCAATCTGAGGCAACCCTTCCAAAATTTTTAGAGTTTCGATTCTTCCATGGGTTTCAACAATACCAACAACAACATCTGTGCCCTGTTGAAATAATTCTTTGGCGCGGGCAAGCATGGCATAAGTTTTTCCTACACCAGGTGCCGCACCAAGAAAGACCGTTAGTCGACCGGCTTGATATCTGTTGACATGATTTAATAAGGCCTCAGCCTGATTTTCGCGATTGCTTTGCATTTGATATCATCCGGTAAACTAACAACTTTATTTTTAAGTTAATGTGTAGATTGTAATTGATCTAAAGCAATATTGAGCTGTAATACATTAACACGAGCTTGCCCTAGTACACCAAACTGCTTCGGTTCAATATGCTTTTGGAGTAACTCTTCCACAACCTTAGGGTCTACATGACGAGCTTGAGCCACTCGAGCAACCTGTAACTGAGCAGATTCAGGACTAATATGCGGATCAATACCACTACCAGATTTAGTCACCAAATCACTTGGTATAGGTGTATTGCCCGTGTGGTCTTGTTTTTTTACCGCAAGAATCTGAGCATCAATTTGTTGCTGTAGCTCAGGATTAGTACGCGCTAAGTTTGTACCTGCCATCGCCATCGGGTCATAAGCGACTGCTGAAGGACGTGGATGAAAATAAGCCTCTCCAACAAATGGCTGAGCAACTAATTTTGACCCTAAAACTTTATGATCTATTTCAATCAAACTACCATTTGCTTGATTGTTGAATAACACCTGTCCCGCACCTGTAGCAATTGCACTATAAGCAGCGCCACAGCCAACTAAGGTAAAAATTAATAATCCCAAAGATGCTCTTAAGGTCTGACCCAAATTTGCTTCTGAATTTTGTACATAAGTTTTCATTTCAAACTCCAGATTACAAACCAAATAATTGAACAATCACTACATCAATTGCTTTAATGGCAAGGAATGGCAGAACCACACCGCCCACACCATAAATCAACATATTTCGACGTAATAACTGAGTTGCCGTTGAAGGTTTAAATTTCACGCCTCGGAGTGCGATTGGAATTAATAGCGGGATAATAATCGCGTTAAAAATTAATGCAGATAAAATCGCGCTGTTTGGGCTTGCTAAATGCATTACATTCAATACTTGCATTTGTGGAATCGCAGCAGCGAACAATGCAGGCAAGATGGCAAAGTATTTAGAGACGTCGTTTGCTAATGAAAATGTTGTTAGAGCACCACGGGTAATCAGCTGCTGTTTCCCAATCTCGACCACAGCAAGTAGTTTGGTTGGGTCTGAGTCTAAATCGACCATATTGCCAGCTTCTTTTGCAGCTTGTGTACCTGAATTCATGGCTAAGCCAATATCGGCTTTAGCTAATGCTGGTGCATCGTTGGTTCCGTCACCGACCATTGCAACTAAACGACCTTGTTGTTGTTCGGTGCGAATACAAGCCAATTTGTCTTCTGGTTTTGCTTCGGCAATATAATCATCTACACCAGCTTCAGCAGCAATCGCGGCCGCAGTTAATGGGTTATCACCTGTGACCATGACGGTTTTGATGCCCATTTCTCTTAAACGAGCAAAACGTTCTTTAATGCCGTGTTTAATTACATCTGAGAGTTCAATTACGCCCAATACATGGTGTTGATTTGCGACAACCAATGGTGTTGCCCCTTTTTTGGCAACTTGTTCAACACGCGCTTTTAATTCCAAATCTTGAGAATAATCTTCATCTACAAACTTCAAGATTGCATCTAATGCACCTTTACGAATTTGGTCACCATTTGGTAAATTCACACCAGAAATTCGAGTCGAAGCACTAAAAGAGATAAATTCGGCCTGCTCAGGTTCTTGCAGTTTTAAGCCTTGCTCTTTTGCTAACTTAACAATCGATTTCCCTTCTGGTGTTGGGTCAGCAAGTGAACTTACCCAAGCAGCAGCTCTCAACTCAGACTCGGTTACCGAAGTTAAAGGATAAAAAGAAGTCGCTTGACGGTCACCATAAGTAATGGTTCCTGTTTTATCGAGTAAAAGCACATCAATGTCACCCGCAACTTCTACCGCTTTACCTGATTTTGCCAAAACATTGGCTTTGAGTGCACGGTTCATCCCCGCAATACCAATCGCAGGTAACAAGCCACCAATGGTTGTAGGAATCAAGCAGACCAATAACGCCACGAGCACGACTGGATCAAGTTCAATATGCAAATACTTGGCAATAAATGGCAAGCTAATCACGACAATTAAAAACGTGATTGTCATTACCATTAACAAAAAGCCAAGTGCGATCTCATTCGGAGTTTTCTGGCGATTTGAGCCTTCGACCAAAGCAATCATACGGTCTAAGAAACTTTGACCAGATTCAGCAGTCACTTGCACAACAATACGATCTGTCAGAACTTTGGTTCCGCCAATAACACCTGAACGGTCTGTTCCAGCTTCACGTAACACAGGTGCTGACTCACCTGTAACCGCCGATTCATTAATAGTGGCAAAGCCTTCTACAATCTCACCGTCAGCTGGAACAAGCTCACCTGCATGTACTTCAATAAAATCATTTAAATGAAGTTCGGTTGCTGCAACTTGAGTCGCTTGACGGTCTGTCAAAGAGTTGAGTCTTCGAGCCGTTAAATTTTCTCTTGCTGCACGTAATGAAGATGCCTGTCCACGACCTCTGGCCTCTGCAACCGCTTCAGCATAATTAGCAAATAAAATGGTAATAAACAGAATTGCTGTAACCGTGAAACCAAATAACAGCGTGGTGTAACCCAAGACTGTACTAAATGCTGTAACCACTGTTCCAAGCCATACAATTGCCATCACAGGGTTTTTAATTGCATGCTGCGGTAGCAGTTTCATAAATGCATTTTTCCAAACTTCAAAATTTGGCACTGCCATGGTTTGTTTATGGCTATTTACATGAGTTTGTGTATTCATTTTCACTCGCCTCCTTAGCCTTTAACCAACAAAAGTTGATCGGCAATAGGCCCAAGGACAAGAACTGGCATAAATTGTAATAAGGTAAGCAACACAACAATCGTAATCAGCGTTAAAGCAAAGGTTGGAGTTTCAACCTGAAGACTACCTGCTGTTTCGGGTGCTTTTCTTTTTGCTGCTAAACGTGTCGCAATCATTAATGGCAAAATTAATGTCGGGAAACGTCCTAAAAGAAGAGCAATACTACAAGTGACATTCCACCATACAGTGTTGTCTCCAAGACCTTCAAAACCTGAACCATTGTTTGCAAATGCAGAGACATATTCATAGAACACTTGGCTAATACCATGTGGTCCCGGATTACTAATTCCAGATATGCCTGGAATGCTGAGGCTTAATGCGGTAAATGCAAGAATGACTAAAGGTTGAATCAAGATAATAATCGCGAGCAACTTAATTTCTGCCGCTTCAATCTTGCGCCCAAACAATTCAGGGGTACGACCTGTCATTAAACCTGCAATAAATACTGCGAGTAACAGATAAATCATAAACTGTTGCAGACCACAGCCCACACCACCCCAAATGGCATTAATCAGCATGTTAATGAGTTCGACTAAACCGGTAAGCGGTGCAGAAGAATCATGCATCATATTGACCGAACCGTTATTCACCTGTGTAGTAAGCGCTGCCCAAACTGCTGATGCTGCTGGTCCAAATCGTTGTTCTTTACCTTCCATTACGGCAAATTGAGATGCTGTCGATGACATACTTTCAGACCAGACAGCCGCTGCACCTGAAATAATCGACATGAAAAGCATGCTACCAAAGACAAAGTAAGCAAACTTTTTACTCTGAGTAAAATGCCCGACCATAAAAATGACTGTGATTGGAATAAGTAAGATCGCAATCATTTCTAGTAAATTAGAAAATGGTGTTGGATTTTCTAAAGGCACAGAACTATTTGGACCATACCAACCGCCACCATTACTACCCAATTGCTTGATCGCTACCATTGGCGCAACTGGCCCTAAAGGAATTTTTTGGGTTTGTACTGTATTGGCTTTATCAATAAGTTGTACTTCTGGCCCACCTTGGAAAGTTGCTGGCACGCCTTGGCTGTTAAGCAACAATGACCAGACAAAACAGAGTGGAAGCAAGAATCGGACTGTAGGGCGAATTACATCTGCCCAATAGTTACCAATTAAAATTTGATCTGGCTGCTCAGCAACATCGGCCGTAATATGGCTTGGACGCTGATAAAAGAAAGCTCTTAATGTCGCAACAACCAAAGCCAGCCCCATCATTGGAGTAATGACTTGCAAACCTACAATACCTGTCATTTGCGACAAATAAGATAACTGAGCCTGACCAGAATAATGCTGTTGGTTGGTGTTTGTTAAAAATGAAATAACAGTGTGTAGCGCTAAATCCCAACTCATATTTGGTGCATGGTTCGGGTTTAATGGTAGCCATGCTTGCGTCATAAAAATAGCAAGAATAGCCACTGCAAGAAAAATACAGCTCACAACAAATGCTAGAGAATATTGTTTCCAATTCATTTGTTGTTGTGGAGATACACCTAATAAGCGGTATACAGGATTTTCAATCCAACGAAATAATCCATCACCCCACATCGGCTGATTTGCCATCACTTTGGATAGATATTTACTGAGGCACCATGCTAGAAAAATAGCAATAAATAAAACAAGTATAAGTTCTAACATGGCTATTCTCCTCTATACCCCTTGGCTTGATTTGCCAAACTGGAAATAAGGAGAGATGAGGAAATATCATTTGTTTTAAGTCCGCATAAGACAATGCCAGACTGATGCAAGATGCGCATTTGAGAATTTATAAGCATCTTTATTGTCCTGAAATAACACTAATTTAGTGAATTTCAGTATCGATAAAATGCCCGTAAATTCTCTATTGAGGAAGTCAAAGCCCGCGTAAAGTTTGCGTAAAATTTAGTTTGAAGGGTATTAAACTTTAAAATTAACGACTGGATAAATCATGCTATCAGCCTTTAAGGTTTCACAATGCCAAAGTTCATATAAAGGAATTTTTACATCGAGTGCCAAAGGTAGCTTTTTATAATTAAATTGCATATGGTCCAGATCACTTCCCCATGCAATCAAATCTACATCTAAAGAAATATGATGCGACGGACGAACACGCCCCGACTCTGACTCAAGTTTCTTTAGAAAAGATTCAATTTGGTCACACGATAAAGTGCTTTTTAATAGACATGCCGAATTCCAATAATCATCTCCAATACCATCTCGGCATGGAATTTGATAAACAGATGAAAACTGCACTTTCCCCAATGTTGCCAATTGCGTATAAGCAAAAGTAAAGTGCTGATCTGCGTCTAAATTACTCGCTAGGGCGAGCGCAAAAATTGTTTCTGGTGCGTTCAAGACGAATTCCTACAGCATTTGCTTCTGCAATGATGGCTGGCTTACGGATGGTTATGGTAATTTTTTCAATTGATGGAAAGGTTTCAAACAAACATTGTAAAACCAAATGTGCTGCATGCTCGATTAATTCAGGTTTGGCTTGTTGAATGGTTTGAGCCGATAACTCACAAATCTGCGCATAGTTGAGAGTGTCCTCAAGCTTGTCAGACTCTGCTGCTCGGCTCAAATCATTATGGATGGTTAAATCCAACATTAAAGGTTGAATGATTTGTCTTTCCCAGTTGAAACAGCCAATCACTGTCTCAACTTTCAAGCCTTCAATAATAATGGCATCCATAAATTTAAACTGACCTTAGTGCTTTAATAACGAAGCAGGTTCCATATTTTGAACCATTTTCAAACGCTGGTCTGCATAAATATCAGTATATGGTGCGAGTACGCGCATAAAACGATCGAAATAAAGCATTTGCTTAAATAATAAAGCAAAATCACGTGGGAATTTAATACCGTGGCGTTCGCCTACACCTACCATATCCATCATAATGTCATTTAAATCGGCTGGATTTGAAGACAATATCTGTTGCGGATCGGCCATTAATACGCCATTAAACAAACGCTCTAGATCTTGAGCCAACACCTGAACGTCAATTTTGTTATGGGTCATACCCATTTTCAGCATATTTTCAGCCATTGCCTGATAATCAGTTTTTTGTAAGGCATCCATAAATGCAATACATGCAGTCCAAACTTCAGGTTTTAACTGACCGACGATACCAAAATCAATAAAACCAATACGCCCATCTTCAAGCAACATTAGGTTCCCAGCATGTAAGTCGGCATGGAAACTCTTACATAGCATGAGACTACCAAACCATGTATTCATGGCAGTAATCAATACTTGCGATGGATCTTTAGCATATTGTTTTACAACACTAAAGTCTGTCAAAGACACACCGTATAAACGTTGCATAGTTAAGACACGGCGTGTAGAAAACTGATGATAAACTTTAGGCGCTGTCGCTGCTTTATTTTGTGAAATATTAAGATATTCCACAAAATCATCTAGGTTTTGTGCTTCTTCAATGAAATCGACTTCACGGACCATACGGCTTTTAATTTCATCTACAATTTCAGAAAGAGCTGCGAATTTGATCTTTGGTACAGCACGTTCGAGCAGCTTGGCAGCCCAATGTACTACACTTAAGTCTGTATATAAAATGGTTTCAACACCAGGCTTTTGTACTTTGATAACGACATCTTCACCTGTGGTCAGCTTAGCTGCATGAACCTGAGCAATTGACGCAGAAGCTAATGGCTTTTCATCGATATAGCTAAAAATCTGGCTTAAATCGCGCCCTTCAAACTCAGATGCAAGCACGCCTTGAATATAACTAAATGGCAGAGTTGGTGTCTGATCTAAACAACCTTGGAATTCTTCTACATATTCACGTGGGAAAAGCGATGGAGTACTCGCAATAAACTGACCAAGCTTAATATAAGTTGATCCAAGTGACTCAAAAGTCTCTCGCATGAGTTTGGCATTACTTGGTTTTTCAGTTGCGTATTTAATTCCAGCTTTGGCCGCAACCACTGCTGTTTCACCAATGCGGGCGACTGAACGTAGCCCATCAAACAAAATATTTTTTTTCATATTTCTTCAAAACCAAATCATTCAGGTTGAGTGTAGCAAATTTTGTTTAATTTACTGATTAGCTTGCCTGACAAAGTGGGCAATTTACATCTTTATCAAAACTAACAATACGTTGTGTCATATTTAAACCATCCCACAATAATAGTTTCTGCTTTAAAGGTGTACGATTTAAACCTAAATATAGCAAAGTGTGATGTGCTTGTAATGACGCTATCATTACAGGAGTAGTTGCAAGTACCCCTGACTCTGCACAGCGAAGGCCTTCATTACTATGTTGTTCTTTCGGGAAAAGACATTCATAGCAAGCTGAATCACCTTCAACCATAAACATTTGTGCCTGAAAACCAATTGCTGAAGCACTAATTAATGCGACCTGATGTTTCTTACAAGCTGCATTTACTAAATAGCGAGTTGTAAAATTATCACAGCCATCTAAAACCACATCTTGGTGTTCAACAAGTCTATCAATGTTATGTTCGTCTAAACGTTCGTTGTAGTATTCAACACAGATATAAGGGTTAATTTTCTGTAAACGTTTAGCCAAAATTTCTGCTTTATAACGTCCGATATCTTCATGACCAAATGCAATTTGACGCTGTAAATTACTTATCTCGATCGTATCTGCATCAATCAGTGTAATTTTCCCAACTCCTGCTCGCGCAAGTAGCTCTGCACTACTACAGCCTATTCCACCAGCACCTACAATCAGCACATTAGCAAGTTTGAGTTTTTCCTGAGCTTCAATATCCCATCCATCAAGTAAAATCTGACGGCTATAGAGATGCATTTCTTCATCACTTAACTCTACAAAATCGATATCTTGAAGCTCGGTCACACGTTAATCCTTTCACTTAGAAGCGAAATGATTTTATGATTAAGTTCGTTATTATGAAAGCTATAAAATAGAAACAACTTTTTTATTCTAATAAAGCTTATTTATCAACATTGCATCTATCAAGCTTTCTGCAACAATAGAAATATCTATTTTCTTTATTACTTAGGCTAAATATGACGCAATCATATATTGCACCTGTAGAGTTAGAAAAAGCTTATCGTTTATTAAATCATGGCCCAACTGTGCTTGTTTCTGCACAACATGGTGATGACCGCAATGTGATGGCTGCCGCTTGGGCATGTGCCTTAGAGTTCAAACCAGCTAAAGTGTCCGTAGTTCTCGACAAAAGCACTAAAACCCGACAACTCGTTGAGCAAAGTGGCTATTTCACACTACAAGTTCCCTGCTATGCACAGCTCGATCTGACTCATCAACTTGGAACCATTAGTAAGTTGGATGATCCAGAAAAACTTGAGCATTGCGGTGTTGAGCTATTCTATCAAGAAGGCCTTACCAGCCCGCTTGTATCAGGTTGCATTGCATGGCTTGTCTGTAAACTTATTCCAGAACCACATAATCAGTCAGCTCATGATTTATTTATTGGTTCTGTTGTAGGTGCATGGGCAGATAGCCGCGTTTTTAGAGATGGGCACTGGCATTTTCAAGATGCGCCAAAAGAACTTCGCAGCCTGCACTATATTGCAGGCGGAACTTTTTATTTGATTGGTGAGGAAGTCAAAGCTCAAATTTAATCCTTAAAAAGTGAGTTTCATTTAATTGCAAAAAACCGCATAACAATTGCGGTTTTTTGCAGTCAACAACATTTTTTAAAAATCTAATATTTAAACTTGAGCCACTTCACGCGCAATCACCAAACGTTGAATATCAGAAGCACCTTCATAAATCTGGCTTACACGAACATCACGATAAATTCTCTCTACAGGGAAATCACTCACATATCCATAACCACCATGAATTTGAATCGCATCCGAACACACCCGCTCAGCCATAGTAGATGCAAATAGCTTTGCCATTGAGGCTTCTTTTAAACAAGGTAGCTCCGCATCTTTTAAAGTTGCAGCATGTAAAACCAACTGATGTGCCGCTTCAATCTGGGTCGCCATATCGGCTAAACGGAAACCAACCGCCTGATGCTGAACTAATTCGACTCCAAAAGCTTTACGCTCATTTGCATATTGCACCGCTGCATCAAAAGCCGCTCTTGCCATACCTACCGATTGAGCTGCAATACCAATACGTCCAGCTGCCAAATTAGATAATGCAATTTTATAACCTTCACCCTCTTGCCCCACCAAATTTTCTAAAGGAATTCGGCAGTCCTCAAAAGTAATGGTCGCTGTATCTGAAGCATGTTGACCCATTTTGTCTTCAATACGAGTCACCAAGTAACCTTGTGTATTGGTGGGTACAAGAAAGCACGAAATACCTTTTTTACCAGCTTGTTTATCTGTGACCGCGAACACCAAAGCCACTTGGGCATTTTTACCACTGGTGATAAATTGTTTTACGCCATTAAGCACCCAATGGTCGCCATCTCGCTCGGCTTTACATAAAATCGCGCTCGCATCGGAACCGACATGTGGCTCAGTTAAACAAAAGCATCCTAGCCATTCGCCAGAGGCAAATTTTGGCAAATAGGTTTGTTTTTGCTGCTCTGAACCGTATGCCAGTGTAATACCGCAAATCAAAGAGTTTTGTACGCTTACAATTGTCGAAATAGCACCATCGCCTGCGGCAATTTCCTCAATTGCGAGTACCAAAGATACATAGTCCATTCCGGCACCGCCCCATTCATCGGGCACGGTCATCCCCATAGCGCCTAGTGCACCTAAATCTTTGAGTTCCTGAGCTGGAAATTCATGAGTTTTATCGCGATGTGCAGCAGTTGGCTTTAACTGATTTTGCGCATAGTTACGCATCATCTCCTGAACCATACTTTGTTCAGCATTTAAGATCATTTCAGCATCCTTATTTTTATTATTTTGCTGCCATACGAATTGCACCATCTAGACGGATGACTTCACCATTTAAGTAAGAGTTTTCAGCAATATGTGCCACCAAACGAGCAAACTCTTCTGGTTTTCCTAAACGAGATGGGTACGGCACCATTTGCCCCAAAGCATCTTGTACATTTTGTGGCATACCCTTAAGCATTGGGGTTTCCATAATTCCCGGTGCAATGGTCATAATACGAATAGCATGTCGCGCAAGCTCACGAGCAATCGGCAATGTCATCGCAACAATAGCGCCTTTTGATGCAGAATACGCAGCCTGACCAATTTGACCATCAAATGCGGCAACAGAAGCAGTGTTAACAATTACACCACGATCTTCTTCACCTTCTTCAACCGTGTTTTTACTCATTGCATCTGCTGCAAAACGCAGCATGTTAAATGTACCTGTAACATTAATATTTAAAGTCTTTGCAAATAATCCCAAGTCATGAACGCCCTCACGGCCAACCACTTTCGCAGAAGGGCCAATACCGGCACAGTTCACCAAACCATGCAAATGACCATGTTTTGTCAACACATCTTTAAAGAACTGTTCAGCAGCAGCTTCATCGGTCACATCAAGTTTTACAAAGTCAGCTTTTGGCCCCAACTGTTTTGCTTGTTGCTCGCCTGCTTCTGTATTCATGTCTACCAAGGTAACTGAAGCACCTTGCTGGACTAAATACTCAGCTGTTGCAGCACCTAAACCAGAGCCACCACCTGTAATTACGAAATGTTTCCCTTGAATTTTCATTGTGTAATGTCCTATAGAAATGTTCTTTAAACTTAGTAGTGAGAGTAAAAGTTGTTGTTTTCCGATACAATTTCAAAAAGCCTCAAAATGTTTGCAGCTTTTGATCAATCCAAATTTTAAATATGCAGTATTTCACTTGAAATATATGAAGAAAATATGAGTCTTTGACATGGTTGTCCAATCTTCTTTAAGTAAAGGCACAATTTCGATTGCACTAGTACATGAAGCACTGAGTGCGGCTTATGCCAAAGGCCTAAATACACAAATAATTCTAAATAAAGCAGGCATCCCCGCTGAATTACTGATGTCGCCAAAGGCACGTGTGCCTGTTACAACCTATGCCCAATTGTGGATAGAGCTTGCCAATGCCATGAACGATGAGTTTTTTGGGATGGATAGCCACCCCATGCGTCGTGGAAGCTATAAATTACTGACTAAACTCGTCAGTACGGCTGAAACTTTAGAAAAAGCACTCTACGATATTTTGAAGTTTTTTAACTTTGTTCTAGATGACATGCATGGAGAACTCATTCGAGAGCAAGACAAAGCTTATTTAGTGATTCATGATCGTGAACAGCCTAAACGCATGTTTACCTACGCAACCTTTTTAATATTAGTGCACGGACTTATGTGTTGGTTGGTAGACCAGCGAATTGGTTTAAATACTATTATGGTACGTTGTCCTAAACCTCAAGATATTCAGGACTATTTCGTTCGTTTTGGTGAAGATATTCAATTTAATGCTGAGATAAATCGAGTTGAGTTCGATGCCCACTATTTAGATATTAAAATTAAGAAAGATAAAAAAGCGCTTTATGATTTTTTAGAGCAAACTCCGCAAAATCTTTTAGTTCGCTTTAAAAATGAAAATGCCTTAAGTGTACTTATTCGTCGCCATTTATTGAAACTCCACCCTGCACAATGGCCCGAACTCAAAGATGTAGCTCAGCAACTCAATATTTCAGAAGCCACCGTTCAACGTCGACTGAAACATGAAGGTGTAAGCTATCAACAAATTAAAAATGAAATCCGCTGTGATATTGCTGTTCAACGCTTAAGCAAAACGAATGACTCAATTCAAGATATTAGTGAAGATTTAAGCTTCCATGACCCAAGTGCCTTTCACCGTGCTTTTAAAAAATGGACTGGGGTCAGCCCAGGTGCATATCGAGATAATTTAACTGGACACAAGCAATAACATATACATCGAATGAAGCTTAAGGCGTTAGAGTTTAAGCTTATGATATTTATGTATTTTAAATTCAATATTTCAGATAAATGCATTATTTAAAATTTGATAATAGTCATAAAAACAGTGATTTATAATTTTATTCAAACTTTTATCTTTCAAACTGATTTATAAATCAAAATAACTAAGTTCATAAGCCTCTAAACACGTGAAAGGATGATCTCCTATTTCATTTCGGTTTTATTTTTATCATGTCTTTAAAATCAAAATTTTCTCTACCAAAGACTTTGTTGGCATCAACATTGGGGTTTGTATTTGCTTCATCTGCTTTTGCAGCAATTCCGACTACGCTTAAACTTGATTATGCTTACTATGCACCAACCAGTTTAGTAGTTAAAGATCAAAAACTTCTCGAAAAAGCACTGCCAAATACCCAAATTAAATGGGTTTTTAGTCAAGGTAGTAACCGCTCATTAGAATATCTCAACAGTAACAGCATCGATTTTGCTTCTACCGCTGGATTAGCTGCTGTATTAAGTCGAGCGAATGGTAGTCCAATTAAAACGGTTTATGTACAAAGCCAGCCGGAATGGACCGCCCTTGTTGTCGCAAAAAATTCACCAATTAAAAGCCTAAAAGATTTAAAAGGTAAAAAAATTGCAGCCACCAAAGGAACCGATCCTTTCTTATTTACACTACAAGCACTAGATACAGTCGGTTTGAGTAAACGTGATGTACAACTGGTTCATCTACAACACCCAGACGGCAAAACTGCATTAGAGCGTGGCCAAGTAGATGCTTGGGCTGGACTTGATCCATTAATGGCTTCTGCTCAAATTCAATCGGGTGCCAAATTGCTTTATCGTAATGTTGGATTTAATAGCTATAGTGTACTGAGCGTTAAAGAAGATTTTGCAAAGCAAAGCCCTGAAACGGTAGAGGCCATTATTAAAGCCTATGAACAAGCCCGAAAATGGGCAAAAGCCAATCCAGATAAAGTGGCAGCACTTTTAGCTCAAGAATCAAAACTTCCTTTACCTGTGGCTAAACTACAACTGAGCCGAACCAACTTCGATCAAAGCATTCCATCAGCAACTCAAGCACAAGCGCTAAAACGTTCTGGGAAAATTTTGACTGAAGAAGATTTGGTTAGAAAAGGTACCAACGTCAATCAAGTGGTTGATCAGTTGCTAGACCCACGTTTTGCTCAAAAAGTCGTGAAATAGTATATGAGTGATTCACTTAACAAAGCTGAGCTAAATCACTTCTTAGCTCAGCAGGCTTCAAAATCTCAGAAAAAGCATCTAAACCACAAATTTACACGGTGGTTTAAAGCGCTACTCATTCCACTCATCTTTTTAACGGCTTGTGAGTTTTTAGTCAGAAATGGCTATATCGATGCTTATCTACTCCCTGCACCGTCTAGTTTATGGCAATCTTTTTTAGATTTAGCTCATAGCGATCTATTTGCCCATATTTATATTAGTACATGGCGTGTTCTGTTGGGCTTTATTATAGGAAGCGGTTTAGGTTTAATTTTTGCAATTTGGGTTGGATTAAGTAAAGAAGCAGAAGCATATTTAGAACCAACTTTTTCAGCAATTAAATCAATTCCAAGTCTTGCTTGGATTCCCCTGTTATTGCTTTGGTTAGGAATTGACGAAGGTTCTAAAATTACATTGATTGCAATCGGAGCATTCTTTCCAACCTATACCAATACAGTTGCAGCAATTCATAATGTAGATAAAAAGCTCATTGAAGTTGGAAAAGTTTATCGGCTTAATGCTTTTCAGCGGATTATATCTATTATTTTACCGGCAGCCTCTCCGGGCATTTTAACGGGTTTACGCAACAGCTTAAGCTTATCGTGGATGTTTATGATTGCAGCTGAACTGATTGCAGCTACTCAAGGGATTGGCTATTTACTCAGTGATGGCAGAGAAACCTCTCGCCCAGATATTGTTATCATTGCAATTATTTTATTGGCGCTATTGGGTAAAGTAACCGATACCTTAATGAAACTTATAGAAAACTGGTTGTTACGTTGGCGTAATACGCTACAAAAATAACTTTAAATCCAGCATGCCAAAGTGACTCGATCATTTTGGCCATAGTCTTGAATGGTTTTAATCTCACTAAAACCATGCTCTGTGAAAATATCTCGAACTGCTTGTCCCTGATCATAACCATGCTCTAGTGCAATCCAGCCTTGCGGTTTTAACCAGTTTTTGCCTTGAGCAATAATAATTTCAATATCAGCCAGTCCCTGATGAACTGCAACCAATGCACGGCGTGGTTCTGTAGCCAAAGCTTGCATGTGTTCATCTTCAGGGTCAATGTACGGCGGATTAGAAACAATTAAATCAAACTTTTGCGGTTCAAGTGGGTCAAACCAAGCGCCGCAGGCAAATTTCACACGTTGCAAATTATGAACTTGTGCATTTTCTTTTGCGACTTCTAAAGTAGGCGCATAAATATCAGTTGCCGTGACTTGCCAATCTGGACGTTCACCTGCTAATGCAAGCGCAATTGCACCTGTTCCCGTTCCCAAATCAACAATATTTGCAGTATTTGGCAAATTTAGATTTAAAATGGTTTCAACTAGAATTTCAGTATCCGGACGTGGCACTAAAGTATCAGACGTTACTTTTAAATCGAGTGTCCAAAATGGCTGTGAACCCGTCACATAAGCTAAAGGCTCACCATTTTGGATACGTTCTAGACCAGCCAAGTAATCTTGCTCTTGTTGGGCAGTTAACTCTTGCTCAAGTCTAAACTTTAATTCAAGCGAATTGATTTTTAGAAAATGCTCAAGTAACCAAGCATTTTCTTGCCGTTCATAACTGTCAGGCTCACCACGAATTGCAAGCGCTTGAGCAATATTCATTAGCCGCCATTTTCCTGTGCAAGCATCGCAAGCTGATCTGCCTGATATTCACGATGTAAGCTATCGAGCAATTCAGTTAAATCACCTTCCATAATCGCGTCTAACTTATATAAAGTTAGGTTAATACGATGGTCCGTCATACGCCCTTGCGGGTAGTTATACGTACGGATACGTTCCGAACGATCACCAGAACCGACCAAATCACGGCGCATTTCAGAAGTCGCGGCATCTGCTGCCGCACGTTTAGCATTTTCTAAACGCGATACTAACAATGCCATCGCTTTAGCTTTGTTTTTATGCTGTGAACGTTCTTCTTGGCACTCAACGACTGTACCAGTTGGAATGTGAGTAATACGCACGGCCGAATCGGTTTTGTTAATGTGCTGACCACCCGCACCTGAAGCACGGTAAGTATCAATACGCAAATCTGCCGGATTAATTTCAACGTTAGTATCAACGTCAATTTCAGGCAAGATCGCAACTGTACATGCTGACGTATGCACACGACCTTGTGATTCAGTGGCTGGCACACGTTGCACACGGTGAGCACCACTTTCAAACTTTAAGCGGCCGTAAACGCCATCACCATCTACACAGCAAATAACTTCTTTAAAGCCACCATGCTCGCCTTCATTTTCAGAAAGCACTTCAATACGCCAGCCTTGTGTCTCTGCATATTTACTATACATGCGGAACAAATCACCAGAGAAAATCGCGGCTTCATCACCACCTGTTCCAGCACGGATTTCTAAATAAGCCGCATTAGAATCATTCGGATCTTTTGGAATCATCAAAATGTTGAGTTGGCTTTCTAATTCTTCAAGCAATGTTTTATTGGCTTGAATTTCTTCTTCTGCCATATCTTTAAAGTCTGGGTCCGACTTCATCATTTCAGCAGTTTCAATATCTTCTTCTGCTTGACGGTATTTGCCCCAAACTTCGGTAATTTCAGATAAATCACTATGTTCACGAGACAATTTACGGAAACGTTTGTTATCGGAGATCACTTCAGCATCTGCAAGCAATGCAGTAAGTTCTTCATGTCGATCACAGAGTTGATCAAGTCGTAAACGGAGTGACGCTTTCATAAGAGGAAATATCTCAAAAGTCCAAAAAGCTTATCGAACGCTATGTAAGTATAGAAGATAAGCAAAATCGTAAAAATAGCGCATAGTTTACAGATTATGCTGCTTAAATGACATATATAATCAGCCAATTCATCAACTTTCCCAATAAGTAGAGGAGTATAAATATAATGATTTCGAATAAGATTTATTTACTTGCCTATAATTTGGCTTTTCTGTAGAAAATAATAAGTCATCTTTTTCCTCTATATGACAATAGAGGCTTTATTTAAAAACCTCTTTGCCTAGCCAACTTATTTTAATTTTTCTAATAAAGTTTTACCCACTAAAATAGCCGATGCTGGATTTTGTCCTGTAATAAGTTCACGGTCCACCACTACGTTTGGAGTCCACGCAGTGGTATTACTTTGATACTTAGCGCCAAGTGACTGTAAAGCCGTTTGTGGATAAAACTTCATTTCTCCACCTTTTAATAAAGCTTTAGCCTGCTCTTCTTCCTGATTACTAATCACCGTCATTCGATAATTTTTATAAATCCATTCACCAGTTTTTACTGGCTTTCCTTGTTCGAGTTGACCAACTACTTCCGAGGCATTAGGTAAAGTAGACATTAATGCAATAGGACCATGACAGACCAACGCAGTAGGTTTACCAGCTTTATGGAAAGCTGTAAGTACTTTTCCAAGTTGTTTATCTTTTAATAGATCTTGCATAGGTGCATGCCCACCTGGAATATAAATAGCATCAAACTGACCCACACCAATTTGTTCAATACGAGATAGGCTCACAACTGGAGAATCTTGAGCAGATGTTAATTTTAGATCATGCAATAAACCAGCATATTGCTTTAATGCTTTTTCATCTTGGTTAAAATACATCGCATTATTTGATGATTCATCTAAGGTTGGAGCTTTCCCTTTTGGTGTAGCGAAAGTTACTGTATGACCTGCATCTAAAAGCATTTTTGTAGGTTGCATCAACTCATTTAAGTAAAAGCCTGTTTTAAAAATATGACCTTTTTTTAGCTCTAAATGCGCCTCATCAGACAATACAACCAACACATGAGCAGCATTTGCACTGAATGCTGCTGAAACGGCAACTACTGCAAGCATTATTTTATTTAGAGATTTCATCATTCGACCTTCATTCCAACCATTTGCTGGATTTATATTTTGGATGGATATATTCTATTTTTGCCAATCAGGTAGATAAACAACCACCTTTACAAATCTTTTTTGCGTTTGAGGACAAAATGTCTCGTCAATTTGACCATCTTGCCGATATTGAAGTG
Organism: Acinetobacter sp. 1294243; assembly: GCF_000588015.1. Taxonomy (NCBI): domain Bacteria; kingdom Pseudomonadati; phylum Pseudomonadota; class Gammaproteobacteria; order Moraxellales; family Moraxellaceae; genus Acinetobacter; species Acinetobacter sp. 1294243. The sequence goes on from NZ_JFXG01000002.1 coordinate 149,897, forward strand.
TTTTTAATTGTGGCTGAGAAGCTTTCTATTAGTGCAGCTGCAATTTATTTAGCAACAACTCCTTCAGTCATTAGTAGAACAATTACGCGGCTAGAGAAAAAACTTGGCATTCAGTTTTTTAGAAGAACAACCCGTCATTTGAGCCTGACTGAAGCTGGTCAACTTTATTATGAAAAGATGCAACATGCATTTCAGTTAATTGACCATGCAGAGCGTACTATTCAAGGTAAGCAACTGCAAATTTCCGGCAAAATTAAATTAAGTGTACCTACCACCTATGGACACTATCGCCTTCCAGAATTACTACAAAAATTTCTTTTGCAATATCCAGATATTCAAATAGAAGTCAGTATTTCTAATCGAAACGTCGATTTAATTGCGGAAGGATTTGATTTAGCTATTCGTCAAGGTCAGATTCCTAGTAGCACTCTCGTTGCCAGACCTTTGGAGCTTGCCCCTCTTCAACTTGTTGCTTCACCCGAATATTTAAAACGTATGGGTGTTCCTCAAACCTTGGAAGACTTAAACCATCACCAATGTATTGCCTTTGAATTACCGAGCACGGGTAAGATTACTCCATGGTTTTTTAAAAATGTTGATAATGAAATTCAATGGATACCATCAAATCGGATTTTAGTAAAAGAAGATATTTTGGGAGTAGTTTCTCTTGCTGAAAGTGGATTAGGAATATGTCAGAGTTATAGCTTTATTGTTAATGAAAAGATTCGGCAAGGAAAATTGCAGCCCCTACTTGAGGTTTATGCAGGTCACACACGGCCCTTTTCTGTACTGTACGCACAACATAAACATATGTCGTCTGCGACAAGAGCTTTAATAAATTTTCTATGTCCTGATCGTGAGTAAATCCTTTAAAACTAAATAAAGCTTAATTTATCTATATGAGTATTAAATATTCTATTTTAATAGAAAACATACAAACCAGACACTAAACTGCAATAATCAAAAGATGGTTCTCCATATTTGAAAAGAAGTGTTTTGTTACATTTGCCGTAACAAAAGATATAGGGTCCTGCAACTAGGGACACGGAGTCAAAAATGAAATTAAATGCTTGGTTATGCAGCGCTGTTCTAGCAACTTCAATGGTTACTGTGGCACATGCTGACAATACGACACATGTAGCAGCCGCTTCTGCTTTAGGTAGCGTAGCAGGTACTGCAATTGGTAAAAGCATGGGCGGTACATCTGGCGCAACAATCGGTGCTGCTTTAGGTGGTGCTGGTGGTGCAGCTGTTGCAAGCGATCGTCGTAACCGTACTGAATCAGCGATTGGCGGTGCTTTAGGTGGTGGTGCTGGTTATACCGTTGGTAAAAGCATGGGCGGTACAAATGGTGGTTATGTCGGTGCTGCTTTAGGTGCTGCGGGTGGTTCTGCTTTAGGTAATAAAATTTCTAAAGACCGCTATACAACTAAATCTTCTAAACACTGGAAGAAAAAACACCGTCGTCATCACTAATCAAATTTGACAAACACATATTTAAGCACCTTCGGGTGCTTTTTTATTGTGATGAAGCTATACGCTCATATTCCGTATGCTCATGGTTTATCCACAAATTAATACAAACACTACAAACCGACACAAAACACTCGTATCTCCGTTTGGCATCTCCATAATTATCACGAAATTTTTTATTACATTTACCCCAAGATAAAGATAACTGTCCTTCCAGTAAAAAAGGACATGGAGTTCTACGATGAAAATGAATATTTGGTTGGCTAGTGCATTAATTGCAACATCTTCTATGGTAACAGTTGCACATGCGGACAATGGCACACGTGTTGCTGCAACCTCTGCTTTAGGTAGTGTAGTGGGTACTGCAATCGGTAAAAGTATTGGTGGTACCTCAGGCGCAACAATCGGTGCTGCTTTAGGTGGTGCTGGTGGCGCAGCAGCAGCAAGTGATCGTCGTAATCGTACAGAAGCTGCAATTGGTGGTGCTTTAGGTGGTGGTGCTGGTTATACAGTCGGCAAAAATATGGGCGGTACCAACGGTGGATACATCGGTGCAGCAGTAGGTGCCGCTGGTGGTTCTGCATTAGGTCGTAAAGTTGCTGAAGATCGTAACTACGATGACCGTTATGACCGCGGACGTTACGATCGTGATGACCGTAGATATTACGATGGTGACCGTCGTTATTATAAAGGCGGTAGCCGTCGCCATGACAATGGCTTACACCGTGGTTGGTACAAAAACCGCTAATTCACAGATAAATCAAAAGAGCACCTTCGGGTGCTTTTTTATTGATAGATAAAATTTAATATCGAAAAAAAACGATATACATCGCACCCTATATATCGTATTATTTCGATATACCCTTATTCGAGAATATCGCATGCGATCACTTCAAGATACCAAGTTCTCTATTTTGGAACTTGCTCCTATTCGTAATGATAAAACCATCGAATTCTCATTACGTCACGCATTAGAATTGGCACAACATGCAGAAAAACTAGGTTATGAACGTTTCTGGCTTGCTGAACATCACAACATGGATGGTATCGCAAGTTCAGCTACCGCTGTCTTACTCGGTTTTATTGCAGCACATACAGAGCATATTCGCTTAGGTTCAGGCGGAATTATGCTTCCTAACCATGCCCCTTTAGTTGTCGCAGAACAATTCGGGACGCTTGCTACTTTATATCCAAATCGTATTGAACTTGGTTTAGGCCGTGCTCCCGGTACAGATCAACTCACCATGCGAGCTTTACGCCGTGGTCATCAAGAAACAGAAGATCAGTTTCCTCGAGATGTTGTCGAAATCTTAAAATATTTCGATGTACCTCAAGCAGGACAAAAAATTATTGCAACACCAGGGCAAAGCACCCATGTTCCTGTTTGGTTACTTGGATCTAGCCTATTTAGTGCACAACTCGCGGCAAAACTTGGACTTCCCTACTCATTTGCATCACATTTTGCACCACGTATGTTAGGTCAAGCAATTCAACTCTATCGAGAGAACTTTGAACCTTCTGAGTATCTAGATAAGCCATATGTTTCAATGGGTGTACCTGTTGTTGTAGCCGATACAGATGAAGAAGCACAGTTTCTAGCAACAAGTGCCTACCAACGCGTATTAGGTTTAATCCGTGGTGAAAGCTTGAAGCTGAAACCACCAGTTGAATCAATGCAGGGATTATGGAATACAGCAGAACAACTTTCTGTCGAAAACTTCTATGCAATGGCGCAAATTGGTTCTGTAGAAACTGTTCGCTCTGGCTTACAAAAGTTATTAGCGACGTATGATGTTGATGAATTTATTTTTACATGCGATGTATACGATACAGCTAAACGTTTAGAAAGCTTTACACAACTCATGAATGTAAAAACAGAACATTAAACTCTACTTTAAGCTCCCATACTTGAATTGATTTTGAGTATGGGATGACCATCTATCTGAAAAGACTTTACCCCAACTTCCTGCTTGGTTATTTATATTAAAACGATAAAAACATCATGATTTAAAAAACCAAAAGGACTTTTGGAAAATGAGTATTAATATTAAAAATAACACTTCAAAATCAGTAATTTTTCAGAATATCTCTCAAGATTTCGAAGATTTTACTGGTCAAGTGATTTCCTCAACATCAATTAAAGAGTTTGACTTTTCACATTCATCTGTCGCGATTATTGGTACAAATCAAGATAGCGTGACTCATCTTGAAAAAATCTGCCAGCAAGCAAAATTTGTGACTGTCTTCCAAATCACCCCTCATTTTATTTTGCCCCATAGTCAGATGGGTACACATAAGTTAATTACTCACCCACTTATTATCAAAAACCGCAGGTTATTTAACAATCGTGTTAAAAGCATTCTGGCATTACGTTTTCTAGAAACCCAAGTAAACGAACCATGGCTTAAGCGTCTTTTGACTCCCAATACTGCAACCACCAAAAAAGTATTTTTTAAATCCGACAGTTATTATGCAGCACTTCAGAAACCCAACTGTAAATTGCAAACATGGCCAATTGTTAAAATTACCAATAGATCTATTCACAGCATGGATGGTATAGAACAACCCGTTGATATTATTATCAGAGCAATACCATAAAAGTAAAAAAAAGCATGGTTTTAGGCCATGCTTTTTTATTTACTCATATTTTTGCAAATTACCATGATCATCGTAATGCAAAATGATGCGCTGTTTTTCTTGCAAATCATTTAGCATGTCGGAAGTAACTGAAAATTGGGCCGCTAATAATTCTACAGAACTATTAGGTGCCTTAGCACGTCGGTCCTCACCACTAAACCTAATCCAGTTATAACTTGCCCATAAAATTAAAATAAGCGCGCTAATTCCGATCATTAATGCTAAATGTAATAAGGTCTTAACTTCTGATAAGTGGTCTATCCAGACGTAATCATAAATTAAGTGACCTTCAAAAACCCATAAAAACAGTGAAACCAACGGGAAAAGCAACCACATTAAACAAATCCAGCCAATGGTTTGTAATGTATAGTTTGCTGTTTTATTTTTGACATATTCTGGCTGATCAATATATTCAGGGATATCTAAAGTCTCTATATCCTTATTTTCCTCAAGTTTCATGGGTTATCTCCACGGAAGCCTCGATCTGGACTTACCCAACGGGCACGTTTTTTTGTGTTAAATAAAGTTTTTGGTACCGCAACGACACTCGTGAACAAAGTCAGTAGCCAGAAAAATAACGGGTACCAAATCACCCAAAAGTAATTTCTAAAAAAACGCCCTCGGTCATAACGATGATCAATCCACAAACTCACTAAAAACTGGATCAAACATGTTCCGCCTAGTATTACACCGTACCACTGCGGCATAAGCGTTTTGATCTGCCATTGCTGAGGCAGTTCAACAAATAATCCAACAAAAAATAGCGTGAAGATCATGATCATCACATAAGACCAGATAATACTGACTAGCGCCTCAATCATGACCGGCCACATTCTTCGAACACGCAGTTTGAACATTTGTGGAATATATTCTATAAGAACCTCTACCCCACCTTGCGCCCAGCGAAGACGCTGTTTCCATAGACCTTTAAATGTCTCAGGCATATAGATGTAACAAAGCGCTTGTGGAATATACTGAATATCCCAATGGTCTAGCTGTAACTTCCATGAAATATCAATATCTTCGGTAATTTTATCGTCTGACCAAAACCCGACTCGAGCGAGTGCAGTTTTACGAAATGCTGCAATCACACCAGATACGGTAAAAATACGACCATATGTACGTTGTGCACGTTTAATCAAACCAATAATCGAAGAAAACTCACCAACTTGTAATTTTCCTAAAATACTAGATCGGTTTAAAATTCGAGGATTACCAGTTACAGCACCAATTCGCGGGAAGTTAATAAAAGGTTGCATTAACCAAAGTACCGCATGCGGATGCAACAACGCATCGCCATCAATACAAACAAGATATTCGTATTTACTAACCAGTACTCCCGATCTTAAAGCTACGGCCTTACCCTGATTTTCTGCTAAGTGTACAACCCGAAGTCGTGAATCTTGCGCTGACAATTCATCTAGAATTTCGGCGGTCCTATCACTACTTCCATCATTAACAGCAATGACTTCAAAATTCGGATATTTGGTTTGTAACGCATAACGAATTGTTTGGCGTACTTGCGCTTCTTCGTTAAAACACGGAATGATGATACTGCATCCTTCACCTGTCGGTTCAGGAAGCGCTTGTTCGCGGTATTCTCTTTTAAAGAAAAACCAAAGTCCCCCTACCATCCATGTCCAAGCCATCAGTAAGGGATATAAAAAGGCAAAAGCAAACAGAATATCGAGTAATACCCTCATTACTTTTTCCCCTCTACCAATCCAGCAAAAGGCTGATACATCACAGGGCTAGCATTCAGACTAAGCGGATTATATAAATATTGATGAACATCTTTTGATTTTTCAAAGTCATAGCCATCAATACCGAATTTCTGGATTCCTACTCGCTGAATAGAAAAGAGTCCTTGCTGAACATCTTCCCAAGCATTTTTTTGCGAATTTTCTGGTAATACTAAAGTCAGCATTATTCTTTGCTTATCATTTTGATCAAGTGTATTTAAGAGCGTTAACAACTGATTAAATTGTTTTTTCTTACCAATCACATCAAACTTCAAATTGACTAAGTCATGTTGCATTAAAAGCGTTTTGATAAGCTCAGGTAGATTTTCCACATGATCTAAATCAGGTGTAAGCAATAAACTAAACTGTGCCTGATTACTCATATTTAAATAAGGTTTGACCGCTTCTTTAGTCAGTTCACTCAGTTGTTCCAGCTGTTTTGATTGTTCAATGCAACTGCTTTCTTGCACGGTTATTTTTTGCATTGCGCAATTTAAAGATGATCCTGCATTAAGCTGAACACCACTTAAATTACTGTTAAAACGCGCAATATCTTTAGCCAAATCTATAGTTAAAAATGGTCTATCTTTTCGCGGATAAGCAGGTAATTCTAATATTACAGATTGACCTGCGCGAGTTTGAGCCTGCCATAAACTACGGTTTAAAATATTTTGTTGAACAGACATTTTATCTGTAGGGAAATAGGCAACATCATATTGCCCATCTCCATCTTTGTCTTCTAAAGGCTTTAAGATTAAAGCATTGTTTTTTAAGCTATACAGTTTTGATAACAACTGCCCTAATTTTTCATCAGTCTGAGAGTTTTGTTGCGCTGCTAAGTGCTTTAAATCCATACTCACAAAATGACGCGATTGCTTAAATAAATCTGACTCTTCGAAATTCAGAATATTTAACATGCCTTCTGTCAGTTGTTCGGCTGTAGGGTTATCAATGACTAAGCTACGCTTAAAAGTTGAGTCACTCACGCGATTCATACCATCACGTCCCAAACTGAATGAAAACTGGAAACCCGCCTGTTGTGCTAGCTTTTCTAACTGTTCATTCACGGCACCATAAGGCCAAATAATTGCTTTAGGATTAACCCCTACTTCTTTTTTTAAAACTGCATAAGATTTTTTTAAATCCTGCAAAATGCGCTGTTGATATTCCGCATCGGTTTCATAACGTGATTGCGATTTTAAATATGCATAAGAAGTCGCAGCCGGTTGCTCATTGCCTTGAGGATTGGCTAGTACCCCATGATGTAAATCATCGCTATGGCTTTCAAACTCGGCTAACCCAGATGCTTGCATTTCACGAACTTGAGCCCAGTTCACTAAGTTACCTTGGCCATAGGCTTCATAACCCGCTTTTGTATTACCATTTAACCAACTTGTTGGAAGAGCAAAAACTGCTGGAATCTGATATTGCTTCAGCAAAGGAAATACTCGGCTATAACTACTTAAAGCACCATCATCAAAGGTCAGTAAAATAGAGTTATGAGGTAATTCTTTACCTTGCTTACGCGCCTCTTCAATGTCTTTTAGACGAATCGGTTTCCAGTCCGACTGGCTAAGCCAATCGAGAAACTGTGCCAGATTATTGGTCTGAATCGCATAAACATCATGGTCCCCTTCCTTAAGCACGTCATCTCGCACATCATGAAAAGTTAACGAAACCGTATGATTTTTTGGTAGTTCAGTCTCAATGCGGGCATAGGCAAATTGTACGGGTAATAATGTTGAGGCAAACACACAGCTCAACATTTTTGACATCATATTATTCATTAAAAACGCCCTTCAAATCCGAAAATACCGTAGGTATGTTGTTCATCATGACCATCATATGGATGGTATTGCCAACCAATTCCATAATTAAGTTGCCAAGTCCGCGAGAGCTGCCATTGATGTTGATATTGCAAAGAATATGTTGGTCGAGCGGAGTAATCTGCTTGTTTATATAGCCCTACTCCAGCTTCAAAATGTTGTTTAAATGAGCGTTCGTACTCTCGCCAAGTGACCCAGTCATGGCTTAAATTCAACTCGGCACTGTAATGATTGCTTGGGCTAAAGTAAGCAGTCTGATCTTGGCTATTGCTGCCATAAAATCCACGAACGGTTCCGTAAGTAATATGGTGAGGCGCATCAAATAATCGCTCACGCCAAAAAGTAGAAAATTCTTGTTGTTTATTACCGTCACTTATATCGGTTAAGCCATAGCTCGCTCCAATTTGGCGTGACTCATCTTTTTGCCATGTCAAAGCAGCACGGTAAGCTTGTCCATCCTCACCAGCATCAATTGCTTGTAATGGAATATTAGCCTGACTGTCATATTGCAATTGATATTGCCAGTGGTCGTTTAACCATTGCGACCAATCAAGACGAACACCTGCTTGGCCACCATCTGTACTTTGCGACAAAATTGCCGACAATGCCTTACGGTTTGCTTGCCACTCAGCACCAACACCGTAACGTTGGTCATGCACATCACCAAAACGGTATTCACCGTAACGATCTTGATGCCAAGCAAATAGACGATAATTATCTTTAATCCAAGGGCTATTAACACGAGTTTCCATTTCTCGATCTTTTAAGCCATTTTGCCCACTCACAGAATCGCTATTTTCTGCTTTACTATGGCCCCAAGTTGTAGAGTGCGAGATGGTTGCTCTATCACGATCATCCAACTCTTTTCGACTTTTAATTACACCACTATCTTCAGGATAATATTGCAAAAGATTTTCTGTACTTTTGCGCCACTCAGGAATATCTCCTAAAGCCTGAGCATTTTGCATTTGGTTAATACGCGTATCTTTAGCAACGGGTGTTAAACCATTTAAACGAGCAATTGTTTGCTTTGCCTGTAACGGTTTATCTCTCCAGCGCTCAACACGAGCAAGGTTGTTAATTAAACCTTCATTAGCAGGTGCAAGATCTACTTGTTTTTGAAAATGCTTTTCTGATTTATCCAAATGATTTGCATAAGCTAAATGCATGCCTTGTAAAGCAATATAATCATCACGATCAGGATGGCTTGATTTATCTACTCCCTTGGCTTGGCTATATTTATACGTAGGGATTAAACGATCAACCTCACTTAAAAGTTGTTCAGCTTGCTTATATTTTTCTTGTTCAATATAAGAATAATAAAGCCCCGTATATACCGTCATATCTGAGTAGTTTTTTTCGGTAAGTAAGGTTTTAAACGCGAGTTCAGCCTGCTTAGGTTGTCTTTCAGCTAAATAACTATCAGCAATCGCATGACGAACATAAGCCGGTAACTTTTCTAACGGTACATTTAATTTAGTAAATTCATCTAATACCGTACGGCTGCGCCCACGAAAGTCCAAAGCATACAAATAGTCATAATGAAATCTTAAATAATTAGGGTCTGACGGTTGAATCAAAGGCTGTATTTGCTCACCTTGTTTCAACACAGCATCAAGCTCAGCAAAGCCTTCACTATCCGACATGCCTTCCCGATTCAAATATTTATAGCGAGTAATTGCGTTATTTACACGTTGAGAAAACTCGCTGACTTTTAACCAGTGTTGTAACGATTCTGTTTGCACATTTTTATCGCTGGCAAGCAGCAACTGCTGAGCTTTTTTATAAGCGCCTACAGCCGCCAAGTCGTAAATATATTCTTGCAAAACCGTAAAAGATTTTGGTTGTTGTTGATAAGCTTGCTCGATTGCAGATAAAGCATCTACAGGGGAATTAATAAGTCGATATGCATAAGCAATTTGAACAAATTGATCAGCTGTAAGATTTTTACTCTTAATACCTGATAAATGCACCTTAGCATTTACAGGGTCTTTAGCCTCAGCATATAGAACCGCTAATAAAATCTGCCCATCAGATGTCTTTTGAATATTAAATTTATTCGACCACTCAATTGCATCTTTAAAGTGTTTAAAATCACGAAAATTACGTATTAATGGTAGTTGCCCATATTCTGGAAAATTCACATAATTAACATTTGTTAAATGCTGAGAGAAGGTTAATAAATCTCTTTTTTCACTTGACATGACAACTAAATAATCAGCTAATAATTTTTGGTCATGCGGGTACTTATTTAGCAATTGTTCTAATTGCAATATTGCTTGTTGAGTTTGCCCAGTTTTGTAAGTGTGAATAGCTTGCTCTCGCAATTCATCTACTTGAGCAGCATATAAATTAAGAGGCAAGATATATACCAATGAAAAAACACATTTTTTTAGCATTTTGATAATCGGATAGTCCCATATCGAGGTGGGAAATTATAATTAAAATCAAAAACCAATCACACAACATTAAAAAAGTGTGATCTATTTAACATTTTATAAATTATGGATTTTTCATGAATGATTTTCTAAAATATTTATAAAAAATAAAGAATTACTATTTTTATGTGCAATAAAAAACATACACTTCTTTTCAATAGTGTTATTTAAATTTACAAACGAGTTTCAAAATAACTACGGGCTTATAACCAATAAGAACTATTTAATAATATTTAGTTTTATATATAAAACTTTAATTTTTCTCTGTGATATATATAAAAAAACCATTCAACTTATCTATAAATTAATATACAAAAATTGAATGGTTAAAATAAACAATTGATTAAATTAACCAATACGACGTTTTAATCCTGTCATTTGTAAAATACGAGTTGAAATCTCTTCAATCGACATTTCGGTCACGTTTAAATATTTAATGCCTTCTGAAATATAAATCCCTTCAATTGCTCTTAGCTCCATTTGGCATTGGCTAAAACTTGCATAACGGCTATTCGCTTTACGTTCACTACGAATTGCGACCAAACGCTCAGCATCAATCATCAAACCAAATAACTTGCTACGATGAGCTCTTAATACTGCTGGTAAACGGTTATCATCTAAATCTTCTTCAGTTAATGGATAGTTTGCAACGCGAATACCGAATTGAAGAGATAAGTAAATAGAAGTCGGTGTTTTACCCGAACGGGAAACTCCAATTAAGATTAAATCCGCTTTATCGTAATGACGAGTACGTGCCCCATCATCATTATCAAGCGCAAAATGAACAGCATCGATACGGGCTTTATAATATTCAGAATCGGTTACCGCATGAGTCTGCCCAACCAATGTTGTTGGTGGTGTTCCAAGCTCTTGTTCAAGTTTACTAATTAAACCTTCAAACACATCCAGATTAACCGCTTTAGCCGTATTAATAATCTCTCGCACATGCGGATCGACTAAAGTATCGAATACTAAAGGTAGGCAACCATCTTTGGTTTGGCATCGATTAATCTCAACCACCACATCCATTGCCGCCTCTTCAGTTGTAATATACGGCATGATGTGAATATCAAAATCTACATTGGGAAATTGTGCTAATAACGAATGTCCAAGAGTCTCGGCAGTAATTGCAGTTCCATCAGAAATAAAAAAAACACTCCGCTTAAATTGTTTACTTTCTGACATTAAAATTCTCCTTAAACATTTGTCTTAGTGCTATATAATCTTTATAGTAAACTGATCTTACATGACTGTCGCTTAGTATAATTCTCAACTAAGCACTTTATTTTTATAATTTCATGCCAAGATAGACATTAATACTGCAAAAGTGGAGTGAAAACTTTGGAAGCGCGCGTAATCGGTCTAGAAAAATTAGGGAAACACGATGTCGAACTCGTAGGTGGGAAAAACTCATCTTTGGGTGAAATGATCAGCCATTTATCAAATGCTGGTGTATCGGTACCTGGTGGCTTTGCAACTACTGCTGCTGCCTATCGTGAGTTCTTAGACCAAAGTGGTCTTAACGCTCGAATTCAAGCAGAACTTGCTCAACTCAACGTCGATGACGTAAATGCTCTTGCAGAAACAGGCGCTAAAATTCGTCAATGGATTGTAGAGACTCCACTCACTGCAACCTTAGAACAAGAAATTCGCGCCGCTTTTACAGCACTTTCTAACGGCAACCCTGACATCGCGGTTGCCGTTCGTTCATCTGCAACTGCTGAAGATTTACCAGATGCTTCTTTCGCGGGTCAACAAGAAACTTTCTTGAATATTCGCGGTATTGATAACGTACTTATTGCGATTAAAGAAGTATTTGCTTCTTTATATAATGACCGTGCAATTTCTTATCGTGTGCATCAAGGTTTTGATCATGACATCGTTGCACTTTCAGCGGGTGTTCAGCGTATGGTTCGTTCTGAAACTGGCGCTGCGGGTGTAATGTTTACACTTGATACAGAATCTGGTTTCCGTGATGTGGTATTTATCACTGCATCTTACGGTTTAGGTGAAATGGTTGTACAAGGTGCCGTTAACCCAGATGAGTTTTACTTATCTAAACCATTATTAAATGCAGGAAGACATTCTGTTTTACGTCGTAACCTTGGCTCTAAACACCAAAAAATGATTTATGGTGAAGAAGGTTCCGCGGGTAAATCTGTTGTTGTTGTTGATGTTGAAAAACAAGATCGCCAACAATTCGCTTTAAATGACCATGAGTTACAAGAGTTAGCTAAACAAGCGCTTATCATTGAGCAGCATTACGGTGCGCCAATGGACATCGAATGGGCAAAAGACGGTGATGACGGTCAAATTTATATTGTTCAAGCTCGCCCTGAAACTGTAAAAAGCCGCCAAAATGTAGGCACTATGGAACGCTACCTTCTCAAACAAAGAGGTACTGTTCTTTGTGAAGGTCGTTCAATTGGTCAACGTATTGGTTCTGGTAAAGTCCGTATTGTTAACTCAATTAAAGAAATGGACAAAGTTCAAGAAGGCGACGTTCTTGTATCTGATATGACCGATCCTGACTGGGAACCGGTAATGAAACGTGCTGCTGCAATTATCACTAACCGTGGTGGTCGTACATGTCACGCAGCAATTATTGCACGTGAACTTGGTGTACCAGCGATTGTAGGTTGTGGTAACGCAACAGAAGTATTAACTGACGGTCAAGAAGTAACTGTTTCTTGTGCTGAAGGTGATACAGGTTTCATTTACGAAGGTGCTTTAGATTTTGAAGTTCAACGCAACTCAATCGAATCTATGCCTAAGCTTTCGTTCAAAATTATGATGAACGTAGGTAACCCTGACCGTGCATTTGACTTTGCTCAAATTCCAAACGAAGGTATTGGCCTTGCTCGTCTTGAGTTCATCATTAACCGTATGATCGGTGTGCATCCAAAAGCCCTACTCAACATTGACAGCCTACCTCGTGAAACTCGTGCTGCGGTTTTAACTCGTACAGCGGGTTATGCTTCACCTGTAGATTTCTATGTTGAAAAATTGGTTGAAGGTATTGCAACTCTTGCTGCTGCATTTGGTGACAAGCCAGTTATCGTTCGTATGTCTGACTTCAAGTCAAACGAATACGCAAACTTAATTGGTGGTAAGTTATACGAGCCTGAAGAAGAAACCCCGATGCTGGGTTTCCGTGGTGCAAGCCGTTATGTATCTGATAACTTCCGTGATTGTTTTGAATTAGAATGCCGCGCACTTAAGAAAGTTCGTGACGAAATGGGTCTCACCAATATTCAAATCATGATTCCTTTTGTACGTACAGTATCTGAAGCGAAACGTGTTATTGAATTACTTGCACAAAATGGCTTGAAACGTGGTGAGAACGGCTTAAAAGTAATCATGATGTGTGAATTACCAACTAACGCCCTGTTGGCTGAGCAATTCTTAGAGCACTTCGATGGTTTCTCTATTGGTTCTAATGACTTAACTCAGTTAACGTTAGGCCTTGACCGTGACTCAGGTATTGTTTCACACTTATTTGATGAACGTGATGCAGCTGTTAAAGCACTTCTTTCAATGGCAATCCATGCCTGCCGTAAAGCAGGTAAATATGTAGGTATCTGTGGTCAGGGTCCTTCAGATCATCCAGATCTTGCAAAATGGTTAATGGAACAAGGTATCGAATCTGTCTCTCTTAACCCAGACTCAGTTTTAGATACATGGTTCTTCCTTGCTGAAGAAAAAATCAAGCAAATCTAATATGTTATAAAAAAAGGCCCATCCGTGGGTCTTTTTTCATCTTTAGAATAGAGAATTTTTATTTATGCAAATTTACTTGGCACGTAATAATCAACAAGCTGGGCCTTATACTTTAGAACAAGTAAATCAAATGTTGGCTAGTCAACAAATTTTGTTAACTGATTTAGCTTGGCATGAAGGCATGACAGAATGGAAAGCTTTAGGAGAATTAACCCAAGGTAAACTTGTATATCAACCTATCGGTTATTCTGTACCTACAATAAATACGAATACATCAACTAATGAAACTATTCGTCAAATTCGTGTAGAACCTAAAGTTCATGAACTTGCGTCTATTCCGGCTCGGGCTTTAGCAAAAATTATTGATTTATTGCTTTGGTTACCGATCGCTGCAATTCCTTCTTTTTTCTTTAATGAAGCTCAATATAAGCAATTATTCGAGTTACAAAAACAGATGCAATCTGCCGAAGTCGCATCGACTAAAGCTGCAGAATTGCAACAGCAACTTTTTACTTTAATTCCAATAGAAGCTTGGCATTCAATGCTTCTTTACGTCGTAATTATGCTTGCAATTCAAGCCGTTCTTTTAACAAAGTTTGGTCAGAGTATAGGTAAGAAAATCGTTGGAATTAAAATTGTAGATGCTGAGGACAATAGCAAGGTTAATTTAACTCGCATCTTCTTATTAAGAAGTATTGTTTTTATCATATTAAACTTACTCTTTATGCCGATCAGTACAATTATTGACTATGCTTTTGCATTAGGACAAAAGCGACAAGCTTTACATGACAAAATTGCAAGAACAAAAGTGATCAAATGATAGTAAATGACTCATTCATTTAATGTCTAAAAAAAGAGGAGGCACCCTGCCTCCTTTTTTCTATAGTGAGTTGATATTTAAATAAAAGCTCTATTGAAATTAGATACCCTACAAAAAAAATCGGGTTTTAAAACAATTATTTCAGCCTACTTTATGTATAGCTTAGTTTGTCGATATGAGGCATAATGCCCTACAACGTAGCGGTGTCATATAATTGAGAAGTCTAAATTTAAGGATTAGCGTTCTCAATCATGCGACACTTTAATCGCTATCCCATATTTAATTAGGGAATGGGACTCTTCACCGAGGTTGTAAAATGAGACAAACGATTTTAGCTGTATTGTCTTTATCAACGCTTGCCGCACTTTTGACTGGGTGTGGTGGTGATATGGTACTTCTAAACTCTAAAGGTCCAGTTGGTCAAGGTCAAAGTGACCTTATGATGACTGCGATCTATTTAATGTTACTTGTGGTGATTCCTTCAATCATCATGGCATTATGGTTTGGTTGGAAATATCGCGCGTCAAATAAAGATGCAGACTATAAACCTACATGGGCACACTCAACTGCAATTGAAGTTGTAGTATGGGGTATCCCTGTCATTATTATTGGTATTTTAGCTTGGTTAACTTGGTGGGGTTCCCACAAGTATGACCCATACCGTCCTTTAGAATCAGATAAAGCACCTTTAACTATTCAAGTTATTGCTGAACAGTTTAAGTGGATCTTTATTTATCCTGAACAAAACATTGCAACAGTTAACGAAGTACGTTTCCCTGAAAAAACTCCGTTAAGCTTTAAAATCACTTCTAACTTTACAATGAACTCATTCTTCATTCCGCAGTTAGGCGGCCAGATTTATGCAATGGCAGGTATGCAAACTCACCTTCATTTGTTAGCAAATGAAACTGGTGTATATCGTGGTTTCTCTTCTAACTACTCAGGTTACGGTTTCTCTCAAATGCGTTTCAAGGCGCATAGTGTTACAGAGCAACAATTCAACGAATGGGTAGCAGCGGTTAAAGCAGGTAATGGTTCAACCATTAACCCAGAAGCAGTTCAAAAAACTACGCTTGACCAAGCTGAATTGGCAACCTTACGTGATGGTAACCGTTCTAAGCATCAGATCGAGCATTTAGTAAATCGTGCTAAAGCTGCTGGTGATGAAAAAGCAGTTGCTGAAGCTGAAGCTATGAAACCGTTCCCGACTAAGCCACACCCTGTGACTTATTACTCTACTGTTGAGCCTAAATTGTTTGAAACAATTATCAACCACTATATGAGTAACTATCATGGTGTTGACCACTCTGCTGAACACGCAACAGCTGACACTCATGCTGCAGCTGAACACGCTGCTCAAGGGGAATAAGACATGGATATGATTTTTGGTAAACTGGGTTGGGACTCTATCCCGACAGAGCCAATCGTACTTGTCACCATGGTCCTTATGGCAATTGGTGCAATTGCAGTGCTTGGCGGTATCACCTATTTCAAAAAATGGGGATATTTGTGGAATGAGTGGTTTATTACGGTAGACCATAAAAAGATTGGTATCATGTATATCATCGTATCTGTTGTCATGCTTCTGCGTGGTTTCGCCGATGCGATCATGATGCGTTTACAACTTTTCCTCGCTAAAGGCGGCGGCGAAGGTTATCTACATCCTGACCACTATGACCAGATCTTCACCGCACACGGTGTAATCATGATCTTCTTCGTAGCAATGGGTCTCGTTGTAGGTATGATGAACATCTCTGTACCTTTACAGATTGGTGCTCGCGACGTTGCTTTCCCATTATTGAACTCTTTAAGCTTCTGGTTATTCGCTGGTGCTGCTGGTTTAATGATGCTTTCACTTGTATTAGGTGAATTTGCTGCGACTGGTTGGATGGCTTACCCTCCTCTATCTGGCATTCAATATTCTCCTGGTGTAGGTGTCGATTACTATATCTGGGCACTTCAGGTTTCTGGTCTAGGTACGCTTTTATCTGGTGTTAACTTCTTCGTTACCATCATCAAAATGCGTGCGCCTGGCATGAAATTAATGGACATGCCTATTTTCACATGGACTTCACTTTGTACGGCTGTATTAATCATTGCATCATTTCCTGTATTAACAGGTACTCTTGCAATGCTTACTCTTGACCGTTACTTCGGCTTCCATTTCTTCACAAATGAGCTTGGCGGTAGCCCAATGCTTTATGTGAACTTGATCTGGACATGGGGTCACCCTGAAGTATATATCTTGGTATTACCAGCATTTGGTCTATACTCAGAAATCGTTGCAACCTTCTCTCGTAAAGCGTTGTTCGGTTACAAGTCAATGGTGTATGCAACTATCGCGATTACTGTTCTTGCGTTCGTTGTATGGCTTCACCACTTCTTCACCATGGGTGCTGGTGCGAACGTTAACGCGTTCTTCGGTATCATGACCATGGTTATTGCGATTCCTACTGGTGTGAAAATCTTCTCTTGGTTATTCACTATGTATAAAGGTCGCATCACCTTTACTACTCCAATGTTATGGACGCTTGGCTTCCTTGTAACATTCGGTATCGGTGGTTTAACTGGTGTACTTATGGCTGTTCCACCTGCGGACTTCTTGGTACACAACTCATTATTCTTGATCGCTCACTTCCATAACGTAATTATTGGTGGTGTGGTGTTTGGTATGTTTGCCGGCATCATTTACTACTGGCCAAAAATGTTTGGTTGGAAGCTCAACGAAGCATGGGGTAAAGCTGCGTTCTGGTTCTGGTTCTTCGGTTTCTATTTTGCATTCATGCCACTTTATATCCTTGGTTTCATGGGTATGACTCGTCGTTTGAATACATATGACAACCCTGAATGGGATCCGTACCTTGCGATTGCATTATTTGGTGCTGTTCTTGTTGCGATTGGTATTGCATGTTTCTTAATGCAAATCATCGTTGGTTTCTTACAACGTAAAGACAACATGGACCTTACTGGCGATCCATGGGATGCTCGTACGCTTGAATGGGCGACCTCTTCCCCTGCTCCGTTCTATAACTTTGCGCATGAACCAGATGCAAGCGGTATCGACCGTTTCTGGACTGACAAAGAAAATGGTGTAGCATACGCACGTAACACTAAATATGAAGACATCCACATGCCGACTGATCGTGCTGCTGGTTTTGTCATTGCAATGTTCATTACTCTTCTTGGCTTTGCACTCATCTGGCATATTTGGTGGCTCGTTGTTGTTTCATTCGTTGCAGCTGTTGTTAGCTTGATCGTAAGCTCATTCACTAAGAATGTTGACTACTACGTTCCTGCTGCTGAAGTTGAGCGTATTGAAAACGAACGCTATGCTTTACTTGAAAAACACTTGAAGAAGGACTAAGGAAATGGCTGAAGTACTTCATCACGACAACCACGGCCATGACGGTCATCATGAACATGATGATACCGACTTAACGGTTTTTGGTTTCTGGACATACTTGATGAGTGACTTGATTCTTTTCGGATCACTCTTCATTGCGTTCGCTGTATTAAGCAGTCATGTTCCAGCAGGCACTCCAAGCGCATATGACCTATTCCATGACTCATTAGGCTTCGTGTTAACTGAAACATTTGCCTTATTGATTTCATCGGTAACCTTTGGTTTTGCTGTACTTGCATCTTATAAAAAGAATGTAAATCAAGTTATCACTTGGTTATTTATTACATTCCTTTTTGGTGCATCGTTCATTGGAATGGAAGTCTATGAATTCCATCACCTTGTACATGAAGGCCACGGTCCAACTCACAGTGCATTCTTATCATCGTTCTTTACTTTGGTTGGTACACACGGTATCCACGTAACTTCTGGTTTAGTGTGGATGCTTGTATTAATGTATCAAATTAAAACTAAAGGTTTGACTTTACCGAATACACGTCGTCTTGCTTGCTTAAGCTTGTTCTGGCACTTCCTTGACATCGTTTGGATCTGTGTATTCAGCGTCGTTTACTTACTGGGAGTTCTCTAATGAGTAGTCATGAGCATAATGCTGCTGGTGCGTCACACGGTAACTTTAAGCAATACACTGTTGGATTTATCCTTTCTGTTATCCTCACCATCATCCCTTTCGGGATGGTGATGGCGGGTGGTTTCAGTCGTGGTCTTTTAGTTACAGTGATTGCAATCACTGCGGTTGCTCAGGTTCTTGTACAACTTGTGTACTTCCTACACATGAATACATCATCTGAACAACGTTGGAATATGATTGCATTCATCTACACAATCCTATGTATCGCCGTACTTTTAATCGGTTCTGTGTGGATTATGAATTACCTTCACTACAATATGATGATCTAAACTGATTGTCATGTTGAGAAAATATCTATTCCTGACTAAACCAGGAATTCTCTTCGGTAATTTCATTACCACCTTGGGCGGCTTTTTCTTAGCCGCCCAAGGCTCTATAGACATCTTATTATTACTTCTCACCCTACTTGGAACAACTTTAGTTGTGGCTTCTGGTTGTGTGGTTAATAATGTTATAGATCAAGATATTGATACAAAGATGCAGCGCACTCAAAACCGTGCACTTGTTAAAAAAACAATCTCTCCTACTGTTGCGCTGATATATGCATTAGTGCTTGGAGTAATTGGTTTTAGCATTTTGTGGTTCGGTGTAAATGGTTATGCATTTTTGTTTGCAATGATTGGTTTTATTGTCTATGTCGGTTTTTATAGCTTGTGGACCAAACGTACTTCAATCCATCAAACCGTCATTGGTAGTATCTCCGGAGCGAGCCCTCCTGTTATTGGTTATACAGCAGTAACTCATCAATTTGATGTGGCAGCCTTGCTTTTGTTTTTAGCATACGCTTTATGGCAAATGCCTCACTCTTGGGCAATTGCAATTTATCGTTTTGATGATTACAAAAATGCGGGAATTCCAATTTTGCCTGTAGCACGTTCTATTTATCGTACGAAAATTGAATGTGTAATCTATATCCTATTATTTGCAGCTGTTTTAAATGGGTTATATTGTTTTGGCTATACCAATGTATTCTTTTTAATTACCTTTAATGCTTTGACTGCATATTGGTTATATTTATCAGTTATTGGATTTAAAGCCGTAAATGATCAATTGTGGGCTAAACGTTTTTTCCTGTACTCGGTCATATTAATTACCCTGTTAAGTTTGAGCTTTAGCTTTACCTATCAATCCCCTGCTCCAAATCTTCCTCTCTTTTAAACAAGAGAGGATTTCCTCTTTATAGTAAAGAAGTTTTACTTTTCTGATCAAAAGATTTGTTTTTAGTCGAACTTTTACCTATAATTCAGCCTTCGCAATTTTTGCGACATAACTTATTAAGTTATGACTCCTTGCTTCTAATTTTTTTTATTAGGGGCTGTTTAAACCGTAAGGAGCTGACAATGCGTCATTACGAAATCGTACTTTTGGTACACCCAGACCAAAGCGATCAAGTTGTAGGTATGGTTGAACGCTATATCTCTCAGATCAAAGAAGCTGAAGGTCAAATTCACCGTTTAGAAGATTGGGGCCGTCGTCAATTGGCTTACCCAATTAACAAAATTCACAAAGCGCACTACATTCTTATGAATGTTGAATGTGGTCAAACTACGCTTGATGAGTTAGAAGAATTATTCCGTTATAACGACGCGATCATTCGTAACCTTATCATCCGTCGTGAACACGCAATCACTGAAGAGTCATTGCTTGCTAAGAGTGCTGAAGAAAAGCGTGCGCGTAAAGCTCAACGCGAAGAAGCACAGCAAGTTGCTCAAGAAGCTGAATAAGGAGAACATCAATGGCACGTTTTTACCGTCGTCGCAAGTTCTGCCGCTTTACAGCTGAGAATGTTGCGTACATCGACTACAAAGATATCGACACTTTAAAACAGTACATCACTGAAAACGGCAAGATTGTTCCTAGCCGTATCACTGGTACTAAAGCTCGTTATCAACGTCAATTAGCACTTGCTATCAAACAAGCTCGCTATTTGTCTTTGATTCCGTACACTGACAACCATAAGTGAGGTGATCTGTGGACGTTATCTTATTACAACGCATTAAGAACCTTGGTAAATTAGGCGATAAAGTATCAGTTAAAGCTGGTTACGGCCGTAACTTCCTTATCCCTCAAGGTAAAGCAGTTGCAGCTACTGAAGCTAACACTGCTGCTTTTGAAGCTCGTCGTGCTGAACTTGAGAAGCAAGAAGCTGAAGTTTTAGCTGCTGCTCAAGCACGTGCTGAACAATTGAATGAAGTTAACATCGTTATCACTGCTAAAGCTGGTGACGAAGGTAAACTCTTCGGTTCTATCGGTACTCGTGACATCGCTGACGCATTAACGAATGCTGGTCTTACAGTTGACCGTGCAGAAGTTCGTTTACCAAATGGTGCGCTTCGTCACACTGGTGAATTCAACATCGCAATCCAATTGCACCATGATGTTGTTGCAGAAGTTCTCGTTACTATCGTATCTGAGTAATTTCTCATCAAAAAAAGAGCATGCTTTTGCATGCTCTTTTTTTATGTTTCAAATTTTAAAATAAGATATATTAATTCCTGATCAGTTCTTCAGTTTAATTGGTTTTTTAATTAGGTAGTTTATTTAATTTTGTTTTAAGATAGTTCTCGGCTTTATAGCCTCTTTGTGTACACCTTTCTTTATCATCAGGTCTAATTATGTCTCAGGCGAATGCCACTTCTTTAGCGCTTTCATCTCCAACAGAAAATAAAACGAGTGAATCAGGCCAACTTAAAGAGTTTCGCACTCCCCCACACAATTTAGCTATTGAACAGGCTGTTCTAGCTGCCCTGATGACAGTTGCCGAATCTTTCGAACAAGTTAACGATGTACTCAAAGAAAATGATTTTTACGCGACTCGCCATAAATATATTTTTCGTGCAATCGAGAAATTAGCACAAGAAAACTCACCCTATGATGCTGTCTTAGTAAGTGACTGGCTCTTAAAACAAAATTTACTTGATGCTATCGGTGGCGAAGAATATTTAATGCAGCTCATGGCTGACTCACCTTCAAGTTTCTATAACTTAGAAACTTATGCTACTAAAATTAAAGAATTTTCTACGCTTCGTAGCATGATTAAAGTTAGTACTGAAATTTTACAAAATGCTTATGACACCAAAGGCCGCGGTGTTAGTGAAATTTTAGACTTAGCTGAAACAAGTATTTTCTCATTAGCAGAACAGCACAATAACAATAAAAAAGATGCTGGTCCAAAATCTATTAGTTCTGTTACCGCAGACGTAATTAGTAAGCTTGATGAGCTTTCAAAATTAGATGGCAATATTACAGGTTTAACGACTGGCTTCTTAGAACTTGATAATAAAACATCTGGTATGCAACCTGGTGACTTAATTATTGTTGCTGCACGTCCATCGATGGGTAAAACTACTTTTGCCATGAATCTGGTTGAGAGTGTTTTGCAATATAACAAGTTACCTGCTCTGGTCTTTTCAATGGAGATGCCAGCAGACTCGATTGCGATGCGTCTTATTTCCGCAATGGGTAAAGTCCATCAAGGACATTTACGCTCTGGTAACCTCGATGCAGATGAATGGACCAAAGTGACTGGTACAATTTTGCAGCTTCAGCAAATGCATCTGTATATTGATGACTCATCTGCCCTACCTCCAACTGAACTCCGTGCCCGTGCTCGTCGTGTTGCCAAAATGCATGATGGTAAAATCGGTTGTATCATGGTCGATTACTTGCAGCTCATGAAAGTCCCAGGCATGGGTGATAACCGTGTAGGCGAGATCTCGGAAATTTCACGTAGCTTAAAAGCGTTAGCGAAAGAAATGCAATGTCCTGTTATCGCACTTTCCCAGCTTAACCGAAGTCTGGAAAACCGTCCAAATAAACGCCCTGTAATGTCCGACTTACGTGAATCTGGAGCGATCGAGCAGGATGCCGACTTAATTATGTTTATTTACCGTGATGAGGTTTATAACAAAGAGTCAAAAGAAGCCGGCACTGCAGAAATTATTATTGGTAAGCAGCGTAACGGTCCAATTGGTTCAGTTCGTCTTGCTTTTGAAGGTCAATATACTCGATTTAGTAATCTTTCTCCTGAGTATTACAGCCAATATGATGATGAAGAATAAGCTCTATCTCTAGCCCAAAGGAGTAAATGAGGGTGCGCCAAGCAACAGTTTATATTGACCGCAATGCACTTCAATATAACTTAAACCGTGTCAAACAACTCGCAACAAATTCAAAAATTGTAAGTATGGTAAAAGCCAATGCTTATGGACATGGAATCAAAGACTGTTTAGCAGCCTTAAATGCATCAGATGCCTTTGGTGTCGCCTGCCTACAAGAAGGTCTGGAAATCCGTGAACTCGGATTTCAACAACCTGTTACTTTAATTGAAGGGGTATTTTCTGAAGATGAAATGCCAATTGCGATTAAACAAAAATTTGAATGTGTCATTCACCATCCACAACAATTTGAATGGTTGATTAAACACAAACAAGCATACATCAGCCAAGGCTTAAAAGTCTGGGTGAAACTTAATAGTGGGATGAACCGGTTAGGTTTTAAAAATCCAGAAATTATTGAAGTTATTAAGACTTTAAAATCTGAAGGATTTACTTGTGTACTTGCGATGCATTTCGCAAATGCAGATGTAGACCATCCACTTAACGAGCAACAAAAACAACAATTTCTACAGGTTAAACAAGCTTGTGATCCAGTGTTAGCTTCTTGCTGTAACTCTGCTGCTATTTATAAATGGCCAGAGTTACATTTTGATTATGTTCGTCCGGGTATCATGCTTTACGGCGCCTCGCCTTTTGCAGATAAAACAGTCCATGATCTTGACTTAAAACCAGTGATGACTTTTTCAGCAGAAGTGATTGCACTCAATCATATTCAAACTAATGAACATGTCGGTTATGGATCAACTTTCTGCGCCACGCAAGCAATGGATATTGCAATTGTTTCTATAGGTTACGGTGATGGTTATCCACGAGCTTATATTAAACAAAACCATGTCGCTATCGATAAACAACTCTGTGCGGTTGTAGGGCGCGTGAGCATGGATATGATTGCAATTGACGTGACAGGCAAGCAAGTAAAATTAGGCACTCCAGTTGAACTCTGGGGTCCGCATCGCCTAGTTGATGATGTTGCGGATGCAAACGGAACGATAGGATATGAGTTACTCTGTCGATTAAGCAATCGCCCCACTCGTAAAAGCACTTAAATAATAAAATATAAAAAAATCCAAGCATGCTTGGATTTTTTTATGTAAACATTCAAAATTTATCGCCAGTAATCATCTGTAGGCTTTGGCATTTCCTGTAATCCCCGACGAAGAGTATCTGACCATTGTTTACTAATCTGTGAGAAATAAGGATCATCTTCAGTTATTCGTTTTCCCATAGGGATAACAAAGCTATCTTTAATGTATACCAATGCATCAAGTGGTAAGCCAACCGAAACATTTGAGCGCAAAGTCGAATCAAAAGAAATCAGGCTACAACGTAATGCGTCGTCTAGTGGCATTGCATAATATAAAGCTCGATCCAGAATAGGCTTTCCATATTTACTTTCACCTATTTGGAAATAAGGTGTATCTGTAGTTGCGCAAATGAAATTGCCTTGTGGATAAACATTATAAAGTTGCATGTCACCACCCTTAATCTGCCCACCCACCAAAATACTACAGGCATAATTCATTTGTTCTTGGGTGTCCGAACTAATATCCTCTAAAACAGTTTTTAAGGTTTTACCAATTAGTTCAGCCGCCTCAAACATCGTATTAACACTATATAAATTAGGCTCTTGCTGCAAAGTCAGGGCATTTTGTAAATGACCTATAACAGCTTGCGTTGTTGCTAAGTTACCTGCAGTTTGCAAGGCAATAAAACGTTCTCCGGTAACGCCGAAAGTATGCAGTTTTCGGAACACAGAAATATGGTCAACTCCTGCATTGGTTCTTGTGTCACTAATAAACACTAAACCTTGTTCCAATCTTAACGCACAACAATAGGTCATTTCATTCTCTTTACATTCAACATGCCAACACTTGAACCACAGACATCATATTCTCAACTCCACCTTGCTCTCTTATGCCACGAATAGGTGCCACATCAAGATAGTCACGTCCTACTGCAAGGTAGATATGATGTTTGGGTGTAAACAACTGATTGCTTACATCAAAACAATACCACTGATTTTCTAAAAATACCTCCGCCCAAGCGTGACTGGCAAGGTGCGGATAGTTTTGATCAAATAGATAACCAGAGACATAACGTGCAGGTAATTGTAGCGCACGACACATCGCAATTAAAATGTGAGCATGATCTTGGCATACACCTTGACCAGCATGAAATGCTTCGATCGCAGTTGTCTGAACCGAAGTACTTTCAGGCTGATAAAGTATTTTTTGCAAGATATATTCGCTTAATAACGCAATATGCTGTCGATCCCTAACCACTACAATATTTTTAGCAAAGTCCAACATTTCCGAATCACATCGAGTTGCACCTGTCATCTGCAAAAACAAATTTGTAGGTGTAGAGAGATCTACACAACCTAGTTCTACATTTCGAAGCTCAACAATTCCTTGGGCCATAAATGTAAGATGTTGATATGGATAACGCTGACTAGCCGTCATCCATACATTGTTAAATATATCTCTCTTTATTGTTTTATCACCCGGCACGCTAATTGCCCAATTCATAACATGTTGGTGAGGCGATGTTTGAGGCATCATTTTAATATACTGAATGCTGTTCCGAGCAGTTTCAGTATAGCTATAATGCGTTTGATGATTAACCATCAATTTCATAATCAGCCCTCAAACATATTTTCCAACTGCTGTGTAAAAGTATAATAAGCGTCCCACGTAAGTTGCTGCTTTAGTGCTTGCCAATTTTCATTTATATTTTCCCAATTCAAATTAGCGAGCTGTTGCACCACAGTATCTAGCTCTGATATGAGAACAGATAAATCTTCACCAAAACGCAGTTCTATATCAAATTGCTCTATTTTTTGGCCTAAATACAAAAATAAACGAACATCTTCATGTTCCGCTTCTAGTATTCGTGTGCATTGTTCGACTGCTTTACTCAATGCATCAGGTTGAGCTTGAAGCGTATTAATCACATTATTTAATTCTGCATAAGCATGTGATGACAAAATACCTCTTAGTTCCTGAATATTATCTTTAGCAATAATGAGCTGGTTCAGTAATGAAAATGTTTGCTTCTTGTCTAACATATAGTGATTTAGTAATTCAGCATTTTCTATGACCAAACCAAATGCTGCTGCAAATCTTGTTGCTTTCTCATCTTCTGTAAAGGGTAAATGAGAGGCTGCAAATTTAACTCGCATCAAATATCGACCCAACCAATATATTTGATGCGCACTCGAATTGAGTAAAACCATAAAGTTCCTCTTTAACCCACAATCAGGAATGTAATGTTTCAACAACCCATGTATCTTTTATACCGCCACCTTGAGATGAATTTACGACCAAAGAGCCAGCTTGCATAGCTACGCGTGTTAAACCACCAGGTACAATCTCTGTACGATAAGGTGAGCTCAACACAAATGGACGCAAATCAATATGACGTTCCGCTACTCCGCCTGTTGTTAAAGTTGGAGCGACAGATAAAGCTAAGGTAGGTTGTGCAATATACATATGAGGCATCGCAATCAATTTTTTTCTAAAGTCATCAATTTCGCATGAGCTTGCTTTAGGTCCAATCAACATGCCATATCCGCCCGAACCTTGTGCTTCCTTAACGACTAATTGATCAAGATTAGAGAGTACATAGTCTAAGTGTTCTTCTTTACGGCACTGATAAGTGGGTACATTTTTTAGAATTGGTGTTTCATCTAAATAATATTGAATCATTTGATCTACATAAGGATAGATAGATTTATCATCAGCCACACCCGTTCCAGGTGCATTTGCAATCACGACATTTTTTTGTAAATAAGCAGACATAAGACCTGCTACGCCTAAAGCACTGTCTGGTCGAAATGCTAAAGGATCTAGAAAGTCATCATCTAAACGGCGGTAAATTACGTCTACTTTTTGACGCCCACGAATAGTTTTGACAAATACTTGATCATTTTCTACAAATAAATCCCGATTTGTAACCAATGGCACATCCATTTCACGTGCTAGAAAAGCGTGCTCATAATAAGCACTATTAAAACGCCCTGGTGTTAGCACCACAATAAAAGGTTGATCTGCAGAAGAATTTTCTTGCAATATTTCTTTTAAAAGTTTTGGATAATGCTCAATCCCCTGTAAATTATTAGCTGTACATAGCTCAGGCATTAATTTCTGGCTAATATTTCGGCTCTCAATCATATAAGACACCCCAGAAGGTGTTCTCAAATTGTCTTCTAATACAAAAAACTCCCCTTCACCATCACGGATAATATCGATCCCGCTAATTTGTGAATAAATTTTTCCTTTTAAAGAATGTTTAAGCATATGGGGTTGAAAAGCATCATTTCCCATAATTTGTTCTTCGGGAATGATTTGTTCTTTTAAAATATGTTGTCCATGATAAATATCATCTAGGAAATAATTTAATGCTTTAACACGCTGTGCACAGCCTGAGGCAATTTTTTCCCATTGTTTTTTCTCGATTACTCTTGGAATTAAATCAAAAGGAATAGTGCGCTCCGTTCCTTCTTTATCGCCATAAACATTAAAAGTAATCCCATGATAAAGAAAATGCTGTTTTGCTTGGGTATTTAACTCCTTTAACTCATCTAAAGTACGGATGCTCAACCATTGTTCAATTTTTTTAGAAGCTGCACCATTTGATGTTACATCATCAAGCATCTCATTAAAGAACTGTGATTTAAGTTGCTCAAAGAGATTAGTTTGCACAGAAATATGTTCTAAAAAAGAGGTTGGGTTAATGAGTGCTGTTGTTGTCTGCTCTTGTATAAAAAAATCATTATCTAGATGTAATTCATGCTCTTGTTCTGACATAACCACCTCGTCTTATCATTTATCTATATTTCATTTTTAAATAAGCAATTTCAGTGCCACTTATATATCTGTAATACTTGTACGGCATCATTGTTATAACTTTCTTCTAAATCTTATCATCGTTTACCCAATGGGCTATAAACTGAATCTGACAAACTTGCTAAATCTGTAAAGATTTTTTATTGTGTTGACACCAAAGCAATTGGATATAGATGTATTACGCTTATGTCTGTAATAGAAAAAGAAACTTCGAATAGTTTGTATCGCCAATGGCAGATCTTGTCTCGCCTACCGACCGGCAAATGGATCGGGACTCGAGAATTGCAAGAAATGCTTGAGCGCGAAGGTATTGATATTAGTTTAAGGACTATTCAGCGTGACTTAAATCAAATTGCTCAGCGTTTTCCGATAGAGAGCAATAAAGCCGTACCTCAGGGCTGGCGGTGGCAATCAGATGCACCTATTCAAAGCTTACCTCACATGACAAGTTCTCAAGCGGTAACTTTTATGATGGTTGAGGAGCACCTTAAGCACCTCCTTCCCCCGAGCCTGCTTGATGAGATGGGACCATGGTTCGATTTGGCCAAACGTAGCCTCTCTACACAAAATAATGTGAGACAGTGGATTAACCGTGTACGTATTGTTCCGGCAAGTCAACCTCTTATTCCACCTGTTGTCGATCGAAATGCTCAACAAGCAATTTATGAAGGCTTGCTCCAAGACAAGCAAATAGAATGTGTTTATCGGGCACGGGTCAATCAGGGTGAAGATAGAACTTATGTTTTAAATCCTTTGGCTTTGGTACAAAAAGGTGCAGTCATTTATTTAATTTGCACAAGACATGACAAAACTGAAGTGCAAACATTTGCTCTGCACCGTTTTAAATCAGCAAAAGTATTAGACAGCCGAGCACTGCATCCAGTTAATTTTGATATTGATCATTATATTGATTCAGGGGCTTTAGGCTTTAGAGTGGACTACAACCAGCCAACTGAATCAATTCAGCTCACCCTAACTATGACAGAGCAAACTGCGAAAACCTTTTATGAAAGTCAGTTAAGTAAAGACCAAACAATTACTCCGCTTGAAGAAAATATTGTAGAAGTTTCAGCAACCGTACCTTTTACATCTCAACTAGTATGGTGGCTACGTAGTTTTGGCAAGAAATTACTGCATATTGAGCCAGTTCAAGTACACAACGCTGTACGTGAAATTGAAACTGATAGTAAGTAGATATAAAAAAGAGAACCATAAGGTTCTCTTTAGATTTTGAATTATAATTTTCTTAATTTTATATTGTTCTTATTTTTTTACTGTTTTCAGATCAATGTGTTCTCCCCCCATCAAAACTGATCTGCTCTTTCTTTTGCGCTATTTTAAACATGAGCATTGGCATGCCATTTCATATCCATTGTAGCGAATTGATTTCATTGTCATGATTAAAGCCCTCTTGTTTGAACGTGAATTCAATATAACTGGCGACTTAAAATATGTGAAATAAGAAAAAAAGGAAGCGAAATCTCTTTTCTTCCTTAGGAAGTTTCCATATATTTTTTGAACAGAAAATAAAAAAGCCCAGTCTTAACTGGGCTTTTTGTACATTTAAATGATTAAGCTGTTTTCTTAATCATATTATTCTTACGAATTGTGATCATTACAAGCTGAACTGCTGCTGGTGTAACACCAGGAATACGGCTTGCTTGAGCTAAAGTTTCTGGAAGAACTGTTTTTAACTTCTGCGTGATTTCACGTGACAATCCAGACACGACATCATAGTCAAAGTCGGCAGGAATTTTAGTTTCTTCAAGACGCTTTAATTGAGCAACATCTTCATGCTGACGGTTAATGTAACCTTCATATTTCACAGCAATTTCAATTTGCTCCCCCACTTGTTCTGAAACTTCAGAACCAGTAAGTTCAGCAATTTGACCGAAGGTGATATTAGGGCGCTTGAGCAAATCAATCGCACTACATTCCTTACTCAAATCAGCACCCGTCATTTCAACGAATTTTTTACCCATAGGGTTATTTGGTGCTGCCCATAAATGTTGTAAACGAGAGGTTTCACGCTCAACCGCTTCCATTTTCTCGCAATAAGCAGCCCAACGAACATCATCAACCAAACCAAGTTCACGACCAATAGAAGTTAAGCGCTGATCCGCATTATCTTCACGCAACATCAAACGATATTCAGCACGTGAGGTAAACATACGGTACGGTTCTTTAGTACCTAACGTGATGAGGTCATCAACCAACACACCCATATAAGCTTGGTCACGTTTAGGCGTCCATTCTTCTTGCTCCCACGCACGACGCGCAGCATTTAAACCTGCAAGTAAACCTTGGGCACCAGCTTCTTCATAACCTGTTGTACCATTAATTTGACCAGCAAAGTACAAGCCATTAATCGCTTTAGTTTCAAGTGTAAATTTCAAAGCTTGCGGATTGAAATAATCATATTCAATTGCATAGCCCGGACGTAAGATATGAGCATTTTCCATACCACGAATTGAACGTACAAGCTCGAACTGAACATCAAACGGTAAAGAGGTCGAAATACCGTTTGGATAAAGCTCGTGTGTATCTAGACCTTCTGGTTCCAAGAATACTTGATGTGAGTCTTTATCAGCGAAACGGTGAATCTTATCTTCGATTGATGGACAGTAACGCGGACCTACACCTTCAATAACACCAGTGTACATTGGTGAACGGTCTAAACCACCACGAATAATATCGTGGGTTTTTTCATTCGTATGCGTGATATAACAGTTTACTTGTTCAGGGTGCATAGAAGCATCACCCATGAATGACATCACTGGAGATGGGAAATCACCCGGCTGCGGAATCATGACTGAAAAATCAACTGAACGTGCATCAATACGTGGTGGAGTACCGGTTTTTAAACGTCCCACTGGTAATTTTAATTCACGTAAACGTTGAGCAAGTGCAATAGAAGGAGGATCTCCCGCACGACCACCGCTTGATTTTTCTAAACCAACGTGGATGACACCACCCAAGAATGTACCTGTAGTCAACACAACAGTTTTAGCATCAAAGCGAATACCCATTTGGGTAACAACACCTTTAACAGTATCGCCTTCAACAATCAGGTCATCAGCTGCTTGCTGGAAAATATCAAGATTTGCTTGATTTTCCAAAGTATCACGAATGGCAGCTTTGTAACGAACACGGTCAGCTTGGGCACGTGTCGCACGCACAGCTGCACCTTTACGCGAATTTAAAATACGGAACTGAATACCACCTTTATCGGCAGCAAGAGCCATTGCACCGCCAAGTGCATCAATTTCACGGACTAGGTGAGACTTACCAATACCACCAATTGCTGGGTTACAACTCATTTGGCCCAAAGTCTCAATGTTATGGGTCAAAAGCAAAGTCTGTCGTCCCATACGCGCAGCAGCAAGGGCCGCTTCCGTACCTGCGTGACCGCCACCGATAACGATAACATCATAAACTTTAGGATAGTGCATGAGTACAAAAACACCAGAAAAAAAAGACGGAACATTATAGCAAAATTATCTGCTTATTGATGTACATAATTACAAAATTGTCTTCACATAATTTACGCTATGCCACATGATTTGACATTTTGTTTCATGAATTCAATACAAAGTGAATGTTTTTAAAATTAATTCATCTTAGAATAAAAAATGTACAGCACTTCTATGACTTTAAAATTAACGCAACGAGAAGGAATACAAAATGAAAACGACCATGTTAAAAATCTTAACTGCATCTCTAATTTGTTTTTCAGGCGTAACTTTTACCCATGCTGCTGACACGAGCAAAGCTGAAATGCAAAAACAAATTCGAGTCTGTGCAAAAAAACAGCAAGGTGAATGGGTTTCATACAATCACAACGGTGTAACCTTTAACGGTACTTGCCAACCAAACGAAAATGGCAAGTTACAATTTAAGGCCCCTGCTCCTTAATCTGTTTTGACATAGGTATAGAAGAAGTCATTTATTTCCCGCTATATCTCATCAGTATTTTCAAAGACGGTCCATTAAAGATGGGCCGCTTTCTTTTTTAAAATGGTCTAGTCCGCTACAATACGCCTTTAAATAAAATTTTTAGGTCCTTTTCGTGAAGTGGTTACAAATACACATTACCGTTGATCAAGAACAAGTTGAGTTCACAGAAACACTTTTAATGTCTCTAGGTGCGGTAAGCGTAACGCTGGATGATGCTGAAGATCAGGCTTTACTTGAACCATTACCGGGTGAAACACCTTTATGGAACAAAGTTATTGTGACAGGCATCTATCAACAAGACGAACAAGACCCAATTGATGTCGACACTTTAGAAGCTTTCTTAAAAGCTCAACTTCCAGATGTTCCTATGCGTCATGAAGAACTTGAAGATCAAGTGTGGGAACGCGCATGGATGGATTACTATGAGCCAATTCAGATTGGAGAAAAGTTCTGGATCGTGCCTGAATGGCTAGAGCCACCAGAAGCAGACGCAACTAACATTAAGTTAGACCCAGGTCTTGCATTTGGTACAGGTAATCACGCAAGTACTTTCCTATGCTTACAATGGCTGGGTAAAACTGACGTTAAAGATAAAATCGTGATTGATTATGGCTGTGGTTCAGGCATTTTAGGCGTAGCAGCTTTGTTACTAGGCGCTAAAAAAGTATATGCCACAGATATTGACCCGCAAGCTGTTTTAGCAACGAAACAAAATGCAGAGCTTAATGGTGTATTAGATCGACTATATGTAGGTCTTCCTGAAGAGTTTGATCAAGAATTCAAACCTAAACAAGCCGATGTTTTAGTTGCAAACATTTTAGCAGGACCTTTAATGATGCTTGCGCCTGAATTTGCAAATTTAATCAAATCTGAGGGCGAGTTCGCACTTGCTGGTGTTATTGAAGAGCAAGTTGCTGATGTTTCACGTGTTTATTCTGATTTTTTTGATATATTAGATGTCGAAAAGCGCGAAGAAAACTGGTGTCGCATTTCAGGAAAACGTAAAACAATAAATTGAGATTTTTAACTCATGAATGAAAAACAAACCCGCTGCCCTAAGTGTTTAACAGTTTATAAAGTATCTCTTACTCAATTGACTGTTGCTCAGGGTATGGTTTGTTGCCCTAAATGTAATTCAAGCTTTAATGCCTTAACCCATCTAATCAATATTGAACAGCCAGTTATGGTCAACTCAACGACGTTAGCCAATGGTTCAATGCAGACAAGATATATGACGCATTCTCACGTACTAGATATCTTTGACCAAAAAGTAGAAAACTCTAATATTGATCTTTTAACTTATCTCAACAACTTAAATTACTTTCACAACGAACCTATTAATGCTCTACCAAACCTTAATTTAGCTGAGCAGGCATCCCCACAAGAACAAGACAATAATAAAAAGCATAGTTGGTTGTACTATACGCTCTGGAGCTCTGCCAACCTTATTTTAATTTTAGTCTTTACTTTTCAAATCCTCTGGTTTAACCCTAAGCTCATGCATGCAAGCCCAACCGTTAGCCATGCTTTTAATTACGTTTGCCAAATACTACACTGCAACAAATCAGCAGAACTTTATCAACTTATCTATATAGAAAAGTTAAAAGTCCGCAAGATCGATGCGAACCATACCCAGTTCTCAGGCATATTGCTCAACCAGAATGATAAAAGTATTGAGCTTCCTAACCTAAAGTTGATTTTTGCAACAGAGCCAGACAAAACAGAGGAAATCATATTAACTCCTCAACAATATCTAGTTGAAAACTTAAGGGGTATTCAACGTATTCCATCAAACACTCCTTTCCGATTCCAATTTGAGCTAAACAAAAGCAAAAAAAGGCTAGTAAATTATCGATTAGAAATTGTCCACCCCTAAAATGTAAAAAAAGTGAAAAAAAAATAAAAAAAAATGCAGTTAATTTGCTCACTTTTTCCTAGACAATGGTATGATACGCGCCACGAAAGCTTTGACTCATATACTCCTCGCTCTCAATCCAAAAAAAATACTGTTAAGCATGTGTGCTTTTCTACTTTAAGCGCATAGCCTAACTTTTTTTGTTTTTGAGGGGGCTGTAACAAATATTTAATTATTGTTACGCTTATTTTTTATTCAATACGAAGAAATATGGCAAGCTAATTGTTCTTATGTTTTAGAGTCACTGTTTTAGGATCTAAAACAGGACTCCGTATTTTTAGACCACATTTATATACTACTTTACCCAAGCTAGTATTTGATTTTCGGATTAACTCGCATGAATAGCAAATCTCCTATTTTTACTGCACAATCTGATGTTGCTCTTCGCATCCACGTGGATCGCGCAGTTCGCCATTATTTTGCACAATTGCAAGGTGAGCAACCATCTCAGGTATATGACATGGTGCTAGCAGAAATGGAGAAACCTCTTTTATCTGTAGTTCTTGAATATACACGTGGTAATCAAACGCGTGCTGCAGAAATTCTTGGACTCAACCGTGGCACTTTACGTAAAAAGTTAAAAGCTCACGGTTTAATGAGTGAATAAATGATAAAATGCTCACGACGTCGTGGGCATTTTTTTATGCTTATTGGTTTTAATCCGTAGACTTGAAATTGTTGAATTAAACATCATGACTATTAAACGTGCTTTGATTTCTGTATCTGATAAGACAGGAATTGTCGAATTTGCTCAAAACCTTGCAGCTCTAGGGGTAGAACTATTATCTACAGGCGGCACATATAAGTTGCTTAAAGATAATAATATCGCGGTTGTAGAAGTATCTGAACATACTGGCTTCCCTGAAATGATGGATGGTCGTGTTAAGACCTTACATCCAAAAATTCATGGCGGTATTCTTGCTCGTCGTGGTTTAGATGAAGCAGTTATGGAAGAACACAACATCGATCCGATTGATCTTGTTGTTGTAAACCTTTATCCATTTGCTGCAACTGTTGCAAAACCTGACTGTACTCTTCCTGATGCAATCGAAAATATCGACATCGGTGGTCCTACAATGGTTCGTGCAGCTGCTAAAAACCATGCTTCAGTAGGTATTGTAGTTAATGCTTCTGATTACGACACTGTAATTAATGAATTAAAAACTGCTGGTTCGCTTTCTTATGAAACGCGTTTTGATTTAGCAGTTAAAGCATTTGAACATACAGCTCAATACGACGGCATGATCGCTTCTTACTTAGGCGCTCGCGTTGGTAAGACCGAAGGTGAAGCTGACTTATTCCCTCGTACATTCAATACTCAATTGAACAAAGCACAAGATTTACGTTACGGTGAAAACCCACATCAATCGGCTGCTTTCTATGTCGAAGCTAATGCAAAAGAAGCATCAGTTTCTACTGCAAAACAGTTACAAGGCAAAGAATTGTCTTATAACAACATTGCAGATACAGATGCTGCACTTGAATGTGTTAAATCATTCGCAAAACCTGCTTGTGTCATCGTAAAACATGCTAACCCTTGTGGTGTTGCGGTTTCTTTAGACGGCATTAAAGCTGCTTATGATTTAGCTTATGCAACTGATCCAGAATCTGCTTTTGGCGGTATTATTGCATTCAACCGTGAATTAGACGTTGCAACTGCTCAAGCAATTGTAGAGCGTCAATTCGTTGAAGTTATTATTGCTCCAAGTATTGCTGATGGCGTGCTTGAAGTTACTGGCGCTAAGAAAAATGTACGTGTTTTAGTATGTGGTGAGTTACCTGCAATTGATGCACGTGCACCGCAACTTGACTATAAACGCGTAAATGGTGGCTTACTTGTTCAAGATCAAGACTTGGGCATGATCACTAAAGATGATCTTAAAGTAGTTACTAAGCGTGCGCCAACTGAGCAAGAAATTGATGATCTTATCTTTGCTTGGAAAGTTGCGAAATACGTAAAATCAAACGCAATTGTTTATGCTAAAAACCGCCAAACTATTGGTGTAGGTGCAGGTCAAATGAGTCGCGTTAACTCAGCTCGTATTGCTGCCATTAAAGCTGAACATGCTGGTTTGGTTGTTGAAGGTGCTGTAATGGCATCTGATGCATTCTTCCCGTTCCGTGACGGTATTGATAATGCTGCTAAAGCTGGCATTAAATGCATCATTCAACCAGGTGGTTCTATGCGTGATGAAGAAGTAATCGCTGCAGCAGATGAAGCTGGTATTGCAATGGTGTTCACTGGTATGCGCCATTTCCGCCACTAATTTAAATTTAGTCCTCCCTAACCCTCCTTTCATTCAGGAGGGTTTTCCACAATAATGGAGCTAAACTCCACCTTGAGGAATAGAGGGGGATGAAAAGGATTAAAGTTAAGGAACAAATTAAAAATGAATATTTTAGTTTTAGGTAGTGGTGGTCGTGAACATGCTTTGGCATGGAAAATCGCGCAAGATACCAAAGTTACTCAAGTTTTCGTTGCACCGGGAAATGCGGGAACTGCAACTGAAGACAAATGCGTTAATGTTCAGCTTGATATTTTAGACAATCCTGCAATTATCGCTTTTGCTAAAGAAAATAATGTTGAACTTATTATTGTTGGTCCAGAAGCACCTTTAGTGAATGGTGTGGTAGATGCTGCTCGCGAAGCAGGTCTAAAAATTTGGGGACCAACTCAATATGCTGCGCAGCTTGAAGGCTCAAAGGCATTTGCTAAACATTTTTTAAAGCGTCATAACATTCCAACTGCTTTTTACGAAGTATTTACGGAAGTTGATGCAGCTAAAGCTTATGTTGAAAAAAATGGTGCACCAATTGTAATTAAGGCAGACGGTCTTGCTGCTGGTAAAGGTGTAATCGTTGCAATGACCAACGAAGAAGCTTTTGCAGCAATTGATGACATGCTTGCAGGCAACAAATTCGGTGATGCTGGTTCACGTGTTGTAATTGAACAGTTCCTTGCAGGTGAAGAAGCTTCTTTCATTTGTATGATTGATGGTAAAAACATTTTACCAATGGCAACTTCACAAGATCACAAGCGTATTTTTGAAGGTGACCAAGGTCCTAATACTGGCGGTATGGGTGCTTACTCTCCTGCTCCGGTGGTAACTTCTGACATTTTCGAACGTGTTATGACTGAAATCATGCGTCCGACTGTTGAAGGTATGGCTGCTGACGGACATGTCTACACTGGTTTCTTATATGCTGGCTTAATGATTGATGAACAAGGTCAACCGCGTGTGATCGAGTTCAACTGTCGTTTCGGTGATCCTGAAACTCAGCCAATCATGATGCGCTTAAAGTCATCTCTTGTTGAATTGGTAGAAGCTGGTATTGCTGGCAATTTGCCAAAAGAAGCTGAATGGGATGAGCGTAAGTCAATCGGTATCGTACTTGCAGCCGAAGGCTATCCTGATAGCGTACGCAAAGGTGATGTAATTTCAGGTATTGGACAATCACCTGAAGATACTAAAATTTTCCACGCAGGCACTGCAACTCGTGAAGATGGTCACATCGTGACTTCTGGTGGTCGAGTTCTTTGTGTAACTGCGTTAGGCGACAGCGTGCTTGAAGCACAAATTAATGCACTTGAAGTATGCGGACAAGTTACCTTTACTGGTATGCAATATCGTAGTGACATTGGCTATCGCGCAATTGCACGAGAAAAAGCTGAGTAAAAAACTCTCAACTGATAAAAAGCCCTCTATTAAAGAGGGCTTTTTATATTTCATTCTTATTTATCAGAAAATTTTATATAAACCTCAGTTTTTATTCACTTCCAATCAATAAGATCGAAACATGTCCACTATATTGAATATGTTTTTATTGATATGATTAGATAAAGCGTTGGAACTTTCCACAAAGTTATTGTGCCTTTAAATATTGAGGCTCATCATCTAATTCTGTTAGGGATAATAGTTATTTTTAACATTGAATACTTTTAGAAATCGCTTAAAGACTGTCAACTCATGATAGAACTGTTGTGAAAATAGTTTTATTTAGTACAGATCAAAAACGGTAAAACAAGTATCTGAGGAATTAGAAAAGAGCTAAAAGCTATAACTTTTAGCATTCAAAACTTTGTGACGTGACAACAAAACTCATTTTCTTTTCTAGAGAGCCAACTAAATAGTTGATATCTCTCTTAATCAGGACTTTTTTTACATGAAAAAGCTGATCAGTCTTTTTTTAAGCGTGTCTGTGCTATTACTTGCAGCTTGCGGGAAACAACAAAGTGAACCACAAGCTGGAAAGAGTGGTGATTCATCACAACCTCAAACTGTGGTTATTGCCTCAACTGGTTCTGACGCTGATATCTGGCGTTATATTTCGACTTTACCAGAAACTAAAGCTGCTGGTGTTAAGCTTGAGGTGAAAAATTTCACTGATTATGTTGCAATGAATACAGCTGTAGCAAATAAAGAAGTTGACTTAAATGCATTCCAATCTTATGCATATTTGGTGGCTTTCAATGCATCAAATAAAGATAAAATTGCTCCAGTTGCTACAACTTATCTTGAGCCAATGGGGATCTACTCAAGTAAACATAAAAAAGTAGAAGAATTCCAACAAGGTGCAAGCATTGCAATTCCTAATGATGCTGCGAATGAAGCTCGTGCATTATTGTTATTACAAAGTGCTGGCTTAATTAAACTTAAAGCTGACTTCGACCCTGCTAAAGGCACACCAAGCGATATTATCGATAACAGTAAAAAAATTGATATC
Organism: Acinetobacter sp. 1294243; assembly: GCF_000588015.1. Classification (NCBI taxonomy): domain Bacteria; kingdom Pseudomonadati; phylum Pseudomonadota; class Gammaproteobacteria; order Moraxellales; family Moraxellaceae; genus Acinetobacter; species Acinetobacter sp. 1294243. The sequence goes on from NZ_JFXG01000002.1 coordinate 188,164, forward strand.
AAACCAATCCAAATGGCGACAGCTGTACGCGTAAAAGATGAAGTTGATGCAATTGTTTTGGGTAATACGTTAGCTTTAGAAGGTGGTTTAAACGTACTTAAAGATTCTATCTACTATGAACCTGTTGACCAAAGCACTAAACTGAATGTAAACATCCTTGCAACAGCTGAATCTCGCAAAGATGACCCAATTCTTCAGAAAGTTGGTCAGCTATACCACACTGAAGCTGTTAAAAAATACGTTGAACAACACTTTGGTGGTACAAAAGTTGACGTGAATCAGCCAATCAGCTACCTCACGGAAGCTAAATAGTAATATAATAGCTGCAACGCGAAACAGGCAAAGACTCTTTGCCTGTTTTTTCTTTTTAGCATAGTTTTTGACGACATGATTCAATTTAAAAACATTTCAAAGCACTATCAGCTTAAAGGCCAAACCATACGAGCTCTGGACCAAATTAATTTGGAAATTCCTGAAGGGAGTATTTTTGGTATTATTGGCTATAGTGGTGCAGGTAAAAGTACTTTAATCCGCCTGATTAACTTACTTGAACGACCAAATGAAGGTCAGGTTATCATTAATCAAAAGGACTTCACTGCTTTGGATGCGCGTTCATTACGTCAGGAACGTGCAAATATTGGTATGATTTTTCAGCACTTCAATTTGCTACAAACCAAAACGGTTGCTGAAAATATCGAAATGCCAATGCGTCTGCTGAATTACAATAAAGCAGAACGTGAAAAGCGCTTAAATGAGTTATTGGAGTTCATTGATCTTAAGCATAAAAAAGATGCTTATCCTGATGAACTTTCTGGCGGCCAAAAGCAACGTGTCGGTATTGCTCGTGCTTTGGCAAATCATCCAAAAATTCTTTTGTGTGATGAAGCAACCTCTGCCCTAGACCCGCAAACAACCAAGTCTGTTTTAGAGTTACTCAAGAAAATCAATCAAGAGCAAAAAATCACAATCGTTATGGTGACCCATGAAATGGATGTCATTGAAACTGTTTGTGATCATGTAGCTGTGATGGAAGCTGGTAAAGTCATTGAACAAGGTTCAACGATTGATATCTTTAGTAATCCTCAACATCCGACGACTAAAAACTTTATTCAAACTGTGTTACATCAACAGTTGCCTGTGAATATTTTAAATCAACTCGAAAATCAGCATCACCATAGCATCTACTGTTTACAGTTTTTGGGCCGTTCTGCTCAAGAACCTGTAATTCAGTCACTGATTAAACAATTTGATATTAGTTTAAATATCTTATTCGCTAACATGACTGAAATTAACGGTACTGTCATTGGTCAAATGTTTGTACAGCTTCTAGGTGAGCCTCAGTTGATTAAACAAGCTATCGAGTTTTTAGAGAAAAATGAAGTGAGTGTAGTTCAATCAGGAGATCAAGTATGAGAGATTTAATCGTACAGTGGTTAACTGAACTTACTCAACCTTTCTGGCACAGTTCTCTTTCAATTGACCAGTTTGTAACAGCTCTACAAGAAACATTTCACATGGTGTTTTTTGCGCTGTTATTTGGTGGTATTTGGGGTTTCATTCAAGGGGTTATCCTGCTTGTAACTCGCCCAGAAGGTATTTTGCCAAATAGATTCGTCTATCATTTACTCAACCCAATTGTAAATGCGTTACGCTCTCTCCCATTTATTATTTTACTTATTGCAGTGATTCCTCTTACCAAGTTGTTGGTAGGTACTTCAATTGGTACATGGGCAGCGATCGTTCCTTTAACAATTTACGTTGGTCCATATATGGGACGTTTGATTGAAACTTCCCTACTCGAAGTAAATGAAGGAATTATTGAATCTGCTCAGGCGATGGGTGCTACACCTTGGCAAATTATTTACCGCTTTATTTTGCCAGAAGCACGCAGTTCACTCATTTTAAACCTCACAACAGCGACAATCAGTTTGATTGGTGCAACAGCAATGGCTGGTGCAGTGGGCGCAGGTGGTATTGGTGACTTAGCAATCTCTTATGGTTACCAACGTTTTGATACAAGCGTTGTAATTTTAACAGTAATTGTTCTATTGCTCTTAGTACAGATTGTACAGACGCTAGGTAACTGGCTCTCTAAGATCCGTTAAATTACTCATATAAAACGCTCCCTAAATGGGGGCTTTTTTGTTTTATATACATCATTTTCATAAAAAGGTTGAATGAGTGGCTTAATACCATTTTCTGTTATTATCAAAAACAGCGATTACTTACTCTTTGGATTTGGTTTTAGGATAAAACAATGCGTTATAGAATTCATTTTATTGATGTACAGAATGCCCTCCAAAACTATATCTGGATTTTAGAAGATACTGAAACCCAAGAGGCTGTTGCAGTTGATCCAACAGAAGCTGATCTTGTGACTCAATTTTGTCAAAATTATCAACTCACTTTAAAACAAATCTGGCTCACTCATTGGCATAAAGACCATATCGGTGGTGTAGCGGATTTAACGGCTGGCCAAAATATTACTGTCTATGGTCCACGTGATGAGCTCTCAAAAATTCCGGGAATTACTCACCCCTTACAACATGACGATCATTTAAAATTTAATGATTTAAAAGTAGAGATTATCGCGACCCCAGGTCACACCTTAGGGCACATTGTGTATTTTATTGAAGAGTTAGAAGCTGTATTCTGCGGTGACACTTTGTTTGCAATGGGATGTGGACGATTATTTGAAGGTACGGCTGAACAAATGTATCACTCACTTAGTCGTTTAGCAGCGCTACCAACACAAACCAAAGTTTATTGTACGCATGAATACACGCTTTCAAATGCCGAATTTGCCTTAACGGTAGAACCGCATAACCATGCCTTATCTGAACGAGCTGAAGAAGTTCGTGAGCTACGTAAACAAGGATCAATCACTCTTCCGAGTACGATTGAACTTGAATTAGCAACCAATCCTTTTCTTCGCGCAGAAAGTGCTGAAGATTTTGCTCATTTACGTGCACTTAAAGATAATTTTTAAAGTTAAAGCTTCTCCTTTTAAGAGATACAGTTTCATTTTAAGAACTGTATCTTTTTGCATAGCGCACGTTGATCGTAATTATTTTTTACATTTACTTTATTCTTATTTATTCAGCTTTTTTAAAATTTCGCCAAATTTATATTTTTTAAAAAAAATGCCGAAGAACAATTTTTTAAATAAAAAAATTTTATTTTTTAGTTACATAACCTCTCCATAATTTTATAAAAAAGAAAACTTTCCTTTCTCTAGCTTACTTTTTTTACAAGTTGCAAAATAAAACAAAGATTTCCCCCTTTAAAAAATCTAATTAAAACCCTATTAATAAATAAGATGTAATGCCACGGATAGAAGGAGTTCTCACGTGAAAAAGGTTGTTAAAGCTAAAAATTTGATTGCGTTTCGTATTTGGTTAGAAAAGTTAGGGTATTCAGTTAAAAATCTTGCTGATGGAAAAGGTTTTACTTTCAGTTTTAAAAAAGAATATGGTTTAGTGACCTGTGATTTGGCAGGAAACTCATTAGCGATGCAATTAGGTGAAGAGTTTGAGGATCACTTAAAAGCATAATTTTTTACGACACAATTTTTTATTTAAGATTGTCTTTTTTTAAAAGATAAGTAATAGCAGAACTTTAGAATGATTTAATTAAAATATATTTTTAGATGTTAAAAAAAATCTGTAGCCGGGCTACTCTCCCAAATTGCCCTTAGCTACAGATTTTTTTATAAGGTTATTCTGCTTTAGGGTTCTTTAAGGCTTTATCTAAAAGATCTTTATCTAAAGCTTTATCCCAACGTGCTACAACAATTGTTGCGCAAGCATTACCAACTAAATTTGTTAATGCACGGCACTCAGACATAAAACGGTCAATACCAAGAATTAACGCCATACCTGCAACAGGAACAGCTGGTACAACAGATAGAGTGGCAGCCAGAGTAATAAAGCCTGCACCAGTCACCCCTGCTGCACCTTTAGAACTTACCATTGCCACAAGAAGTAAGGCAATTTGTTCACTAATGGATAAGTCTACGTTACACGCTTGGGCAATAAACAGAGCAGCCATAGTCATGTAGATATTTGTACCATCAAGGTTAAATGAGTAACCTGTTGGAATCACCAAACCGACTACCGATTTTTCACAACCTGCTTTTTGCATTTTATCCATTAAAGATGGTAAAGCTGCTTCAGAAGAACTTGTTCCTAAAACTAACCAAAGTTCATCTTTGATATAACGGATTAAATGAATAATTGAGAAACCATTGTAACGGGCTACTGCTCCTAGGATCACTATGACAAACAATACCGCTGTAATATAGAACGTCATAATTAATAGTAATAAATTACCAATTGATTCGATTCCATACGCACCGATGGTAAAAGCCATTGCACCAAAAGCACCGATTGGAGCCAGCTTCATTAACATACCAACAAGGTAAAAAACTGGAGCTGTTAAGTTATTTAAGAAGTCGGTAATTGGACGTGCACGGTCACCCAATGCAGCCAAAGAAATACCAAATAATACCGCCACAAACAGAACCTGCAAAATCTCGCCACCTGCCAGAGGGCTAACTAGAGTTTGCGGGATAATATTCATGAAGAAGTCAGTAATATTTGTTGCATGCGCCTTTTCAACGTAAGTATTTACTTTGTCGTTGACTAAGGTAGCAGGGTCAATATTAAGACCTTTACCTGGTTGGATAATATTTGCCACAATCATACCAACCACAAGCGCCAAGCTTGAGAAGGTAAGGAAATAAAGCATAGCTTTACCAGTTACACGGCCGACTCGGCTCATGTTTGTCATACTGGCAATGCCTGTAACAACGGTTAAAAAGATGACGGGAGCAATAATCATTTTAACGATCTTGATGAATGCATCACCAAGCGGTTTTAAACTTTCACCAAGTTCTGGGTAAAAATGACCAATTAAAATGCCCAAAATAATTGCAAAGATGACCTGTACATACAAAATTTGGTGAAATTTCTGTTTTTTCTGTACCGTTTCTTGGTCAAGGGTATTGAAATCCATTATCTAAATACCTTTTCGATGGGGATAAAAAAATAAAATATAAAGCGTGCACCACAAGCTGCTTTATCAGGGAAAAGCCATTGTAAAGAATAAAAAACGGCCTGTGTTATAAATTTAAAAAATGTCAAATTCAATAATCATGCAATAAATTATATAAAATCATTTTAATTTTCTAGTTTTTAAAAAATAAAAAAAAACCAAAATTCGCTATAAATCATTATTTAATATTAATATTTTAAGTAAAAATATGCACAAAAATGTCTGTAGAAGTTTAATTGTCTCATACAAGAACAACATTTCTTAAATAAATGATTTTATAAAAAACATGTAAATTATAAATTATGAAAATTTAGTTTAAAAATAATAAGAAAAATTGATATATAATTTTTTAACAAGATAAAGTGTCTCGTTCTTGTTAAAAAAATCACACTAATAGGCTTTGATAAATTAATTCAAATTAGGGAGCGTTAAATAACCGTTCCAATAAAATGTGGACGTAATCTAAACTTAAGGTACGTTCAGTGAATAAGATGCGAAATAGCATAGGGGCAATAACAGCTTCGATAATTTCTTTATTATTTATAGTGGGTTCATTACGCGATTTAGCTCTGGCTTGAATAATATCAAGTTGTTGAATAATTAAGGTTTCACATTTTCTCGCATTTGAAGAGTCGGCTGTATATAGCACATCACGCAATAATGTTTGACCAACTTCAGAAGAATACTCCTCAAAATATTGTTCAATCCATGCAGTGATATCTAGCTGAAATGAACCTAAATCTTTTGGTTCCATATCAGGTTTAAGTTCATTTAGGGCTACATCTGAAAATAGCTGATTAATATCGCCCCAACGGCGGTAAATTGTCGAAGGTGTTACTCCTGCCTCATGAGCGATCATAGGTATGGTAATTTGGCTCTGCTCTAAGGTTTTTTGAAGCTCTTTTACCGCTTGGTGCACCGCAGTTTGAATTCTTTCACTACGACCACCAGGACGTAAGCCAGTAACAACTTTTGCCATTTATAAACTCTGTAAAGGGATCAAAAAATTTATAAATATTTATATCTATATACAAAATACACTAAAGCTAAGGATTTGCTTTAGTGTGAAAATAATGTATAAAAGCTAAATATTCGCTTTTATATTATTCATCTTATATGAACAATTCAAGTTCAAAACGGTCTGGATCAGTTTTTCAGTTAGATAGTGCAAGTGCATTGACACTCAATACAATCACGCTCATGACCTTTATGGCGGCGTCTAGTGCACCGACTCCACTTTATCGTCTATACCAACAGCTTTGGCAATTTTCACCTGTCACTTTGACTTTAATTTTTGCAACTTATGCTTTTACTCTGCTGGGTTCATTACTGATTATTGGTTCTTTGTCTGACTATATTGGACGTCGTCCTGTCATTATTGCAGCCATTTTTCTGCAAATTATTTCGATGAGCTTTTTCTTATTTGCTTCAGATGTTTCGATGTTATTTATTGCACGGGGCTTACAAGGAATCGCAACAGGGCTTGCTGTCTCGGCTATAGGCGCAGCAATTTTAGATTTTAGTAAGCTTCAGGGTTCGCTTATTAATAGTATCGCACCAATGGTCGGCATGGCTGTTGGTATATTTCTAACTTGTTCTATTTTGCAATTCTCTGCCCAACCATTACAGCTTGTTTTTGAATTTTTATGTCTTCTTCTTATTTGTGAACTCATTTTAAGTTTTTTTACTCCTGAAACAGCCCAAAAAAGATCGGGTGCACTTGCCTCTTTAAAACCCAATATGGCTATTCCTCCACAAACAAAAAGTGCTTTATTGAGTATTAGTCCGATTAATATTGCTCTTTGGATGGTCAGTGGTTTCTTCCTATCACTTATGCCTTCTTTACTGGCAAAAATTTTCCATACTTCATCGGCATGGCTAAACGGTGTTATGTTTATAGCGCTAGCACTCTCAGGCGCAGCCGGTATATTAACACTTAGAAAGTCGACAAATTACCGTATTTTATTAACCGGTACTCTTTCAATTGCTATTGGTTCAACCATTTTATTTTTAGCAATTAATCTTACAAGTGCAGTAGTTTTATTTCTCGGTTCTATTATTACGGGGGTGGGTTTTGGTACAGCTTTTATGGGTACGATCCGCACAGTAATGCCTCTAGCTTTACCAGAGGAACGCGCAGGACTTATGGCTGCATTTTTTGTTGAAAGTTATTTAGCATTTAGTATTCCTGCAATTTTCGCTGGCTATTTTGTTGGGAAAATTGGGCTGATGAGTACAGCAAATAGTTATATTAGTTTTATTATTTTACTATCGTTTGTCGCGCTTCTTCTGATTTTTAAAAATTTTAAAAGTAAATAAGCCTACAAAAAATAGCCTCTATAGAGGCTATTTTTTTATAGATGCTCTTTAAATTCTATTAAAAAGTATCTGCTACATACATACGTACCATCTCGCCTTCCTCATCCTTTACCAACATTAAAAACCGCCAACCACATTTTTCATAAAACTCGGTATGGTCTGTTATTAAATAAAGTGTTTGGATGCCCTGATTACTCAAGTCTTCACGTATAAAATCTAAAATGTGCTTTGCAATATTTTGGTTTCGATAGTTCTCTTCTACAAATAAAGCACATAAGTTTGGTGTTAAATCTTTACGCTCATGGAAGTCATTATCAATGACTCCTGCTCCAGCAATTAAATGCTTATCTTCATTTAAAACAATGTACCACTGTGGAATAGCATGCTTTTGATCAATGGAAATCTGAATACTATCAAGATAGGCTTCCACAGGGATTTGCCATTTTTCAGAAAACCACTGTGCAGCCATTTCTTTGTATTGAGGGTAATCAGATAACCGTAATATTTGCATAAAATAAACCTATTTTGTCCAACCTTTTTAAGGTTGAGTCACTGAACTACTAATGGATTGCTGGGTTGGACTCTCATAAGTTGTCTCAGCAACTGGCGAAACGCGCCAAATCGTATTGCCCACATCATCTGCAACTAACACAGCACCTGAAAAATCGATTGCTACACCCACCGGACGACCATACGCTTTGCCTTTATCGCTGAGAAATCCAGTCAAAATATCTTGCGGTGGACCTGAGGGCTGACCACTTCTAAATGGTACAAAAATGACTTTATAACCACTGTGAGGTTTACGGTTCCAAGAACCATGCTGACCGATCAATGCCCCACCTCTAAATTGTGGCATCAGTTCGGCTGTATAAAATGCAAGGCCTAAAGAAGCCGTATGGTTACCTAGCGCATAGTCGGGTTTAATTGCACGAGCAACCATTTCAGGATTTTGCGGTTTTACTCGCACATCTACATGTTGACCATAGTAGCTATAAGGCCAACCATAAAAAGCACCGTCTTGAACCGAAGTCATATAATCGGGTACTAGGTCACTACCGATTTCATCGCGCTCATTACCCACCGTCCAAAGTTTACCGCTTTGAGGTTGCCAAGCCATACCATTTGGATTACGTAGGCCTGTTGCAAATGGGCGAGATTGACCACTTGCAATATCAAACTCTGTAATTTGTGCGCGACCTTTTTCTTGATCTAAACCATTTTCAGCAACATTACTGTTAGAACCGACAGTAATGTAGAGCTTTGTACCTTCGCGATTAGCAATTACATTTTTGGTCCAGTGGTGGTTTAAAGCACCACCCGGTAAGTCCAATACTTTGGTTCCACTGGCTGTAATTTGAGTTTCCCCTTCTTGGTAAGGAAAACGCACCAGTGCATCCGTATTGGCGATATATAAGTTATTACCTACCAATGCCATACCAAATGGAGAATTTAAGTTTTTAAGGAATACCGTTTTCTGGTCAGCGACGCCGTCTCCATTGGTGTCACGAAGTAAACTAATACGGTTTGCGCTCGGATGAGATGAGCCTGCACGCCTCATCACAAAAGTCATGATTTTACCTTTAATACCTTTGCTGTCTTCCGGTTTAGGCGGAGCATCTGTTTCAGCAACCAATACATCGCCATTTGGTAATACATAAAGCCAACGCGGGTGCTCAAGTCCTTTGGCGAAGGCTTTGACCTTTAAACCTTCTGCTGGAGTAGGCATAGCGCCATTTGGCCAACCTTCTGCTGGGGCTATATTAACGGTCGGTAATAAGCTTGTTTTTGGTTCAGGAAGTTTTGGTTCTGGGCCATAACTATCAGTAATTGGATATTGAGAGGATGACGCACATCCTGCAAGTACACATACAACCGTAATGCCTAAAGTTGGCTTCAAAAAATCGTTAAGCATCTTTTATCTCCATTTTATTTATTCGCAATAAATACAGGTTAATGCTTTAGAAGAGAGACTTATAGTTGATTTATTTAACTGTGCTGAGCATTACAGACCGTATTTTTCAAAAATCTAATACATAACTGAGTATTTATTAGGCACTTAATTTACTTTCTTAATTAACTATCAATTAGAACTTGGTCCCAGAACTATTGTTTAAAGTATTTAAAAAGCTCTCTTTATCTTTGGGCGAGATCATTACGGTAGCCATTCTTCCATCTTTCATATAATAAATTTTAAGTCGATCTAGCGATAATGCTGGAGAAGAAAGTGGATTATGGGTAGGTTCTATTTGAGTAATATCATTGATATTAATTTTCCATCGAAATACCAAGCTCTTAATGATTAATGTGTTGTTTTCTACTACGTAATACGTGTTAAAGACCGGAAGCCAAATAACCAAAATGACTAAACTATAAATGACGAGGTGTGGAAAATTTGAAGCTAAAGAATAATGATAATTTGCTTCATAAATTTTCATAACGATATTGGCAGTGATCACAACAAATATTAATAAAAGCCACCAATCAATTTTTGATCTAAATTTCAAAGTTATCCTCCATCTTTAAAATTAATTCCTAACAATTTATTGTTTCTAATTTATCTTCTTAAGTTAAAGCAAAACTCACCGCCTCTTTTGCATGAATGGCGGTCGTATCAAATAAAGGAACCGAGAATTTAAGCTCACCAATTAACATACAAATTTCAGTACAACCTAAGATAATTCCTTGGGCACCTTCAGCTATAAGTCTTTCTACAATAGCGATATACTTTTGCTGAGAATCGGGGTTAATCACACCTAAACAAAGTTCTTCATAAATGATGCTATGGACTATTTTTCGGTCGGCTTCATTTGGAATAACAACATCAATTCCATAATCCCGCAATCGAGCTTTATAAAAATCTTGCTCCATTGTAAAAGCTGTCCCTAACAGTGCAACTTTACCAATGTTTTGACTCAAAATTTCTTTTGCTGTTGCATCGGCAATGTGTAAGAAAGGAATCGAAATTGAATCTTCAATCTGCGCAGCAATTTTATGCATGGTGTTAGTACACACCAAAATACAATCTGCTCCTGCTTTTTCTAAATTTTGTGCTTGCTCAGCTAAATATGTGCCAGCCTCTTGCCATAAACCCTTCGCTTGCAAGGCTGCTATTTCTTCAAAATCAACACTATTAATAATGACCTTAGCGGAGTGCAATTTTCCTAATTTACGATGAACCATTTTATTGATTTGTTGATAATAAAGCGCTGTAGATTCCCAACTCATTCCGCCTAATAAGCCGATTGTTTTCATTATTGAACCTTTCTATTTATTCAAAACTTATCTATATCTCTTATGAGTAAAGCGCAGCTAGAATAAAATTGCTTTCTTAAATTTTTTCTTGCTTATCTTATTTATTAATCTTAAACGCTGTGAAGTCGATAGAAATTTTTAAGTTGATTAGGCCTAGTTTATTAAATTTCCAAAACAGAAAACGCTCTCCATTAAACCCAAATCATAAAATATAAGAATTCACGCAAAATTCACGACCAGCTCTTTAATTTGATCTTATAAAGTTGGCTTGGATATCGACATGAAAATTATAACTACAGCCCTAGGGTTGGTTACTTTGGTAGGTTTAACGGCGTGTAAAAGTGTGCCTAGTTACTCAGGTGACTATGGCAAAGCTGAACAAAAAATTACTGGTATAGAATTAGATGATCAACAGGCGCTAGATGTCGGCAATCGTTTTGTCGCTGCATTTAATACGCTCGGTACTCCTTCTTTTGTAAATAATGCTAGCAATCTTTACGCTGATCAGCTCTATATCAACGATACACTCTCGCAGTTCTCTCAAAAGAAAGATCTGATTAAGCATTTTGAAGGCATGAATGCCCGAGTGAGTAATGTCACTGTAAAACTCATTAGTGCAACTCATCACCAAGATACAGCCTACATTCATTGGTACATGACCTATGACTTTAAAATGCTAGGTCGCTCAAAAACCATGGCTTCTTATGGAATTAGTCAAATTAAGATTAATGAGCAACAAAAAATTATTTTCCAGCAAGATTATTGGGATCCGGCAAATGGCCTTTACCGTTCTTTACCCATATTTGGAGGAGTATATAAATGGGTATTACCGTTCAAAAAAGTCGAATCTTGATATTTCTGGGAATCTTAATCGTATCTCAAGCGAATGCGGCTGAACTAAAAAAATGCAGTTCAGCTCCTTTAATGGTGACGAGCAAGAAAGTGGGAAATGTCAGTTACTTTGCTGAAGATTGCCTAAAAAATTGGCAGAACCAAAGCATCAAAATGGACTTTAGCTATAACCGCGATATTCCCGAGTGGGCATTTAAACGCGCAGCAACCCACTTTTTGAAGAAAAATGTTAGCGGCTTTGATGCGAAATCCCCGCTTAATCATATTAATGAACTATATAGGCCAATTAAGAGTGGAGATCTTTATAGTCTCTACTATCAACATGAAAATCAAAAACTAGAATTAAAATTAAACCAGAAGCTACTCGGCTCTTTGAACAATCCGAATGCAAATCAATATTTTAAAATCTGGTTTGGTAGCGAACCGTTTAATGCTAAATTAAAACAACAATTATTAAATTAATGGCTTAATAAAATCTCATGGGTAATCACTTTATCCTCATGGTTGAGGACCATTTTGAACTCGCAGCAACGGTCTGCGAATTTCTTGAAGTGCATGATTATGTTGTCGATCATGCACGTAATTTAGATGCTGCACGGACTTTTCTCAAATCTCAGCATTATCATCTTTTGTTGCTCGATATAAATTTGCCCGATGGCTCGGGTTATGACCTATGTAACTGGCTACGTACCGAACAAGGCGTTGATATTCCCGTTCTTATGCTCACAGCAAGAGATACTTTAGATGACAAACTTAAAGGTTTTACTGCTGGCACAGATGATTATTTGGTAAAACCTTTTGATTTTAATGAATTAGTGATGCGGATTCGTGCATTAATAAAAAGAGCAGCTGGTGAAGTCACTCACCATAAAATTCAAATTCACGACTTAATTCTTGATAGCTCAACTCAAACTGTGGTTCGTGCCGGAAATAATATCGAGTTACCCCCTATTCAATTTAAACTATTAAAAATTTTGATGCGCCAGTCTCCAAAAGTAGTGACTAAGCAAGAACTGATGATGGAATTATGGGGAGACGAAGAACCTGAAAGCGATGCGTTACGCAGTCATATCTATAACCTAAGAAAAATGGTTGATAAACCTTTTGATCCTAAACTATTACATACAGTGGCAGGGGTCGGTTTAAAAATTGCTTTGGAAGATTCCGCGACTTAACTTAAATAGACCACAACAATTAAGCCTGTGGTTGGCTCCAAATCGAGTTCAGGATGAGTGGTTAAATAATATTGTCGATCAAACAGCTCCACTCTCCATCCTAGTTGTTTGCAAAGCTTTTGTACCAATTGCAAACCAATTCCATGGCCTTTAGCCTTTAAGGAAAGTTGTGTGTCGCTTAGCTCTTGCACCTTTACATCGTTAGGTAAAGAAATTCCAATTCCATTATCTGCAATAATCAGGCTGTTTTTTTGTTGAATAATGTCGATTTGTGAGCCTTGAGAATAGTTCAGGGCATTACGTAAAATATTACCTAAAACCATTTGAGTCATCGAAGGATATAACCAACGTGGCTGCTCAGAAACATCAGGTTGAATATTAATTTGTATCCCTTTACCTGCACTTACCGCTTCTAAACTTTCAACAAGATCCTTTACCGTTTTCGATAATAAATTTTTCTCAGATGGCAAGCTCTGTACCGTATTACGTGCAATCGCAAGTAAGGTATCAACGAGCAGCTGCATATCTTCAATTGTGTTATGAAGACGGACTAAGGATTTATCGTCTCCGTATTTCGCCTGACACAGTTGTACATTACCTTTCAAAATGGTGAGTGGAGTGCGTAACTCATGGCTCACATCTCCAGTAAATTCTCTTTCACGTCGAATAAAATCACTTAAAACTTGATGATATTTTTCTAAAGCTTGTTTGAGATATTCGGCTTCCATGTTGCCATTGGTATTAATATCTCTAAAAGGAGATGCCTGAGTATCTTGATGTGCCCAATCAATATTTTCTAAAGCGTTCGCTAAGCGCGTAATTGGAGAAAAATAGCGTCTTGCTCTTCGGTTTGACCACCACAAAAAGCTATATAGAACAGATAAGCTGAACATCAGTGGAGCAAGACCAAATAACCAGATCAGCTTATTAACATTGCTTTCGCCAAATACCAATAGAACATGCTGACCATTACGCTCACCATAGACCGTCATTCGTTCTTTACCATCAACGAATACTCGGTGCACGCCACTCTCTAAATGCATGCCCCGAAAAGGTTGAGGCGCGGCCTGTGTATTCCACCGATATCCATATAAATTTTTAGTATCTGGTAAATCAGCATTTGGATTACGTTCTATGCGTAACCAGTAATGCTCCATTTCCTGTTCTAAAGCGGTTTTAAGTAAAGAGCCCTTAATCACCCAAGCACTACAAGCCAACCCGACCACGATCGATAATGCAATCAGACCAATCTGCAACCAGTAATATCGATTGAACATTTGGGCTAATGGATGACTCGCTTTGCCATCATGTCGAGTTTTTATCATATCTTTATCGCCGGGATAGGCTATAGAAATTACTATGATCGCTTTTTAAATAAAAAGTGACCAATGACCCATTCTTGACCTTGCTCAAAACCAAATAACTCAGCACAAGCCATGAAGAAAATACGCCAGCGTTGCCACCAAATATTGGCATCTTTTCCATAGATTTTTTTAAACAGGGGCTTCAGTTCGACTTCTTGGTTATCCATGTTATCAAGCCAAGCATTTGCCGTTCTCATATAGTGCTCACCCGACCACTGCCACTGTTGAGCCAACTCTAAATGCTCTTGAAAATGCAAAAAAGTCGAAGTCGAAGGCATTAAACCGCCAGTAAAGAAATACTTGGACATCCAATCATAATCTGATTTCACTTCAAAAGGATAATGTAAAAAGCGATGGCAAAAAATATGACACCAAAGTAAGCCGTCTGCTTTTAACCAGCCCTGAATTTTTTCAAAAAGACGTTGGTAATTACGAACGTGTTCAAACATTTCGACCGATACAACACGATCAAACTTGTCTTGGTCTAAGTCAAGTACATTCACATCACAGGTAAGCACTTCAACATTGGTTAAACCTCTCAATTCTGCTTGCCGAAGAATATGCTTTTTCTGAGTTGCAGAATTTGAAACAGCCGTAATCTGTGAGCCTGGATAGTTTTCTGCCATCCACAAAGTTAAAGAGCCCCAACCACAGCCTAACTCTAAAATCTGTTGACCGTTTTTAAGTTGTGCTCTTTCACAATAAAGCTGAAGAGCCAACTCTTCTGCCTGATCTAAAGTTGTTGTTTTAGTCGGAAAATAACACGCACTATATTTGAGTCTTTTTCCAAGCACCGCCTGAAAAAACTCGGTCGGCAATTCATAGTGCTGCTCGTTTGCCTTATCCGTTTCAACCGCGATTTCGCTCTTCTTCAGCATATTAAGCACATCCATGTAGCGCTGCGCTCCTTGCTCAGGGTCATAACGGCCTTCTTGGATTAAGCGCTTTTTACTTAAAGCACGAATTGCAGCTCGAATTGCATGATCTGGAATCACACCACTTTCAACAATTTTCAAAGACTGATGAACAATAAAATCCATATGCGCACCTATTTTTTGGGTTTTCGCGGAATAAACATTGATGTTTTTTGTTGATAATCAAGATAATTTTGACCGCGACTTTTAATTGCTTGTTTTTCACTAAATGGAATACCCGTGACGTAATATAAAAATAGCCACATCAGTAACGGATAAATCCACAATACATATTGGCCTGCCGCTAAACCAATAATTGGATAGGCAAACCAATGCAACCATTCAAAAAAATAATTGGGGTGACGTGAATAACGCCATAAACCCTGATCCATGGTTTTGCCATGATGATCTGGATTTAATTTAAATCGGTATAACTGCTGATCAGCGAGCTGCTCTCCAATAAAAGCAATTGCCATGATGACAGCTGCAATTACTAAAGCGACTTTATATCCACTACTCCATTCAATTGCCTCTACATTGAGTAGCGTCCACATCGGCAAAAAGAACAAAAGCACTAAAAGTGTTTGAAAGATAAAAAAGAATAAAAAGCCAATATGCTGAAACTTACCCATCGCTTTACGCATGCTCGCGTAACGGCCATCTTCTTTTTGTTCAGATTGATAACGTCTTAACAGATGCCAAAACAATCTTAAAAACCATAAGCCGCTAAAAATACCGATAAAAAGACGCACTTCAACTGGAGCAACTGAAATGAGTAAAGAAGACACGATAATGTTTACTGCCAGACAGAAACTCCATGCAGCATCTACAATTCCAGCTCGGCCATTTAGAGTGGCAAGTAACCAGCTCAGCAACATGATCATTAAATCTAGAATCAGTAAATTCCAAAACATGAGCAGTCTCCTTACTTGAGCGGTTTGAGTCAGTAACTGGTACTTTCAAACAACAAGTGAACATTGCTTATCACGCCTTCTTTAAAACCACCTTCGCAATAACATAAATAGAAATCCCACATGCGGATGAAGTTTTCATCAAAACCTAAAGCCAATACTTGTTCCCGCGCCGCTAAAAAACGCGCTCGCCAGTGATGAAGTGTTTGCGCATAACTTAAACCAATATCATTTAAATGTTTTAACCTTAAACCGCTTTCAGAAGCAGTTTGAGTTAATACACTTATGCTAGGAATAAAGCTACCAGGGAAAATATAGCGCTTAATATAATCAACTGTATTTAATGCTTTTTTATACCGGAAATCTTCAATAGTAATGGCTTGAATAAATGCCAACCCTTTCGGTTTTAAGAGTGCTTTACATTGATCAAAGTATGTCGATAAATATTGCGCACCAACCGCCTCAACCATTTCAATTGAAACCAGCTTATCGAACTTGCCTTCGAGCAAACGGTAGTCTTTAAGTTGCACATCAATTCGATGTGCAAAGCCAGCTTCATTTACACGAGTAACGGCTTCATCATATTGAGCTTGTGAAATGGTAATGGTGGTTACTCTACAGCCATAATGTTGAGCTGCATAAATGGCAAAACCACCCCACCCACTTCCAATTTCAACCAAATGATCTAGCGGTTTTAAATCTAACTTTTTACAAATGATCTCTTTTTTTAAATCAGATGCTTCTTCGAGGGTCATGCTTTCATTTTCGAAAACTGCGCTCGAATACATTAAAGACGGATCTAGAAATAATTTAAAAAAGTCATTGCTTAAGTCGTAATGCTCAGCAATATTTTTACGGCTACCACTTATAGAATTCTTTCGATTTTGATACCAAGCTTTAAGAAAAAACTGGCTCGCTTGAGCAATAACATTCTGGTTGATTTGGTCCAATACAGCTCGGTTACGTGCCAAGATTTGAATCAACTCGACAAGGTGCTCGCTGCTCCAGTCACCACGGATGTAGCCTTCTGCTGCTCCCAAAACACCATTTTTTAAAATGAGATCCATCAATAAAGGATTGTGAACTTCAATCACAGCATGTAAGTCTGAAACTTCACCGACCGTCCCATTCCACGCGCCCTGAAAAGTGATCTGTCCATGACGTAGTTTGAGAAGACTCTTGAGCAGTAACGGTAGTGAGTCATCTTCACCATAAAGAAATGTTTTTATCATGTCTTATCTACCTTGATCTTTTTAGGATGACGATAAAATGGAACTTTTTTTCGCCACAACTTAAATGCCTCTAAATATATTGAAAACAACATTTTAAAAGGTGCTAGGCTGTTTATAAGAGCATATCGATATTGCTGTGAAGGAAATGTGATGGGCACAAGCTCAAAACGCATAGTGGCATCAAAGACTTGTTTTTGCTCTTCAAAAAGCTGCATGTGAATGACATTCTGCTGATCTGAAAAACTAAATCGCCAACGGTAAGTCAACTGCATGGGCATGAACGGCGAAACATGAAATGATTTTTCAAAGTTAAAATCGAAACTTTGATAGTCACCTACCTGTCCTTGTTGTTTTATACAGTCATGTGTATAGACTTTTCGTTCATTCCACGGGGTATTGGTGATTTCACTAAGAATAAAGAGCGGTTTTCCAGCTTTATTTAAAACAAAATAAAATACGACCGAATTAAACCGAAAACCCAAACAACGAGGCAAAGCCAACACTCGAATTTGCCAGTCTGGCCGAAGATGTAAGTGATTATTTTGCAGTATCGCTTTCTCTACTCTTTCTCTTATAGAACCGTGATACATGTTTAAAAAATCATTTTTAGATAGATTTAATACATTCCAATGATCCGTCGACCAGAGTGAACAATCTTTTGTGATATCAACTAATTGATCTGGATCGAACCATAAATAATTTAAGGTCGATGTAAACTCATGCGGTTTAGGGTTATAACGCCGATGACGAATAAGCGCAGGAGCGATAGCAAGTTTATTTAATAACATTTGAAAGCTCCTTACTTATTCTTATAACGCTAAGAGTTGCTCAACAACACATGCTGCACTGCGGGCACCATCTTCATGAAAGCCCCAGCCCCAATATGCTCCACAAAATGAAGTACGATTTTGCCCATTAATTTCATACCAACGAGATTGAGCTTGAATCGCTTTTGCATCAAATACGGGATGTCGATATTGCCGCTCAACCAAGATGTCTTCGGCTTTGATTTTCATATTCGGATTTAAAGTAGAAAAAATTTGAGTAGTGCAGGATAAATTCTGCAAATTATTCATCCAGTAGGTAAAACCATAATGTATGTCGGCCTCATCGTTTTGGACTTGAGATTTTGGTGTTACATGTACATGCCAGCTTGCCCACTGCAAACGGCTTTTAGGCATAATTGAAAGATCACGATGGACGACCATTCGATTATCTTGATAACCAAATTGGCTTAATATTTCTTGTTCAAGCTCTGACGCATCTTTAATTAAATTTAGGCTATCGTCAGCGTGGCTTGCAAAAATCACCCAGTCATATTGGGCTTGCCCTTCAACGGTTTCGATCAACACAGTTTCTGGTGAACGACTCACAGCTTTTACTTCTGCAAATTTCCACTTAATGGATGGGCAATTCTTTTGAATAGCACGAATATAGCTTGCTGAACCGTGTTTAACTGTTTGCCATTGTGGGCGGTCTTTTAACTGCAACATGCGGTGATGTTGAAAAAAGCTCACCACAAATCGATATGGAATTTGTCCTACTTGCTCAAAGGGTGCCGACCATAAGGCACCGCACATCGGATAAAGATGCTCATAACGGAACTCATGACTATATTTGTGAAGGTCCAAATACTCTTCAATCGATAAATTAGGATCAATATCTGCCACATCTATATCTTTATTGTCATCATAAAAACGCAGCAAATCTGAGAGCATTTGCAGAAATTTTCGGTTTAAAAAGTTCTGCGGACGGGCAAAGAGCGACCATTTTTTTGAAGGATTATATTGAAGTCCACTGACCAGATTATTCACAGAAAAACTCATATCGCTGCTTTGAGTTTCTACGCCTAATTTTTTAAGCATGTCGGTAAATAACGGATAGTTATAGTCATTAAACACAATAAAACCACTATCTACCGCGACTTTAGTGCCTTCTATCTCTAGCTCGTGAGTATCAGTATGACCGCCAAAATAATTATTTTTTTCATACACAGTGACTTGATGTTGTTCTGACAATCTCCAAGCTGCGTAAAGTCCAGATATACCCGAACCAATAATGGCAATTTTCATAACACTTCACCGTTTTCAATTTTTTCTATCGATAAATTTTTAATCTTTTTGTATTGATAAACCTTGTCTGGTACTGGCTTTAGCCCCCACACCAAACCAAATATAGACATCAGTTTGAGCACATAAAAAGTGATATCAATCTGCCACCAATAAAAACCTTGTCGCACACTGCCTGCGTAAAAGTGATGGTTGTTGTGCCATCCTTCACCCAAGGTAATTAAAGAAAGTAGGAAGTTATTACGGCTATCATCTGGGGTGTTAAACTCACGTGAGCCATAACGATGAGCGAGTGAATTAATACACAAGGTTGCATGTGTTAATAGAACAGTGGAAATGACAAATCCCCACACTAAAAGTTGTAAGCCATTGGTGCCCAACTCAGGAAAATGTTGTGCAAGCCACGAACCTAAACCATAAATTGCTAAGGCCGTCAAAATCACAATAGGCAAACTAAATCGATCTAGCCAAATTAGCTCTGGATATTTCAACCAGTCTTTAATGACTTTTTTTCGAGTAGCAAAATTTTGCTCATTTAAAAACCAGCCTACATGCGAATACCAGAAGCCTGCTTTCGCTGAATGCGGGTCCTGATCGGTGTCGGTAAAGTGATGGTGATAACGGTGATGGGCTGCCCACCATAAAGGTCCGCGCTGCGCACTCATGGTCCCGATCAGTACAAAAATGAATTGAACAATACGTGATGTCTGAAAAGTTTTATGCGAAAGATAGCGGTGGAAAAAAGCAGTAATTGCAAACATGCGAAGAAAATAAAACCCCAGCATGAAGATCACAGCAAACCAAGATATGCCCACCCAAAACGCTGCTAAACAAGCGATATGTAATAAAATAAAAGGAATAATTCTTAACCATTGAATGTTCTTTTCAATGACATATTCGCTAGAAGCACCCACTTGCGCATTTTCTGAATCTGACCAGCTATCGATCCAGCGCAGAAAAAATTTAGACATTGATTCTTCCTGATCTAAAGCATTTCTTTTGGTTCTAATTTAGAAAATGCGCAATGAATTTTATGTGAAGTTCACTCAATTACGAGATAAATATAAGCATCTACGCAACCAGCATTTCACTATTTAGACTGTGTTGTTTTAACGAGTTTAGAAACGTCGTAGCCATAGCTTTTTGCGGTTTGCAGATAAGATTGATATGTCGCCTCATCAAGTTGAGGGCTACGAGAAAGAATCCATAAATATTTATGGCTTGGGCCACCTACTAAAGCGACCTGATAATTTGGGTCAACTCTTAAAACCCAGTAATCGCCTTTTGTAAAAGGAATCCATCTAAGACCAGAAGGTAAAAAGCTCACCTTCAATTTACTGTTGCCTTCATTTTGCGGATAAGCAACTCCTTCAGATGAGATCATTTCGCCTTTTTTTGTCGTACAGCTATTTAAAACACCAACGGTTTTGTCCGCGTTAATAGAATAGTTTGCAGTTGTATTGGCTACACAATTACGCTGAAAAAACATCGGTAAATGCGCAATTTCATACCACTTACCTGCGTATTTATTAATATCGATAGAATCAACAGCGACAGGTTTAGTATTGGTGTCTGCAAAGGTGCTCAAAGGAAGCATTAAGCTCACCGCTGCAAGACTGCTGCTCATGACCAGTGATTTAAATAATAATTTCATGATTGCCCTCTTCTGTTTATTTCATACGTTTAAACATACGTCAGAGGGTTGTGAACAAAGTGTGAATTTTAAAAATTAAAGAACATTAATAAGGATTTAATTGTATTTCTTTGGAACATCTGCAATTGGAAAATCAAGCTCAAAGCACACACCCTCGACAGTGTTATAAACTCGATAGCGGCCATCATGTAGATCCATAATTGAAGCAACAATCGATAAGCCTAATCCACCTGTTTGATTCTCATCACTTCGACTTGAATGGCATTGGTAAAATCTTTCAAAAAGATGCTCAAGTTGATGTTCAGCAATTGAAATACCACCCGTTACCACAGTTAGGCTTACCCATTGCCTATGTTCAATCATTTTATGTTTTGTTGCGATATAAATAGTTCGCTTGTTACCACCGTGAACCAGCGCATTTAAAACAAGGTTATAAACGGCTCGTTGAAATAGCTCAGGATCTGCAAATAACTTTTGAGCTTCTAGATTAAAACTAAAATGACAGTCTTGTTCCTCGGCTTGATATTCAAAAATCTGGCATATCCTATCCATAACATCTTGGGGATTTATTTCTTGTTTGTTTACAAGCACCATTTTCTGATCGGCTCTTGCCAAGAAAAGCATGCTATCAATCATGCGTTTTAATCTGTGGTAGTCATCTAAATGGGACACTAGCAAATCTTCATATTGCTCAACCGAACGTTCGCCAGTTAAAGCAATCTCGGTTTGTCCAATCAGGTTATTTAAAGGTGTACGGAATTCATGAGCGATATCTTCAGAAAAACGGTTGAGCTGGGTATAGCCTTTTTCGATACGCTCAAGCATGTGGTTTATATCTTTTGAAAGTAGCTCAACTTCTAAAGGTGGATTTGGGAGGTTTAATCGGTTCTGTAGCTGATTTGCATTAATAGAATGAGTTTGCTTACGAAGCTGTTGTAGCGACCTTAAACCTAAATGACACACTAAAATGCAAAGTACAAAAA
Source organism: Acinetobacter sp. 1294243 (assembly GCF_000588015.1). Lineage (NCBI taxonomy): Bacteria > Pseudomonadati > Pseudomonadota > Gammaproteobacteria > Moraxellales > Moraxellaceae > Acinetobacter > Acinetobacter sp. 1294243. The sequence goes on from NZ_JFXG01000002.1 coordinate 209,944, forward strand.
TTGCAAACACGCCCCCAACCACATACATCAAGAGACTTTCTTGAAAAGGTAAAAGAATGTTGATGCGTTCCGACCACTGTTTACCTGCAATCAGTAGATAAGGCTCGTTATTAATTTTTATGGTTTTCCAAGCAATACGCGTTGGATATGAGTTATTGGCTAAATCTTGAAATTGAAGACTGTCACGCTGTGCAAGTTCAGGTAACTGAATATGGAGCGGATTGATATTAATTAAAGTTTTGTCTTTATGGATGAGCAGAAACAAGTTGTCTTGGTTACCGAGCATGTTTTGATACAGCTTAGGACGCGCAATAATTTGCTCTACATTTTCGCTATCTTGCAGCAAAATTTCCAAACGATTAATTCTGTCTGCTAAAGCTTTATCTTGCTGCTTCAATAAAATTTGATTAATGCCTAAATAGGTCATAAAGCCGACTGAACATAAAATTAAGGCAGAACAAAGCGTGACCAGTAATGTAATACGGACTTCAAGAGAACGTAGAAATTTAAAGTTCATAAGCTAACCGAAATTTTATAGCCCAAGCCACGTATGGTATGAATGAGTTTTAATTCATATCCTTCATCAATTTTGCTTCGTAAACGGCGTACCGCAACGTCAATAAAGTTGGTATCGGTATCAAAGTTAATATTCCAAACCTCTGAACCAATTTGTCTGCGTGTCACAATTTGCTCTTTGTTGAGCAATAGATAGCGCAACAAATTAAATTCGGTTTTGCTCAGCTCAATTAAGTTGCCACTACGCCATACTTTATGACTGACCACATCCATCTTTAAATCACTAATAGACAACTCATTTTCTTGCAGATATTGCTGTCGTCTTAACAGACTTTTAATGCGTGCCAACAGTTCAATATAGGAAAAAGGTTTAGCCAAGTAATCATCTGCGCCCAACTCCAAACCTTTCACTCTATCCATCACCTGATCTTTCGCCGTTAAGAAAATCACCGGAATTTTTGAAAACTGGCGTAGGACTTGTAATACGCTCCAGCCGTCTATGTCTGGCAGCATGACATCAAGAATAAGCAAGTCATATTTATCTCTCTTTAGCATTTCCAAACCTTGCAGCCCTAAGTAAACACACTCCGCTTGATATCCAGACTCTTTTAATCCTTTGACCAAATAAGTGGCGATCTTGATCTCGTCTTCAATAATAAGGATACGCATTTTGTAGAGACTCATTTGAAAGATGACAACTTTGTAATGTGATTGTCATGCTTGAAATTAAGCAATTTGTTTAAGATTTTCAAAGCGACATAGAGGCAATCATCATGAAAAAATTGAACTGGCTGATGTTAGCAGCCGTGCTATTCGGTAATAGTACTTTTGCACAGCCCCCTGCTTTGAATCAAGTTTATTCGTTAGATCTTCAAACTGCCCATCTGCTAGCCGACAGTGCAAAAGAGGTATGCAAAAAATTAAATCAAAACATTGCGGTTGTTGTTGTAGATCGCGGTGGTAATCCATTAACTGCCGAACGGCATGAGTTGGTGGGCCCGCATAACTTAATGGCTGCCGAGAAAAAGGCCTATACCGCGTTATCTACCAAAACATCGACCTTAGTTTTAAGCCAAAACAGTAACCAAAACCCCGATGCAAAAAATTTAACCACGGTAGCAAATTTACTTTTGTTAGGCGGCGGCATACCTGTTCGTTTTGAGAAGCAAGTAATCGGAGCGATTGGGGTTGCAGGTGCTGGCGGCGCACAAAATGACAATCAATGCGCAAGCAAAGCCATTGAAACCGTTTTTCATTCATAAGGAGTTCACCATGACTAAATCATTTATTGCTTTATCTTCGTTATTTATTGCTTCGGCTACATTTGCACAAACTAATCCGCTAAGTGTGCATGTGTTAAATCTAGAAACGGGTTTACCCTCTTCTCAGGTTGAAGTCGTTTTAGAGAAAAACACCAATAACCAGTGGGTTAAAATCAACCAGCAAGTGACAGATTCAAATGGTCGTATTACTGCGCTCTATCCAGAAAATAAAAAACTAGAGCAAGGTATTTATAAAGTTACTTTTAAAACAGAAGACTGGTTTAAAAAGAACAAACAACAAACTTTTTTTGCCGAGGTTCCTGTAATTTTTAAAGTCGATGGAAGCGTAAATCACTACCATATTCCTTTATTACTCAGCCCTTACGGTTACTCAACCTATCGAGGCAACTAAAATAAAAAACCCCTTTATCTGTTGTGCACAAATAAAGGGGTTGGTTAAAAACGATGCGTTTTACGAACAAACTCCATTGCTAATAACCGATTTTTTGTTTGAATCTAGCGCCACAATTGAAGAAGAAACCGTATTAATGATTTGAGTCATCGCTTCACTTGAAGCATTCACAATACCTTCCATCTTTTTAGCTTTCTGATCAATCGGCTGCTTAAAAGCAATTCGACAATTGAGCTGAGATCCTGCATTCGTGATGACTTTTGCATTATTTGACTCTAATTGAGTGGGCGGTATTTGACGCTTCACTACCCAAGACACCGCAATATTAATATAGCTTTTATCTACAATATCAAAATGAGAAAAGTCTGTAGAAACTCGATATAAAGGCTGATTGTTTCCAGCTAGCCCACTGCTATAACTGTCAATTGCCCCTAATTTTTGCTGTAAACCCGCCGACAAGGTATCGCGTAATTGCGTACCCATGGTTGATGTCCAGCGCTCATTGTTTAACACCGTAGACTTACCACTACTGTCTTGGAGTACCAAAGGCGCACGGTCCAATCGGTCTGGAATCCCGACGGGTAATACCTCAATCACCTGCACAGTTGATTTTGTAGCCGCAGTAATTTTAGGGGACATCGTATAATAATTTGGCGTTGGCGAACTCGAACATGCCGTCATGGCAACAGCCGTTAAAAACAGGCCGCTCCCAAGCAGCCATTTGGCTGCTTTAGGATGTTGAAAAGATAGAGTGTTTTTATTTTTCATCATCGGTCTCTGGTGTCTTACCACGAATAATTGATTCAGGATGTTGCTCAATATAGTCTGCCATTAACTGTAATGAAGCAGCTGCACGTGTCATTTGCTGCAATGCTTTACGTACGTCTTGTTGTAACGGCGCATCGCTCGACAAAATAGACTCTGACGATCTTACAGTTTTACGAACATCGTCTAAGGTTGCTTGTAAACCAGGTGCAACTTTTCCATCTAACTGTTTAACCAGTTTGTCGGTAGACTCAATGGCTGTGTTCATATTGTTGAGCGTTTTACGTACATCTTGCCCAATCTCAACTAACGGGAATTTAGTTAATTTATCAGCAATCTGAGAAACTTGTGCTTGTAAGCCACTCAATTCAGTTGGTGTAGTTGGAATCACCACACGGTCATCACTCAAAATTTGTAATGTGGCTGGCTTAGCTTTAGGGAACTTATCTAGGGCAATATAGTTTTGGCCCGTGAGAAGGTTGCCTGTTCTCATTTGAGCACGCCATCCATGTTCAACAAAATCTTTGAAAATATTGCTGTTTGGATTGAGTGCCTGTCCATTCTCCACGCGTGACGGATAAATAACCGCCTCAACACGCATACGAATCTGCTTATAGTTGTTATAAAACTCTGCATTAATCGATTTAACATTACCAATTTCAATGCCCATGAAATCAATTGGTGCGCCCACAGACAGTCCACGTAATGAATGATCAAAATACATGATCACACCACGAGGTTGCCCATCCGGTTCTTTTAATGCCTCAGTTTTCGAATCCCACAGATTAAAGCGACTATGATTTGCCGCTGTGGTAGCACGCGAACTTTCAGGAATTCCAAAAGCAATACCGCCCGCGACAATACTTGCCAGCGATTGAGTATCTAAACTAAATCCTGAAGCATTTAAGCTCACATCAATACCACTCGCCTGCCAAAACCGTGCGTCGGTGGTGACAAACTTATCATATGGTGCACGGATAAAAGTTTGTAGCTCTACAGTTTTACCATCGTTAGACAATTTATAGGCTGTAATTTGGCCCACATTAATTCGACGATAATAAATTGGAGAACCGACATCTAAAGACCCCAAGTCATCTGCATTTAAGAAAAATTCTTTGCCCGGTACATCGGAAGTAATCACTGGCGGTACTTCTAAGCCAGTAAATTCAAGCTTTTTCTCTTCCGACTTACCACCATCCACTTCAATATATGAACCTGACAATAATGTGTCTATTCCTGAAACCCCACTCGTCCCAATCCGTGGTCGCACGACCCAAAAGCGTGAATCTTTTGCGGCAAAGTTACTCGCATCTTTACGCAAATCAATTCTGGCAATCACATGTGAACGGTCTTCTGAAAGATCAATCTGCCGTACTACGCCAATATCTACCTGTTTATAACGAACCGTTGTTTTACCTGCGACCAATCCCTCAGCCGTCCTAAAAGATACGTCAATGGTCGGGCCGTGAGACAAGAGCGCTTTTATCGCTAATGAAAGCGCGATTAAAAGAGCAACCAATGGAATGAGCCAAATTAAAAGAGGCTTCCACCGACTTTTCTTTTCTTGGGGTTCTGGCAAATCATTCACGCTATCCAGTTCAACATCTGGATCACGACGATCTGAGTTACCAGGGGTTATTTCATTTTCAGACATACTCATTGTTCTTTTATTGACTGGGATTAATGGAATCATTATTCAACGGCGGGTGTTCAGCCTGAATAATCTTGGTTTTGTTTGAGGCAAAAGTAGAAGGTTTATTTGTATTTTGAGATGCGTAGAAGTTATCCCAAATAAGTCGTGGGTCAAAACTTAAAGATGCAAACATGGTTAGCACTACAACTGCACCAAAAGCGATCGAACCCGGCCCTGCTAAAATCGTAGCAAGCGACTGAATCTGAATGAGCGCTGTTAAGAGTGCCACCACAAATACGTCAATCATTGACCAACGGCCGATAAACTCGACAACTCGATATAATTTAACGCATTGCTCAGGTAAAAACTTCCAAGCTGACGATTGTTGAAGATATACCGCCACCAATAAAAAATACAAAATCAGTAGCTTCAACATGGGAATAAAAATACTGGCCATGAAAATAACCACCGAAACCAGATAGTCTCCACTTTGCCAAAAGTAAATGACCCCACTCATGATGGTATCTTGCTGGCTACCCAACAGTGAGTCAGTCACCGTCATTGGAAGTACATTGGCGGGAATATAGAGAATGGTCGCAGCCACCACTAAGGCAAAAGTTCGATTTAAACTCGCTGGTTTACGTGAGTGCAGCACGCTATTACAACGAATACAACGTAACACCTGATGGCTTTGGTTGAGTCGTCTCTTTTCATTTTGAGCAGAATTTACAACCCCACAGCAATGACACACAATTAATGAGAGATCTTTGGCTCTTGGATATTGCTTAAGCATTGACCCTTGCTGCGAGATTTGTGTTTGGGTCACATTTTTTATCGTTTTCATGGCAGTGACCTATCAATTTCGTTCCATATATCACTCACCTTTATGGAAGTAATATAGACCAACAATACACTTAAAATCGCAAATGCCCATAACGCAATCTCGGGAATCACCAACACCATTCCCATTAACTTCACAAGCGTGACCAAGATTCCAATTAAGAAGACCTCAACCATTCCCCACACTCTCATAAAATAAAGTGTACGTAAGGCAAATACTAAAAATGTGGGTCTTTTCTTCAATACGCTTACTGTGCCCAACACATAGGAGAGTAATAAAAGATAGGAAAGTGGCACAATAAAAGTGGTGATTAAAATAAGAATGCCAACAAAAGCCCGATCATAATGAAACATCACCCAGACCGCACCCAGTAAGGTGGTTTCAGAGATGTTGCCCTGCAATTCAATTTTTACAATAGGAAAGCTATTGGCAATAATAAATACAATTAATGCCGTTAAGATTAAAGCCAACAGTGTCGAAAAAGGTTTGGTGTGCCGATAGAGTTCAGCACCGCAGCATAAGCAATAAGCTCTTTTTCCATAAGCAAGCGGGGTTCTACGATAGACAGTATCGCATTCCTCACAACCTGCTAATTCTTTAAGCTTCATAGTTATACTCTAAGGTTTATCATTTTACTGTGTCACACAAAGCTCTTTTTATTACTAAGATAAATTAAAATATAAATCAATCTAAAAGCTATATCAGACAATGTAAATTACCATGACTACTGTTCAATATATTGTTGAAACTACTAAATAATCTGTACGTATTCGGTGATCAAATCAAAATAGTTTTATAAAGTCAAAAACTTATGCTCAAATAGCACACTTTTTCACCCAAGTAGCTGAGAGCGTAAAATGACTAGACTCTCACTATTGCTTAACATCTCCCCCGCTCTGAAAAATTTATGCTGCTGTACATTACTTCCGGTAAACCCAGAACAGCTCAGCAAAAATCAGATTTAATGCAGCATGGGACAGCACAACTCCACCAGGAACTTAATATTCCAGAGCAAGATGTCATGTTTGTGATTGGGCAAAACAGTGCTGAAGATTGGTGCTTTGGTCATGCACAGCGAGCAGATCTTTACTTAAAAATGTTAACTTCGAAACAGTAATTCCAAAGTTTTAAATCACTATAAGCCACTATTTTCAAGGTAATAAATATTTTTAAATATCAAGCTTCGATAACCAGAAGCTTTTTATTTAAAAATGAACACGGTTCAAGTTGATTTTATGTTTTTCTTTAAAATAAGTATTATTATGAAGATTTATTTAAATGTATTCCAAATATATTAAAAATTAATTTATGCGACACAATTATCAAAAAATTAATTTTAAGTAGATTGTTTTTTAATTTATATAAAAATTAGGACCAGCCTAACAATTAAAAATTAATCACTTAAATATCAATAAACTAAAAACTTTTTTTCAAGATTAGATATAAGCAAGACGCTTTAATTTCATAAAATATTCTTTATATTATTGTAAATAAATTTTAACCATTATTAAAAAATTAATAGTTGATTTAAATACTCAGAATTACCACCACCCCTTGGATCACAAGCATTTTAAACTCATTAATTCTTATAATTAAACTTAAGAAAACCACCAAACTTAAAGGTTTGCTTAAGTAATTTTCATATTGTATTTTAAAAATGAAAAATAAATAAATTTATATATTAAAGATAGATCTAATAATAAAAGTGAGATCAAAATGATTGAATGGTTACAAGGTGTTTTAAAGCACAGCCCCGAAATATTATTGTTCTTATCACTCGCAATAGGCTTCTGGATTGGACAATTCCAGTTTGGAAAGTTTCAGTTTGGCGGAGTCGCAGGCTCCTTACTCGTCGCAGTTGTTTTAAGTCTTATTGGCGTACCTGTCGATAACGGCGTTAAAGCAATTTTATTTGCTCTCTTCATTTACGCAGTCGGCTTTGAAAGTGGTCCACAGTTTTTTTAAATCACTGGGTCCACAGTCCATAAAAGAAATTTTATTAGCAGTATTCATGGCAGTGTGTGGTTTAGTCACTGTTTTAGTAATGGCTAAAATTTTTCATCTCGATAAAGGCTTGGCTGCGGGTCTCGCTGCGGGCGGCATGACTCAATCAGCGATTATTGGGACTGCGGGAGATGCAATTTCTAGACTCGATCTCCCACTCGCAGAAATTCAAAGACTTCAAGCAAATGTCGCGATTGGCTATGCGGTCACTTACATTTTCGGTTCATTGGGAGCAATTATTGTCTGTGTGAATATCTTGCCTAAATTTATGGGTAAAGAAATTCACGACGATGCTTTAAAAGCTCAGAGTGAGCGGCTAAAAGGTGCTTTTGAACTCGCACCAGGCCAAGAACTGGCAATGCCGGAAATTGTGGGTCGTATTTATAAAGTTAAACAAGCCAATGGGCAAACTATTGCGGAAATTGAAGCAAAAGAGCCGAGTATTACGATTGAACGGTTAAAACGTAAAGATCAGTTTATTGATGTCGCTCCCGAGCTAACTTTACAAACAGACGATGTCATCTTATTGGTTGGTCGCCGTGCCAGTGTGGTTTCAGTTGCCGAGCAAATCGGTAGCGAATTACAGTCATCGCAAGGTATGGAAATGATTATGGATACCAGTGATGTCATCCTAAGAAATTCCAAATATCTCAACCGCACCTTAGGAGACATTAAGGCCAATACGCCTGCGTATTTAAAGCACGGTATTTATGTACTTGCGATTAAGCGTAAGGATGAGCCACAACCTTTAAGTGATGACACTGTTTTACGACAAGGCGATGTGGTCACCGTATACGGAACAAAAAGCGACCTCGACCGCTTGGTGAAAGAAGCAGGTAAAGCCCTACCTGAAAGCTTAAAAACGGACTGGATTTTCCATGGTGCAGGCCTTGTGGTTGGTTTGGTGATTGGTCTTTTTGTGATTCGTTTAGGTGATGTGCCTTTAACTCTTGGTGCGGGTGGCGGAGCTTTACTATCAGGTCTTCTGTTTGGTTGGATTCGAAGTCGAAATCAAGTGCATGGCAATATGCCTTTAGCGGCTTCACAGCTTCTTAAAGATTTGGGTCTTGCAGGCTTCGTTGCTGCCGTCGGCTTACAATCAGGTTTACAAGCTATTCAAACCATTAAAGAAAGTGGTCTTTCACTCTTTATGATTGGAGTTGTGGTAACACTGGTTCCTCTCCTACTTTCCATGCTCTTTGCTCGTTATGTTCTGCGTTATGACAACGTTGCAGTAATGGCAGGGGCACTATCTGGGTCACGCAGTGCAAACCCTGCATTTGGTGCAATTTTAGACAAAGCAGGAAACTCGATTCCGACCGTTCCATTTGCAATTACCTATGCCCTAGCAAATGTGTTCTTAACCTTACTCGGACCACTGATCGTAGGCTTGGCCTGATTTTATACATTGAATTAGAAATTTTATTCATCTCACTATAATTAAGGAGACGTCCCATGGGGAAAGTCGATTATTCTAAATACGCAAAACTCAGCCCATTTGAACTAAAAGATAATTTAATAGAATTAGCTCAAAGCAGAACTGACCGAATGATGCTAAATGCTGGGCGTGGTAATCCAAACTTTCTTGCTACCATCCCACGTAGAGCATTCTTTCAACTGGGTTTGTTTTCTGCGACCGAATCCGAATTTTCATTTTCCTATATGCCGGAAGGTTTAGGTGGCTTCCCGCGCCCCGTTGGACTCCAGTCACGTTTTGATAACTTCATTTTGGAAAACCGTGACAAACCCGGTGTAGTCTTTTTAGGCAAAGCCGTGTCTTATGTGCGCGACCAGTTAGGTTTAGACCCAGATCTTTTTTTACTTGAAATGGTTGAAGGGATTTTAGGCTGTAACTATCCAGTACCAGACCGAATGCTTCGAGTGAGTGAAACAATTATTAAAGAGTACGTCTTAAGAGAAATGGGCGTACAAGGCATGCAAAAAAGAGACTTAGATTTGTTTGCGGTCGAAGGCGGAACAGCCGCAATGGCCTATATTTTTAACTCATTAAAAGAAAATAAAATTATCAAAAATGGCGACCGTATTGCCATTGGTAGCCCTATTTTTACACCATATCTTGAGATTCCAAAACTCAATGACTACCAGCTTGAAGAAGTATTGATTGAAGCCGACCCTAAACTCGGTTGGCAATATCCAGAGTCGGAGCTTAGAAAGTTAGAAGATCCGTCTATTAAAGCATTCTTTTTAGTCAACCCAAGTAACCCACCATCGGTGAAAATGAGTGATGAAGGACTTGCGATTTTGGCCGATATCGTCAAAAAGCGCCCTGATCTGATTATTTTGACCGATGACGTTTACGGTACGTTTGCAGATAACTTCAAATCACTATTTGCGATTTGTCCTGACAATACAATTTTGGTTTATTCATTCTCTAAATACTTTGGTGCGACTGGTTGGCGACTTGGTGTCATTGCACTTTCAAATAACAATGTGCTTGATAAACAAATTGCAAACTTATCGAAAAAAGAGAAGAAAGAGCTTGAAGAGCGCTATTCATCTTTAACTACCGACCCAGCAAGCATTAAGTTTATTGACCGTTTAGTTGCCGATAGCCGAAATGTTGCTTTGAACCATACCGCTGGTCTGTCTACCCCACAACAAGTTCAAATGGTTTTATTTGCACTATTTAATATGATGGACTCACGCCAAAGCTATAAAAAAGCAGTTAAATCTGTTGTTCGTGAACGCGATGCAGCACTTTATAGACAGCTTGGCGTCGAGGTTCCAACAGATCCAAATGCTGTGGACTACTACACCCTAGTCAACCTTGAAAACACATCACGGACTCTCTATGGAGATGAGTTTGCAGATTGGGTTATGAAAAATAAAAATCCGACCGAGCTATTATTTAGAGTAGCAGATGAAACAGGTGTGGTTTTATTGCCGGGTTCTGGCTTCGGTGTGCAGCACCCTTCTGCTCGTGCATCTTTAGCTAACCTGAATGAATACCAATATGCTGCAATTGGTGATTCTCTAAGACGCTTTGCAGATGAAGCTTATGCAGAGTATTTAAAAACTAAAAAAGGCAAATAAACACCTATATACAGTGAGGCTCTAGCAGCCTCACTTTTTTCTTTCTGTTCTTTAATTTGCTATTTCAGCTTTTGAATGTAAAAGGTTCGATTTAAGCATTTACCTTTAAAAAGTAATCTAGCAACTGATCAGGCTCTTCATTTTGGCGTGAACCTAAAAGTCCAAAAATCGCACCATCAATCATAAATACAAAAATATCCGACTCTTCATACGTAGCCCTTTTTTTAGATTCTCGCAGAACCCAGAAAATTTCATTTTTAAGCCATCGCCTATAGCGAATTGCGGTTTGATATGCATTTGGATAAAGCTGTTTAATTTCAAAAATCGCTTTAAACAACAGGTAATACGCCCCTTTTAAGTCCGCATGTAAAAGGTAAATTTGTCTAAGCGTAAGAGACAAATCTGGATATTGACAAGATTCACTTATCGCTCTCACTTTTTCTTTTAAGTGTTCTTTTTGAACCAACAAACACATTTCAATTAATCTTTCTTTGGAGTGAAAGTAGTTGTAAAAAGTAGCTTTAGAAATTTTAGTCTCACTAACAATTCGGTCCACCCCGACCTTGTTGAAGCCGTATTGTTTAAATAAATCTGCTGCTGTGTTAAGCGTTCGCGTCGCTCTAAATGAAACTTCTAAATTTTTCATGTTTACTGCTTAAAATAATTTTTTGTTGTAAATAGAAGAGATAGAAATGCCGTCACTCTTAAAATGAGTGCTAAATACAGGCATGCAAAAACCGCACAATAATGGTGTGCTCACCTATCTCTGGTTTATTGTTGCTATGTTTTAGTCGTAACGATTCTTAAGGTATAGAAACCTAAAGTCGGTTAAATCGTTTTAAAGACTGTTTAAGCGGTATGGATAGAAAGAATTTGGCAAAGGTTGCCAACGAGAGAGAAGAAATAGTACGCATAACGGCGGACTCCTTTTGATTTAGAAGAGTCTTACCAATTACTGCTAAATAATGGTGGCAAGACTAGAAGGGTTAGCAGACTGGTACAAAAGGAAACCAGCACACCCGAAGGTGTCCCTCCTAGCCTCACCATAAAGGCGTGACTTAAGAGAACGCACAAAAACCAAAACAGCATTGTTGTGCGCCTTTTGTAGACGGTCTGCTAAAACCGACTGGCAATGTAGGCCAGCAGGCAAAGGATAGTGCCCAACCCTATTTCAGTCAAGCACACAAAATGACATCTGTTTTAAAATAGATCATTAAAAAGTAAGGATAAATAATTAAAATCTATTGTTAAATTGAGTTTATAAAACAGATATTTTCTAGTTCGCTTAAAGCTGTAGATAAACAACTAAGTTTTAAAACGATTTTATCTTCGGTCAATATATTCCAGATAGCCCCTTCCTACTAATGGCTGATCATAGAATTCGCCTTGCCATGCATACGAAGAAACGAAACCAGCAGCCAATCCAAAACAATATGGAGTGTCTACTTGTGCTGAAATATCTAAAACCTTTTGATTGTTGTGATAAGCAGCCCAGCGAAAAGTATTTGGTAAATTCATTGGAAAACCATCAGGTGTAATCTGTGGTTCTTCTTGAAGACTGGTTACTTCAAAAAGTATATCACCGTTGTATTGAATTGATGTTCCATCAATATGACGATAGTAAACAGAAGTCAAAATGGGTTGGTCTTCATAGCAAATAAAAGCCAGTAATAACTGCTGTTCATGGTCAATATTAATAACTTGATAGCTAAAGACTTTTACAGGAAGTTGAATATTCTCAACTAACCATTTGTTTTTGAGCATTGAGGTCGCTACAGCTTTCCAAGACTCAAGCGTACAAAGCCCGTTAATACTCTCACTATTGCCTTTTTGTTTAATGTAGCCGTCATAATGCATCAAGACACTAAAATGCTTATAAAAAGCACTATAGGCAAACCATGAAATAGCTTTGGTAGGCTTTAAATGAAGTTCTAGTTCTAAATCTTCTCTTTTAGTAATTAATATAAATCCATCACCATCCTCATGCATGACACTTTGATTGTCAAAATTAATCCCAAAAGGGGTTTGGTTAAACTTGATATCATTTTTGATTGAAAATGTTCTGTAGGCCTCAGGCGTTGTCGATAATGCTGTTCCATGTACCAAAGAAGCTGTATCCCCTTTTCCATCTTTAGACATTTGATAGTTGGTATCTGTAATCGTAAATCCAAGATAACCTAATACCGAAGCCCAAGATAAATATCGAAAGGGTTCAGGTAAGTCAGGAATCATGACCCCGTAATGTGTACTACCAAAGCGCTTATAAAGCGTATGAGGACTGAGTTCAAACTCTTTTGGCAATGTTGCTTGTCGCTCTGGTGTAACAGCTCCCAACAATGAGCCTGAAAGTTTGGCAACCTTTTGATTGGCTTTGGCTTTAAAACTCTTTGGTAATCTATCGCTTGAGATTAACATTTTTAAGATCCTTTATTTTTATCTACTTAAAAAAAGAAGTTCCATATTAGAACTTGATAATTTGCAATTGAATGTTAATAAAGGACATCTTGATCTAAGCAAATGCACTAAAACAAAAAAGCCAACTCTTTCGAATTAGCCCTAATTACCTCACGACCACGTCTGTGAAAATTGCTTTTGATTTTATTGTTCGCAACAATCTTCATCATTTTTGTTATGAGTCTAAATTAGCCTTTCTTTATGACATTTCGATTAAAAAAACATCCAAAATCTCTCCTAAACAAACTTCATACATAAAATATGTGTTTTAGAGAACTACATCACAATTTATATAGCTGTACATTTTAAAGGCATATTCCGCTAAACGAGTAAGTCTATTATGCTTAAGTCATCTAATTGTTAAGTATGTATGATGGAACAGCAAACTTTATTACAAGAACTGAACTCACTCATTGAATACTACTCAAAAAGAACCGATTGCCCGCCTACTCGAATACGCATCGGCTATAGGGCTTATGCAAAATTGATGCAGTGCCCGCCTTTTGCAGATGAAGTGATGAATTCAGCCCTAGATCCAAATAAGCGAAAATATAAAAAGTTAAAAATTAAAATTACGAAAGATGATGACCAATTAGAGCTTGAGTAGTTATATGTTGTGAATATCTCAAATTAGTTTGTATTAAACTGAGAAATTTCTTTTTATGATTTCTACTTCTTCCGCTGTAATATTAGTTAAATGTATTGATGAAAGTTCCTTATTAGAGTTAAAACCAAAATATAATTCTTCATTTTTAAAGTAATATACTGATTTTTCAATATTTAAATAAGTTAAAACTAAGTAATCTAAACCTACAATTAATTGTAGTTCATAATTAAAATCATCTCTAAATATACTTGAATAATCCTCAGATATATTCCACTCTGAAACATCAAATTTAGGTAGGAAATTTTCCACAGGAAATGGAATTTTATATTTATTATTGTTTTTCAAAATGTTACTAGAATTTATTGATACAAGAGTAATATTAATTACTTCGCCAGTGTTACTTAAACCTAGTTCAAATAAACAAGTTTTTCCATTTCCACATCGCCAGTATAGATCAGCTAATCCACTATCAGAGAACTCAATAGAAAAAGGAATGTATGAATCTATGTTAGTCAGTACATGTTTAGGCTGCTGCTTATCAGACATAACTAACATAGGTGATCCTTATCAATCTAAAATTAAATCCTAAAATAATTATTTGATTGTAAGCTATTTTTCAAGACAAAAAGCCCATTAACTGAGCTTTTATCTTCTATATAAAACAGCTTTTAAAACTCGACTTGTACCGTGACCGTATCTTGATAAGTTCCCGCTGGTACCGTGTCTGCGTTTTCATCCACAATTTTTGTAGTAAACACATAATTCTGCTGAGTTACTCCATTATGTACGCCTGGGTTAATCGTTGCATTTAAACTCGACCAACGCTCGTTACCGCTTCCCCATCGATCATTCGATGAGTTCTTGAAAATATCGTATTTTAAAAATGTATTACCCGTTTGCGACTTCATAGCTCGTTGGTCGCCATTTTGCGGGGAAAGTCCATTGTTTAAACTGACATAATACGGCGTATTCACAGAACATCGTATTCCCATAGATGACTGAACAGGTTCAAGCTTGGACGCAAACGCTGCTGTACCAAAGTTTACGTCTTGAGCTAAAATTCGACAGTCCGGAAGTACAGTAATTGACAGTGAACCAAGCGAGTCTGTTCCAGTTCCCCAGTTAAAACCGATACCCAATACCCCGCGTTTAAACCCTGGGCTTTCAAAGAATATACCGATTCCGGCAATAGCAACCCCTGGTACCGAATAGAACCATTTTACTTTTAACGGTGAATCAGCCTGATAAACACCAGGTGATACGCTTTGCCCAGCCGGAAGGCGTATATAAAAAGGCAAATTACCATCTGGCCCGCTAAAAAGATTGACCAGTGTAAAGCTACTCATGTCTTTTTCTTGGCCTAAACTAATGATTTCATTGTTACTATCTAAAATAACAGCATTGAGCTTTTCTCCGGTTTGAGCATTGGTAAACGAATTCGACATTTGTTCAACTCGATATTTTAGATATGTCATGTTTGCTAAAGCCAGACTAAAACCCGTACATGACAAACCCGAATTAAATTGTGAAGAATTCTCACCGTTTTCCATTAGGTAAATAGACGGAACCGAAATAGTAGATGAACCGGAAGCACTCACACTACATGCAGCATGAGCCAAATTTCCAGCCAACATCAGTCCAGAAAACATACATAAATGGCTGAGTAATTTTTTTGTTTTTATTTTCATGGTAAAGATACCTCATGACACGTAACAGGCTTAACCACCACAATTTGTTGCTTGGCTTGTTCTACATCTACAGAAAAATCTGCCTTACATACGCTCTGATCTGAACGTTGAACAGTTACGGTATTGTTCGCTTTTAAATTTTCTAAATAGACAATTCCATCCATTCCCACATAAGACGACTCTTGGTCAGCTCTATGCACGACTGAACCAACAGGCATAGGTTTTCCGTCTGCTTGAGTTAAATAAACGTTGGCAGCAATAGACTGATGAACTGGGAACTTAATCACAACCCCCGAGCCGCGTTTAGCAGCAATACGTTGTTCAACTTGCGTGATTGTAAAGTTTGAAGGTAAATCGATTGGGTCGACGCTGTATTTACCCGAATAATAAGGCGTCACCGATGGCACAAAAATATGGCCTTTTTTATTACTACGACCAATTAAACTGTTTTCGTATCTAACCAAAACATCTGGTACTTGGTTGGTATCGACCAATGCAAAAGAATCGCCTAAACGGTTTGAAGCAAATATCTCACCCCCCATATAAATAAGTGAACCAGATAGACCAAACCAATAGTTATAGTCATGGTTTCCAGACATACCAAAGTCGGTATTGATATAACCATTGCGGTAATTGACACGTGCCTGATTTAAATCTTCACTATTTTCATTAAAGCGTCGGGTCAAGTCGACACCCACACCGCCCTCAGACGGCACAGAACGGTTGAAATTAACATAACCCGTATCGCCCTCTTTATTAAATGCATAACCCGAGTTCACAGTCGCGTTTCGTTGGAACAGTGGTATCGAAAGCTGAAATGCAGCACTCCACTCTTTTTCGATAAAGTCACGGTTGGCACTTAAGGAAACGGTCACACCATTCATATAAGTCGGTAAAACAGGTGCCCATGACAAGTTTAAGAAGCGGTTTTTAAAGTCATTCGCCTTAGTATTAATATAACCGACGCCAAATGTGCCTGAGTTTTTGGTCGCAAAGTAAGTATTGGCCGTTAAGCTTTTATTGCTATTGACCGAAATTAAATTGCTATATTGCAGCCGTGAAAGATCGGTATATTCATCATCGCGCTGGTTATGGTTAATACTAAAACCAAACCGATTACGGTTATAGCTGTACCCGACCGTATATTGATTACCCTCTAAATCTTTAGCTCGATCTTCAGACATAGACTTATCGGCCTTACTTTGACTAAAAGAAGCACTCAGCACACCTAAGTTTGCAAGCTTGAGTACAGACCCTGCACCCAATAACTGTAAGTCTGAAGAAAGTTCTGTACGACCTTCTACGGTAAACCAGTCATTGACCCCATAACGGGCATCGGCTGCACTTGCAAATTTTCCATAAGAAAAGTTCTTAAGTCCGTAGTCTTCACGGATTTTCCCTAAAGACAATGAGTAATCAAATAAGCCGGGCTTGAGCAAAGTATTAGAAATATAAAATGGGACCGCTGTTGTAACCTGACGCCCGACTGCATCGGTCGTGACCACAACAGCTTCCCCTTTACCATTAATAAAAGGAACATTGTTTAAAATAAACGGCCCAGACTGTACCTCTGTTGAACTGGTCTTTTGACCATTAATAATTAAATCGACTGTACTTGGCAACGCGGCTTGCCCAATAAACTGTGGCAATGGATAGGTAATTAAATCGGGTCGAGTTGAATAATTTCTCTGTACCTGAAAACCACCTAGACGGACAGAGCTTCCCCAAGTCGTTTTACTACCGGTAATAATGTCACCTAGTACAAAAGATGTAGCGTTATTTTGGTTATCAAATTGCCAAGATGTGTCATAACGACGATAGCCATCATTGTCTAAAGACTCGGAGTTACCTTCATTTTTATATTGATTTTTGACATAGACACCAGAGTTTTTAATAACCCCTAACGGAGAGAAAAAACGCTGCTCAGTAAATAAACTACTGGTTGAACCACCTTGATAGGGTCTATAAGTATAAAAATCATAGTTATTGAGCAGCCCTATACCAGACTGAGCAACGACAGGCTTATACCATGAGTCTTTACCTAAAACTTGAGTCGGCATCCAAGCAGGTGGAAAGTTAAGCTTAAAATATTGGTTTGATGATTGATATTCATAGCTTACATCTTTCAACTTATCTAAAGATATCCAGTCACTTGCATCACCACTAAACCCCAAAGTTAAGATATCTTGATTGGTTAAAGCGGTCTCGTTGTTTGTCAGTAGCTCCTGAGGAATTTGAATTTCTAACTCATCGATCAGCTTGTTTTTTTGTATGAAGTACTCATCATTTTTAACGATGACAGGCACAACCTGCTGAACTGAATATTGGTTTACAACCAAGTCTAGATATAGCTTAAACAATTGATTAATTTCGTTAATATCTTTTGGTGGTGGAGGCAAATCGCCAGCAACAGCAATATTTGGAATATTTAAGCATCCACCCGACAACAAAATTAGTAAAATACTTTTGCATAAATTATTATGCCGAAGGATCATGTTGGATCCTCCATTTTTGTGATTTCGATCAACTCTTGTTTTATGCCAGAGCTATCAACACCATAAATTTTAGAAGTTTTTAACAATTCATTTGCAGTCGACTTATCAATAGCAAACTTCACGGTACTATTCGATAAAACATAGCCAAAAGCAGCTTTCCCTAAAGAAATATCATTGCCAGTTTTTGAAGTTTTAAGTGCCGAAAGACGCGCAAATTTCTGTCCATTATTTTTTAAATATAGCTCAGACTGGCCTTTGTCATTGTTGCGGACGGACCACTGTAAAACGGGTTTGGCTAAAGGATTTTTTGCATTCGCTTTTTGGCTCTCTTCAGTTAAACCACTACCAATACCTTTTCCATAGGCAAATAACGGAATTGAGTAACGCATTTGGAAACTCACTTTAGAAGCGTCTTGCTCGTTTCCATCGGAAAGGCGAATCGGTAACTCATCTACAATCAACCGATATGACTGTTCTTTGCCATCTGGCAAATTGGCGCTTTTGGTTAAACGAAGCATATGCTTCTCACCTGCTTTAATTTTAGCTACAGGCGGGCTTGGTATAATTTCGGATTGCTCATTATAGTTATCTTTTAAGCCATCTTGATTCCATTTAAACACCCGAATTTGCACCATCGCATCGGTCTTACCGGTATTTTGAAGCCAAACCGCTGTTGCTTTTTCATTGGCTTCAATTTTTGGATAAATAGGCCAAATTAAAAAAGTTGCTTGCGCCATCACAGGTGTAACAAGTGATAATGTACTTGCAAATAAAAAAGATTTTAAAATGCCATTTTTAATAAATGCAGAATTGTTCATACAAATCACCATGTAATCATTATTGAAACAGTATCTTTATAAATTCCAGCAGTATGTGGTTCATTATTATTTTCTAAATCAACGACACCATATATTTCAAAATTTGCCAGACGGTTTGTAGGTGTTGTGGCAGGTAATAAATATTTATTACCGACAACATATTCAGTAGACAAACTGCTAGAGTTATATAACTTATAAGGCAAATAATTCGAAGATGAACCATTTTTCATACGTCTTATATTATTCTGTAGATTTTCACCACCATCTATAGAAATACTAACAGGCAAGCTTTCAGTACAACGAATATTCCAAGATTCTTTGCTATTTATAATATTAGAAACGACTTTATCTTTTGATAAAGCTGAATATTTACCAAAATCCATTTTCTGTTCGATATTATCTATTGAGCATCCATTTTCAATTTTAGCCTGAACTTTAAAACTAGAATTTAATTGAGGATCTACCGCATATACAAATGGACTTACAGATAGCAATAATATTGCTTTAAAATAAAAATATTTCATTTTCTTAAAACTCAATTGTAATTAGTACTATATCTCTATACTCACCCTTAGATATACGACCACCATCGTGTATGGCTTGACCAAAAATATCGATATTCTTTTTAGTATTCATATCATTAAGAATAAAAGCATCATTCGCTCTAATCACTTGTTTATCTAAACCATAGAGCAAGTTATAAGCAACAAAATCTCTACCATTACTTAATGCATGATAATAATTTTGTGAAAAAGACGCAGGAACTTTACTATCATTATTTCCAGAACCAAATATTATTTTTACAGTAGAAATACCAGCACACTGTATCTGTAAACCAGAGTTTCCATTATTCATCAAACTTGCGTCGATCACCCCATTAAAACCAGTTGAGGTTTCACCAAAATCAACAGTTCCGAAATTTAAATTTGTCGCATTATTTTCAACAACTTTATTATTAATAGAACAAGAAGGTAATAATTCAATTTGATTTGTTAACTTAGCTCCAATTTCACCCGCATTTAATGAAGAAATTAAAAAATAAGAAATTATAAATATAGAACCGCGATTAAATATCATCTCCCCTCCATTTAAAACAGGTTCACTCGCTTTTAAGTAAACCTGCCACTCAATCAATTATTTCTTTTTATATTTAGAAATTTACAGTAACTAATAGAGTATCTTTATAATCACCTTGGGCTTTTGCTGTGCCAGTGTTTGGAGCAATTGCACCGAAAATTGGTACCGCTGTAGCTTGGCCACTAACTGTAGTGAACTGTTGTGGCTGGGTTACAACATAAAGGTTTGTACGAGCAGCATCGCGGTAAACGTTATATGCAACTACATCAGCAGAAGCAGTATTTTTTAAAGTACGGTCTGTACGTTCACCACCATCAATTGCAACTGTAAAATCAACAGGATCCGTACCGTCACAAGTCACAGAAATATTACCGCCTGTTGCTGCTGAAGCGACTTCAGCTGTTAATACGTTGTTCCAAGTACCAGAAGTTTTACCAAAATCTAAAGTACCAAACTTGTTCATATTCCCTTCAGTTTGACTACCACCTACAGTACAGCCTGTTGAGATATTTAATTTAACGTCAACCTGTCCAGTAACAGCCGCTTGAGTATTTACCGCATAACCAGCAACTATTAATGCTGCAAGAAGTGATTTCTGAATGTTTTTCATATTCATAACCTACATATATAATGATTAGTTTTGTAGAACAAAATGAATCAAACTCAATAAATAAAATATGTCCACTTTGTTTTATATATAAAACAAACTACCTTTTACTATTGTGTGATTCTTTTCACAATTTAATAACAATTATTTAACTTGTATACACACATTACAAAAAGACTATGTTTACTTATTTAAAATTCTTTCTTTAACAGTTAAAAAAACACCTAACTAAATACCCACCCCTACTTTAAAAAAAAGTCCAAGAAATAGAGAAAATAAATATCATCTATCAAATAAAAATTAGTCAATATTTATTCAAATACAATAATTTATAGATTCAATAAAATCATAAGAAACTCATTATTATTTAAACAGGTCACACGACCTATTTTAACTATTACTTAAGAGACAAAAATAAGTCACACGACCTATTTTTTAATTTTAGATTAGGTCATATGACCGATATTAAAAAATTATAGGTCACATGACCCATAATTAGTTTAATAGAATTTAAATATTTTATTTATATTTTTCTAATTTCATGGTTTAGAATGCCTTTTTTTAAATAGTACTTACAGGCTGGATAATGATCAAAATTGATACCTTTGATACTATGCAAATAAAGAAGTCCTTTACCACACTAAAAGGACAAGAAAGAGTAAAGCAAATCTTAAAAAATGCTGAGATAGTTTTTCTTACCAAAGGTTATTCTGGTTTTAGTATGCGAGGAGTTGCAGCTCAATCGAATATTAGTTTAAGTACCTTACAGCATTATTTCCAAAATAAAGATAGTTTATTAAAAGCTTTACTCGATAAATTAATTTTCGACTATATACAGCGTATAGAAATTTTAATCAACTTAAATGTAAATGAGCCACCCTTGCATCGGTTTATGAATATTATCACCAATATAATATATGAAATAGAACAACCGGTCATTACGCATACATTTAAAGAGGTATTTTCTATTTCAGATCACTTACCCTATGTATATGATTCTTTATCAATGATACAAAAGTATAATTTTGAACTTATATATAAAATTATACTCCCTATTCATAATAAAATCTCATCAGAAGAATACAAAGAAAGAGCCATAATTATAATTACACAGCTCAACGGTTATTTAGTTCAACATTCAAACAAAAATACAGATGAATGCTATAAACAATTTCTAAGAAATATACTTTTAAAAAATATATCAAGATTAGTTAGTGAACCATAAAATTAAAAACATAGGAGTATTTCTCCTATGTTTTAATATAAAATTTTCCTATCATATCCCTACATTAATGTTAAAAAACAACCATAAGAAATGATTAAAAAAACTAGCTAGTCTTATTAGCTATTGAAGAATAAATTAAATCAAAACATAATAATCGCAATGATCAAAATTGAAATTTCAATCTTTTAGAGAATCTTAATGGATAATGCTAAAGCATTAAAATTTATAAGCTTTATGCTCGCTTTCTTGTGGTTTTATCAAGGACTGGTTCCTAAACTAATTTTTATTAACTCTGATGAAATATTTGTATGGCAAACCATCGGACTTTCTTTTGAGTATGCAAAACTTGCAGGGCGCGCGAGCGGTATAGCTGAAATTATTTTTGGTTTATTGTTTCTTTTTTATACTCATAAATATATTCACTATTTAAGTATTTTAGGTTTATTCGGTTTACTATTCTTAATTGGTTTTTTAAAACCTTCTACACTTATCTCGCCTTATAACCCTATCGTAATGAATATTTCGATGATAAGTTTATCAATTATCTATTTGCTTTTATTAAAAGAGCAAACAACTCATTTTCATAAAGCTGCTCAATAGCGTTAATTTTAAAAAAATTTAGAGATTTCAATGAGTTTATCTAGTCGTGAAGTTGGCTGCGTAGTCATCACTGGAAGCACAAAAGGTATAGGTTTAGCACTCGCCCACGCTTTTTTAGATCTGGGATGTTCAGTTGTCATCGCTGGACGAAACGCGGAGCATCTTAAGCATGCTCTCACTCACCTAGAAAATCATTTTAGTAAAGAAAAATTTATTGGTTCATGCTGTGATGTGACACAAATTGCAGATTTACAAGCCTTATGGGAGGGAGCAATTCAGCATTTTGGACAAGTAAATGTGTGGATTAATAACGCAGGCAGCTGCCACCCAACGAAAGAGTTTATTGACCTTCAGCCAGATGAATTAAATGCAGCCGTTTCAACTAATATTTTGGGCACTTAGGTACTTCCACCAATAAAAATGCTCAGTAAAAGCTTTTCTAAAAAACTCTTACTGAGCTTTATGACTAATCCACACCCTCATTCTCTGAAGTATCTTCTTTATTTAAAATCCGCCCTTCTTGTTTTGGTCGAATCAATGGCGCAGTTGGTCTTGGATGATGAGTATGTGTATATTGCATACCTGCTCCCGCATTGACGTCATCTGCAGCGATTTCAGTTTCAAAACGCTCATTATCGAGATCTCGAATTTCCTCGGTAATTCTTTCTACTTCGTCTTCATCTACACCCAGTTCTTGCAAAATCACACCGCCAAACTTAACTGCAGATTCAAACGTTTCACGAATCATAAAGTCCACTTTTTGTTTAACTAAATGCAGTGAATGCTCACGGTCATATGAACGGACTAATAATTTTGCCAAAGGAAATTCATGGGTCACGAGTTCTACAATTCTATTGGTCGTTTCCTTGCTATCTACACACACCACAATCGCTTGTGCTGTTGCGGCGCCAGACGCATGCAGAATATCTAGACGGCAACCATCGCCATAATAAATTTTAAAACCAAACTTTTCGGCGTTTCTAATCATGTCGGTATTATTATCAATAATGGTGACATCGACACCTCTTGCTAATAATAATTGACTAGTAACCTGTCCAAAGCGCCCAAAACCAATCATTAAAACACTACCGCTTAGCCCGTCAGCAATGTCGATGTTTTCTAATGAAACCTTCGTTTTTGCTTGAGTAAAACGTTTGAAAATAATACCGACTATTGGGGTCAACACCATTGAAAGCACAACAATGGCGGTTAAGTTAGATTTAACGATACTATCAATAACTTGTGCACTTAGCGCAGCCGAGAAAAGTACAAAGGCAAACTCTCCACCTTGAGCCATAAGTAAAGCGCGGTCTAACGCTTCAGTATGAGAGCTTTTCGTTACTCGGGCGACCATATAAATCATGAGCGCTTTGACAAGCATTAGGGCAATTACACCACTCACAATAAGTTGCCAGTTTTGAGCAACTACCGATAAGTCCAATGACATACCGACCCCAAGGAAAAACAGGCCCAGTAATATTCCTCGGAATGGTTCAATATCCGCTTCAATTTGATGTCTAAAGGTCGATTCAGATAAAAGTACCCCCGCCAAAAAAGCACCCATCGCCATAGTCAAACCGCTGACTTGCATCAGTAACGCTGCACCCAACACCACCAATAAAGCCGCCGCAGTCATGACTTCTCGGGCTTTAGCAGCGGCCAATAGTCTAAATAATGGGTTAAGTAACCAATACCCTGCCGCAATAAGCCCTGCAATTGCGAGTAAACCAATTCCTATATTTTCTAATCGTACCGATGTGCTTTCGACCACATGATTCGGTGCCATAAAAGCAACAATAGCCAGCAATGGCACAATGAGTAAATCTTCAAATAGTAAGATGGCTACAATCTTTTGTCCTCGGGGTTGAGTCAAATCCCCCCGATCACCCAATAACTGCATCACAATCGCAGTCGAGGTTAAGACGAACCCTGCCGCACCAATAAAAGCAACTTGCCATGTAAAGCCAAATAACAGCCCAACGCCAGTCAAAGCCAGCGCGCAAATAATAATCTGTAGCGTACCAAGGCCAAAAATTTCGCGCCTAAGACTCCACAAATGTGAGGGTTGCATTTCCAAACCAATCACAAAGAGGTACATCACAATTCCCAACTCGGCAATATGCAAAATTGCGGTGGAATCTTGAAAAAAAGCAAAACCGAATGGGCCAATAATTAGACCCGCAATTAAATAACCAAGTACTGAACCTAAACCAATACGTTTAAAAATAGGAACTGCAATGACAGCAGCCGCCAATAAAACCACAGGGGCAACCAAGCTAATTGAATGTGCTTCTGAGCTCATACATTTCTCATTTTATTTATCTGCAATTTATTCTATGTGAAACGAGGTTTAAGGGCGATTATTAGTTTTGAGAAAAAGCATCCTAAAAATTAAATGATTTAAGTCATCCGAAAATAAAAATTGAGCCTATAAATAGAAATCAAATACTCATGGACAAACACCCATAAAAAAAGCCCTAACGGGCTTTTTTTATATTAGGCAATAAATTTCAGCATGAGCTGAATGACTGTCGCATTAATTAAGTCGACAAAGAATGCGCCACAAAGCGGAACAATCAAGAAAGCCTTATGCGATGGACCATACATATTAGTAATGGCTTGCATATTTGCCACGGCTGTTGGTGTTGCACCCATACCGAAACCACAATGACCTGCTGCTAATACTGCTGCATCGTAGTTTTTGCCCATGACGCGGAACGTCACAAATGCCGCATATAAAGCCATCGTAATGGTTTGCGCACCTAAAATAACTACAAGCGGACCAGCTAAGTCGGCAAGTTGCCAAAGCTTTAATGAAAGCAATGCCATTGCTAAATAAAGCGACAAAGACGCGTTACCAAATACATCAATCGCGCGGTCGAAAATATCAATTTTCAACACGCTTTCTAAAATATTTCTTAAGATTACACCGCCACCGAGTGCCCAAACGAAAGTTGGTAACTCAAACCACGTTCCCTTACTAAAGCCAGTCATAAATTCAGCAAACGCTAAACATGCTGCAAACATACCCAGTGTAGTAATTGCATTATCGGCAGTAATTAAACGGACTTGATGCGGGTTTTCAAACGGAGCAAGGTCATCTGAATTTTGTTCAAGATGTGTGTCGCGATTTTGGATTTCAGCATTGGTTTTTGGTTGAGCAAGACTGTAACGATTAATGAGTAATTTCGCTAACGGCCCACCAATCACACCACCAATAATCAAGCCAAAGGTCGCACTCGCCATACCTAATGCTAAAGCACCCTGAATACCATGCTGGGTTTCTAAAATTTCACCCCATGCGCCAGCTGTACCATGACCACCTGTTAAGGTAATTGAACCTGCAATCAAACCAATAAGTGGGTCAAGACCCAATAATGTCGCAAGGCTCATACCAACAGCATTTTGCACAACAATGAATGATGCAACACAAATTAAGAAGATGACTAAAGCAGTACCACCTTCTTTAAGCTTCATAAAATTGGCACTTAAACCAATTGAAGCAAAGAACACGAGCATAAAGCTGGTTTGTAATTCGCTACTAAAAACAATGCTATACCCCCACAAAGTGTGGACAAGTAAAGAAACTACAGCAGCAACCAAACCACCAGCTACAGGTTCAGGGATATTATAACGTTTTAAAAAATCAATTCGATTAACAAGAAAGCGGCCCAACAATAAGACGATAACCGCCGAAATTAGTGTATAAAAACCATTAAAAACAAATTCCATATATGCTACTTTCTGATTACATTCCTAATGGATTGTAAAATAATTATATTTTATTTTTTATTATTTAAAAAAAACACAAACAAACTTTACAAAAACCATCTTTATTTAAAAATAACTATATAAATCAAAATATTGTTTTAAGTATTTAGTAAAAAATCATGATGTACCCTCTCCTAAATTTCTATCTTGCTTTGAGAATTAATTTTTTTAAAAGTTTTAATGCTCGAGTGATGAAATCAAGACATCTGGTTGCCTCAATCTTATTACTCTTTTTTTAAGCAACAGTATATTGCGCTAAGCTAAGCTCTAACTTGATACATTTAAAGAAAAATCCTGTCTTTTGGGTCACTGAACTTCTGCATCATTCACTTTAATATCCTTCAAAGACCAGCTCTTTACTGTTCTGGGCAACATCTTTATAGGTTTTATATTCAATGAGTTTATTGCTTAAAGTTCGTCAGAACGTTCCACAGCTACAATCTATTAAAAAATCTCTTCAGACACGTGCTGGTCAAAAAATACCTCACATGCTGATCAATGCATCAGATCTCTTTTTCAGAGGCCCTCAAATTGCCTTATCAGGAAAAACCCCATTTGATGTGATTCATAAGCATGAAATCATTACCTTACGCCATTATAAAAATGAGACTAGCTTATCTACACATAAACACCGTGTACCTTTAGTTATTGTTCCTCCATTAGCAGTGAACATGCTCATTTACGATTTGTTCCCTACGCGTAGCTTTGTACGCTATTTTTTAGCGCAAGGTTTTGATGTCTATTTAATTGACTGGGGCATCCCGACTCGGCACCAAGCAAAATATAACTTCGGTACTTATATTAAAGTTTTCATGCCAGAGATGTTAAAGCAAGTTCGCCTACACAGCGGTCAGCAACAGCTTTCTTTACATGGTTGGAGTTTGGGCGGCGCGCTTTCGCTCTGCTATACCGCATTGTTTAAAGATAAAGATATTAAAAATCTAATTATTCTCGCTTCCCCTATCGACACACACAAAGCAGGTTATATGGGGAAACTATACGGTAGTCTTACCAAACCCGCAGAATGGGTTCGCAAACATACGCCATTTCGTATTCGCCATCATGTACCAAGTGAAGCATTTCATATTCATGGCTGGCAAAACACGCTTGGCTTTAAATTAACGGATCCGATTGGAAATTTGAAAACATATTGGGAACTTTTTAAAAATCTAGATAACCGAGAGTTTATTGTCGATCATGCAACCTCAAGTTCATTTATCGATAATATGCTGGCCTATCCGGGCGGTGTCATGCGCGATATTATTCTCCGTTTCTGGATTGATAATGAACTGTCTAAAGGTGTAGTTAAATTTGGTGAACTTACCGCCTATCTAAAAGATATTAAATGCTCTGTGTTAGCTATTGGTGGCAACACAGATATTATTGTCACAGCTGATGCTGTTAAACCACTCATGGATTTAATTAGTAGCCAAGACAAAACATTCAAGGTGGTACCAGGTGGTCATATGGGCGTAGTTTCTGGTAGTCAAGCACCCACTACGGTCTGGCCAGAAGTAAGTACTTGGTTAGCTACTCGTTCAGAATAATTAATTCAAAAGCAGTAAAGCCAGTGTAGTCAGTTCTATGCTGGCCAAAATTTAAATTTTATAAGTCTGATATTCTAGTTTTATTTATATTGCAGTAGTTTTTTCTCATAATTCAAAAGCAGCTCATTACTAGATGACACAAAAATATAAATATAATTTCCTCACTATTAATCACATTAAAAATCCTTCAACACATAAATTTTATTTATTAGAAATACAATTTAATAAAACAATATTTTATCAAATGTTAAAATTTTTTAAATAAATTAATTTTCTCTTATTAATATTTATAAATTTTAAGAAAAGTATCTCTTAAAATTGATGTTACTTTTTGTTATTTATGTAAAGCTCATCTAAACAATATATTTACTTAAGTTATTGTTAAATAAATTTTTTTGTAAATTTAATTTTGTAAAATTTGATCATTATTTATACAAATGTAGGCAATCTCTCACAATTATGTAAGCCAAAGCTTACAACTCAAATGATTTTTTTTCTTATAATTAATTTCAGTACATATAAGCACTCTTTACTATTAAATAGAAAGCTGAATATTAATAAAGAGATCTGGAGAAAATGATAAAGTCATCTTTATTAATATAAAAACTCTTAATAATAGAAAAAGAATCTCAAAAATTAATATGTACTATCTTTCCTCTGGAAACAGAGGAAAGATACTTTTTAATCATCAGATAGGGTATAGAAAATGTTTATTGCAAAAAATATATTTGTATATTTACTATCAATGTTAGCTTTATGCTTACTGATTATTTTCTTTAATTACATAGGAATGAACGATACGATTAATCTCCTTCTCTCTTCTGCACTGTTTGGAATATTTATTACTTGGTATTTTAAAGGTAGTAGACTCTGTCTCGCCCTATTTAGCTTTTTTTATTGGGCTATGTTTGTCATTAGTCAAAGCTTAGAAGTGATATGGATGCTCGCAAGTTCAGTTATTGTATATTTAGTCATGACTAAAATATTACCTAAACTCAAGACCATCCATATTGGCGTGATAGCCAAATAGCTAAAACGGTTTCACCCCACGATTCACCATACCCACTTTCTTAACTGTGTTAATTTTAGTTTGTTCGGCAATAACTAATTCATTGATGAAAGCTTTTAAGTTTTGCTCATCAAGACGAATAGGATTAAAAGTACTTTCTCCCATTTTTAGAAAGAAAGATTCGATATTTGTATTACGTTGTACATATTTCATTGACCATCGTTGAAACGAGTTTTGTTCAATGGAATATGTACACAACCATTTAACATTGTGGTGTCTTTCATCATTTGTAATTTTTTCAAATAATCGTTCAACCACCTCTCGTTCACCTTCCAAACATTGAAAGAAAGCATTATCGGCATAATAGAGCACCCCACAGATCTGATTCAAATCATTGAAATCTCGTGCTTCTGTCAAAATATCACGTAAATCTTGCAACAAGTCTTCATTTTTTTCGTTCCGTTGACTGGCATAACACAGACGAACGTTCATTAGCAATTCCGTGAAATATAAAATTTCTTTATTTAAAGATTTTTTAATCTACCATATCTCTATTACTAATAATTTATATTTCACACATATTCTAAAGTTTATATTAAAAATATGTTCGATTATTAACTATAAGAGCTTAATAACTAATGATTTATATTCACAAGAAAATAAAAAGCCCTTCTATTGAGGGCTTTTAATGCTCTAAAAGAAGAATAAATTTCTTTAAAAGCTAAAATAAAAAAAAGCACTAAAAAGTGCTTTTTTTACTTGCTGTTATATTATTGTGGAATAATATTTACAGCATTTGGGCCTTTTTGCCCTTGAGTAACGGTAAATGTTACGCGTTGACCTTCATGCAAAGTTTTGAAACCAGAACCTGCGATTTCTTTGAAGTGAGCGAACACATCTGGACCGTTGTCTTGTTGAATGAAACCAAAACCTTTAGTTTCGTTAAACCACTTTACTGTACCACTTACTGTATTAGACATGATATATCCTACTGATTTCTAATATTTTAGAATCATTAAATAATGACCCTATCATAACTTTGAAAAAAGAATAACAAATTGAGCTTAATATCTTAAAAAACGAAGGATTATGACTAAAACTACGATACTTAAAAGAAGATTTACTAACAAGTCTTTTTTCTAGTTAACTGAATAATACAGGAAATAAATTTGTATTCAAGGCTTTTATATAAATAATTTCAATAAATTATAGTAAATAAATACAAAACAATAAGTTAGGTAAAAATATCAGCAAATTCAATATATTCCCTGCTTAAATAATAACTTATTTTGGTAAATATTCTTGAAAACACAAATTAAAAAAGATTGCTTAGAAAATAGCTTGATTCAAAATAAAAAGAGTTATTTTTTAAATTGAAATAATTTAAATTAAAAACTTTAGATAATAAAAAACTCCTAAACAGGAGCCTTATTTTATTTGATGGCAGAGGATCAAGGACTCGAACCTTGACGAACGGTTTTGGAGACCGTCATGCTACCATTACACCAATCCTCTATATTCATGATTAAACACTCAAGATTTAATCACAAAAAAAGCAAGATCATAATCTTGCTCTTTTATGGTGGGGGCGAAGAGACTCGAACTCTTACACCTTGCGGCGCTGGAACCTAAATCCAGTGCGTCTACCAATTTCGCCACGCCCCCATCTGGGACATTTATTCAAAATAAATGTGGCAGAGGATCAAGGACTCGAACCTTGACGAACGGTTTTGGAGACCGTCATGCTACCATTACACCAATCCTCTTCCAAGATCTAGATGACCTAACATCTACATCAAACTTTAAGTTATTAACTTAAAGTGGTGGGGGCGAAGAGACTCGAACTCTTACACCTTGCGGCGCTGGAACCTAAATCCAGTGCGTCTACCAATTTCGCCACGCCCCCATCTGGGACATTTATTCAAAATAAATGTGGCAGAGGATCAAGGACTCGAACCTTGACGAACGGTTTTGGAGACCGTCATGCTACCATTACACCAATCCTCTTCCAAGATCTAGATGACCTAACATCTACATCAAACTTTAAGTTATTAACTTAAAGTGGTGGGGGCGAAGAGACTCGAACTCTTACACCTTGCGGCGCTGGAACCTAAATCCAGTGCGTCTACCAATTTCGCCACGCCCCCGATGGCTGTGTATATTAGCGATAAGATCTGACAGTGACAAGTGTTTTTTTTCTAAAAAAAACTAACCGTGTAAATTGTATAC
The DNA here is from genome assembly GCF_000588015.1 of Acinetobacter sp. 1294243. NCBI lineage: Bacteria > Pseudomonadati > Pseudomonadota > Gammaproteobacteria > Moraxellales > Moraxellaceae > Acinetobacter > Acinetobacter sp. 1294243. The sequence goes on from NZ_JFXG01000002.1 coordinate 240,558, forward strand.
AGATACTAGATCAATGATTTTTATCAATTTGAATCTGTTTTAAGCAATTTATTGCTTCATCAGCATTTGAAAACCGATTTTGCTGCTGTTTTTGTAATAAACCTACAAGTAAGGGTAAAAAAATCAAAAACTGGGTGGGTAATTGAATGGTTAAATTTTGACAGTGTAAGACTGCCCAATCACGATAACTACTTGCTTCTAAGCGAGTTTGAGTCAACCATTCATATAAAACGATGCCAAAAGCATATAAATCGCTTTGTATGCTCTTATACCCTCCTCGAAATAGCTCAGGAGCCATATAACGAGGTGTTGCATCCATGACTGTATTGCAACTTGAGATAGATCTCGTTTTCTCAAAATCAATTAAATAAGGCTTTTGCTGAAAATTTCTAAAATGTTCTGCCTTAACGTCTCCATGAATCCAGCCAAGTTCATGAAGCTCTGCAAGCTTATTTATTGCTAACCAAATCTTACGATATACATCAGTTAAACCACTTTCATGAGTCAATGAACCCAACCACACATCACTATCAGGTAAAATTAAAACCTTACCCAAAGAATGGCCTAGCTGAGGAATTAAACTGACCTCAATCAATTTATAAGGTAAAAGCCATGCAGGTTTTTTAAGGTGAATTTCTTTATAAAATAGTTGCTCATGCATGAAATCTTGCTCATTTTGAGCATGGGTTTCAGGCAAATGATATTTTAACCAGTAATTCTTGGTATCTATGGTACATGTCCATAAACACCGTCCTAACGCTGCACTTGTTGGCTTTGTTACACATGTTAAGTTTTCTATATGCGAAGCAAAATCATGCTTCAGCATAATAAGACTCAGGCTGTTGTTTCTTTTCTTCAAAGCGCAAAACTTCTAAACAATGCTGAATTGTCTTACCAATACGAGCATGGGTCTCAATTGAAGAAATTTTTGGCCAAGTTGCACGTTCCCCTTCTCTTTGCAAACGCTTAAACAGATGCGGACGCGGGTTTTGCAAAGTATAGGTATAGTGACTTAGGCTATATTTAGCAATGATATTTACATCACCATAATAACGCTGTCCCATTACGCCATAGCCATGATCCAACAATCTTCTAACTGGGGATATAGAACCAAGTCGTTGACGCGTAAAGTCCATAATGCCCATTGATAGCACTTTACCTTGGCGTCTTAGAATTCTTTCAGGCCAGCTTAAAACGTCTTTACGGAAGCGATCCGCATCATTTTGCATAAATGGAACAATATGTGGGTTAACCTGACTCGCAATGGTGTAGTTTAAATTATAAAGCCGCGCCATTCTTTCTTGCGGGAAATCGCTTCTTACACTTCCATCTACCCACTTTGTATTTGCCATATAAGGTGTATGTTCACCGTCATAACGTTTACTGGTTAAGCGTACTGGTGGGAATAAAATTGGCACAGCACATGAAGCCAATACAGCACTCCACACCAAAACATTCGGTGTCATAATGGCGTTCATAATTCTTGGGTTTTCTGTTGCATCATACGGCGCTACAGCCACATTAATGTTTAAACCTGATTTTTTAAAAGCCTCTTCAAACGTAAGATCGCCTAAATTCTCAATGAGGAATTTTTTTAAATACTGAACATCGGCAATTCCACCATTCCCTTTAATGAGTTCACGGAATTTCCTAAAATGAAAAGCGTCACTAAAGAATTGCTCACCATTTAATAAGTTTTGAATATCTTCACTGGCAGAGGTTCCAAGCATACCTGTCATAATTGCCCCTGCACTTGAGCCAGAGAGCACTTTAGGCATTAAGTCTTGTTCAATTAAAGCTTTACACACACCTGTATGAAAAAGGCCTAAAGTCGCCCCACCCGAAAACATAAGTGCAGGTTGTCCATATGCCTTTTCACAGTTTTCAAAAAACTCAATTTTTTCTTTTCTTTGAAACGTAATGCATTCACTTGAAGCGATGTAAGCCAAGCTTTGGCTAACTTCTTCGATATAGTCTTCAATTAACTTTTTTGTACCGACATGTGTTGCGGCAAAAAGCATTGGATGACCAATATTTGCAATATCGTAAGTTAGACCCTCTTTAAGTAAATAGATGAGGTCTAATGTCCGATGTTGCTGACGATATCTTTTGAGCAAAGTGTATCGATAAGAAATCAGTTCGGCATCGAAGTAAGGTGAACTATTATCAAATTTCCACTCTTGCACACCCGTTTCTTCATCTAATTTTAATGCAAAAGACTTCCATTCTTCATAAGATTCAGCCATGTCTAATTGACGTTGTAATTTTTTGATACGGTAAGCCTGATGTGGATTCATATCACTTCGTATTTTTTCAAACATATTTCGTCCTCATCTTCACAGATGATTTTACTGAATAGACATCACAACACTATGCTCGGTCTGAACATTTCAATCAATTGCAAAACCGATAAAGTGGATAGGTAATAAGTTTTTTGTCAGCCTGTTAATTTCGGTGTTAGTATCCTATCAAACACTGTTTAACATGATTGACTTACCATGGCTACCATTGATTTACCGGACAATTTAGTTCAAACATTATCACTTGTATTAAATCAGTTACAGCAAGTCTTGCCTGAGCCTCGACAAGAAACAGATTTTACTGCACCTGCTTTTAGATGGGAAAATCAGCAACTTAATGCCATCTATACGCCAAAAAATATTTATCTTGATGACTTAAAAGGCATTGAGCGTCAAAAAGAAAAAATTATTCAAAATACTTTGCAATTTTTAAATGGCCTACCAGCGAATGATGTGCTGTTAACAGGCTCACGTGGTACAGGAAAATCATCTATTGTTCGTGCTTTATTAACTGAGTATGCCCCTCAAGGATTACGTTTAATTGAAATTGAACGTGATGATTTATCAGACTTACCCAAAATTCAAAAACTCATTCAAAATCGCCCTGAAAAATATATCGTCTATTGTGATGACTTGGCTTTTAACGCGGAAGATGAAAATTACCGTAGTCTAAAAAGTGTATTAGATGGTTCATTACAGTCAGGTTCAAGTAATTTTATTATTTATGCAACCAGTAACCGTCGCCACCTGTTACCAGAATTCATGCATGAAAATACACCTGTAACTAAGGTCGATGTTCCCCAATATACTGAACTACATCCACAAGAAGCGATTGAGGAAAAGATCTCTTTGTCGGATCGGTTTGGTCTATGGCTATCTTTTTATCCAATGGATCAAAACCTATATTTAGAAATCGTTGAGCATTATCTTGATAAAGCAAACATGCCTTTCAATGATGAAGTTCGTGCAGAAAGTCTACGTTGGTGTCAAATGCGTGGGCAGCGCTCTGGTCGAGCGGCTTATCAGTTTTCTAAGCATTGGATTGGTTTAAACGCCTTAAAAGATTTGTCTAACAATTAAATAAAATGTCCCGCAAAGCCTTAGCTTTGGCCTATAAACCGCTTAGCTTTGGCAGTTGTTTTTCATAACCTAAAACAAAGATAGCCCTTCTTTAGGTTTATATATGAAAAAACAATTGCCAAAAATTTCTACAGCCAGTAAAGCGCTTGGTAAAAGTTTATTACTTGCACAAGGCGTTTTAGACCAAGCAAAAAAATATTCAACTCTTCCTTTTACTCAAACTCATACCATCCATCCACGAGTTGACGAAAAATATTATAGTTGGACACATTACGGTATCTTTTTCCCGCTTTTACCAGAGCCGCATCGTTACTTAAATATTATGATTTTAATTGGTACACCAGGTGCACTTGCTTTTGACCATGATGATATCATCACTGGAAATCCTAGAAAAACAGCTACATTCTTTTCAAGCACAGCTGCTCTGGAACAAGCCTTATTGAAAGCCTATGTCATTCCCGAAGATACAAAAATTAATAAAGATGGGACCTTAATAGAACTAGGTCAGGAAATTTCAATTCAAGGCAAATTTCCGCACATCCATATTAATGGAGATTACGATGGGTTTGATTTCGACTTTGATATCGATATCAGTTCACATGTTTCATGGTTTATAAAAACACCAATCTATGATCATTTTAGCTTATTGGCAAAGTTTAAAGGTTTTCTAAACTATCAAGCAGAACGCATTGAAACCCAAGGACTTTGTACTTACGAATATGCTCGAGCAGTTGGTCCTCACTCCATCACAAATAAACTTATTCCTGATGCATATAAACTGCCACTTGATTTTTTCACTTATCAAATCATCAATTTAAATGAAACCACTCAGCTTCTTCTTACCAAAGCCGATATTGCAGGACAAACAGCTGCATATACCCTACATATTAGACATCTGGACCAGCCAGCTGAAATTTATACAGATGTAAGCTTTGATATTATTTCGCATCAAGTTGATGACTTTGTTTCACCTAGTAGGCAAAAAATGCGACTTCCAAAATATTTTTCTTGGATCGCTAGAAATGAGGCAAAGCAAATCATCTTAAACATTCAGGCAGAAATTGACTGCCCATTCCGCTATGGTCATGGGCGAGGTTATGCGAGTAGCTATATATTTACAGGTCATTATTTTGGCAATGAAGTTCAAGGCCGTGGTTATATCGAATACATTGATATTGAAAACCAAAAAGCCTTTGAAGAGGAGTAATCTTACTCAGGAATAGTAAGTTCAGTCATTGGCCATCTTGGTGTGGTCGTTACCGCCAACCCATCATGCTGACCTGCTTTTAAACGTTGATAACCAGCAAAAGCAATCATTGCCCCATTATCAGTACATAAAGCAGGCTCTGCATAATAAACTTGCGCTTTAATTTTCGCTAAAGAGGTTTCTAATTGCTCGCGTAGTCTTAAATTTGCGCTAACTCCACCTGCAATCACTAAACGTTTAAGTCCAGTTTGCTTTAAAGCTTTTACTGATTTTTTTACCAAGGTATCTACAATTGCTTCTTGGAATGAAGCAGCAATATCAGCGTCACGATTTTCGCCATTCAATTTTTTCAATTGAACAGAAACAGCTGTTTTTAAACCACTAAAAGAAAAATCCAAGCCTTGATGAAGCATAGGTCTTGGAAACTCAAATGCTAATGGATCACCAGATAATGCAAGTTTTGCGATATTTGGCCCACCTGGATATGGCAAGCTCATCATTTTGGCAACTTTATCAAAAGCTTCGCCCGCAGCATCATCAATAGACTCACCCAATAGTTCATATTGACCAATAGCGTGGGCTGCCATCAATTGTGTATGCCCACCTGAAACTAACAATGCTACAAACGGAAATTCAGGTGGTTGACTTGAAAGTAATGGGGCCAACATATGACCTTCCATATGGTGAACACCAATTGCAGGCTTATTTAAAGAAAAAGCTAAAGTTCTGCCAAACAGTGCACCTGTCATTAATGCTCCCATTAAGCCAGGACCACGCGTATAGGCAACCGCATCAATCTCTTGTTTTGTTACACCACTTTGTTCAAGCAATTGATTCATTAAAGGAATTAATTTACGAACATGGTCACGAGAAGCAAGTTCAGGTACTACTCCACCATATTCGGCATGAAGTTTAATCTGGCTATAAAGAACCTGTCCCCGTAAGCCGAGTTCGCTATCATAAAGTGCCAACCCTGTTTCATCACAAGAAGTTTCCAAGCCTAAAACAATCATCAAAACTGCCTTTTATATGAGTCAAAATATTGCAATCGCTATTATAGACTTGTGATATGAGTTGTAAATGAGTAAAATACTGACCTTCACTTGTGATCGGGCGCAATGGTGTGCCTGATCTTATCCATAATCTAGAGGATTTTACATGCCACAAGTTAAGTTGAAAGAAGGCGAACCAGTTGACGTAGCTATCCGTCGTTTCAAACGTTCATGCGAAAAAGCTGGTGTTTTAGCTGACGTTCGTAAACGCGAATTCTATGAAAAACCAACTCAAGAACGTAAGCGCAAAAAAGCTGCAGCAGTTAAACGCTACCAAAAGAAATTGGCTCCCGAATCTGTACGTACTACTCGCCTTTACTAATTAATTTGTGATTGACTGCTGAATTATGACTACTTTAAAAAACCAAATTACTGATGCATTAAAAACTTCTATGCGTGCCAAAGATATGGCAACAGTGACGGTTTTGCGTAGTCTACAAGCGGCAATTAAGCAAATCGAAGTCGATGAGCGCAAAGAGCTTGACGACGCTCAGGTTCTTGCGGTCATTGAAAAGCAAATTAAACAACGTAAAGAATCGATCAAAGCCTTTGAAGGTGCTGGTCGTAATGATTTAGCTAGTAAAGAACAAGCCGAAGCTGAGATTATCTCTCAGTTTCTACCAGAAGCTATGACTGAGGAAGAGCTTGATTCTATCATTGAGCAAACGATTGCTGCTCAAGAAGCAACTAGCATGAAAGATATGGGTAAGGTGATGAATTCTCTACGTCCGATCATAGCCGGGCGTGCCGATCCTGCTCAAGTTTCAGCAAAAATTAAAGCTAAATTAGCTTAATTCCCTCTCTTCTTATATACCCTTAAATTAAACTTTCTCGTAAGTTTAAATATATTTATGCCTGTGAAAATTCCTAAGTCATCCTAGACCTTAAATTTTCATTCGTCGCTCATCTTGCATTTGTTTCAAACGACTGTCTATTCTTGCCGACATTGCTTGATTATCTTTTGCCAATCGCTGAGCATGCAACATTGATTTAATTGCATTTTCCTCACTACCTGACCAATATTCTGCTTCAGCCCGATAGCGTAGAACATTAACCGCTCTTAAAGGTCCATTCTTATCCAAATTTGCAGCTTGCTGTAAAAATTGCCAACCCTGTATATCTCTTGGATTCTTATTAATAAATCTTTGAACCAAGGTTTGAACTTGCGCAAACTTACCCTGGCGTAGCAGCACCTCAGCCAACTTATAACTAAAAGCTTTATTTTCAGGCATCGTCATTTGTGTAGCAGCAATAGTAGTATAAGCTTGATCTAGCTTGTTTTGGCCAAGATAAATATCTGTCTGCAACAATGTGACAAGAGGCTTTCCACTAGATTTCGCTTGATCTAGAGTAGATTGCGCTTGCACATAATCACCTTGTCTTGTGTAAAATGCCGCTATAGCAATCAGACCAGCAATATTTTTTTGGGACGCCAAACTTTGTAGTTGGTTTTCAGTTGCTTGATTGGCAACCACCATGGTATACCATTTTAAAATCTCAAAATCTGCATCATATATACGATTTTTAACTCTAGGCAGCTGGTTTGCACGCAGCCGCGCTTCACTCATACGCTCAGTCGTCAATGGATGAGTCAGCCAGAAATCCGGTAAAAAACTTACTCGACTTGTAGCTCTATGCATTGTTTCAAAGTAATCAGCCATACTTTGAGGGTTATAACCTGCCGCATACATATATTGCATGCCGATACGGTCTGCTTCACGCTCTTGATTTCGACTATATGTTAATTGCTTATCCATGAGTGCAGCTTGGGTTCCAAGCATAACTGCTGCTCCCGCATCGCCACCACCCTGCGCAGCTATAGCCACCCCCGCTAAAAGTCCTGCTAGACTTAGCAATGTTTGACCCTTAAAGGCTTCTTCAGAGCGACTAAAATGTCTTTGCGATACATGCGCAATTTCATGCGCCATAACACCAGCAATTTCATCAATATTTCGTGCTGAGGCAATAAGCCCTGTATTGAGCGCAAATAAGCCACCTGGGACAGCAAAAGCATTAATTTGCGGATCTTTAATCACGACTAGACCAATCGGCTGACCAAGCTGAGTTTCACTTAAAATACTCGAAAATACCTGAAAAAATTGATCTTCTAGCCAGACATCTTGAATAACGGGCATTTGTTTATGAACTTCACGAAAAACTTTTTCGCCAATAAATTTTTCTTTTTGTTGATCAAGCAAACCAATCCCACTTCCAATATTTGGAATTTCTACTTGATTTGCAGAAGGCTGAGGGTCGAAAGGCTGCGCGTACGAAGCATTTGTTATAAAAGCCGTACTTAAAATAATTGGCAAAAATCTCAAATGTTTTTCTCTAGTAAAATTAAACCATCAAAAAAAGTCTACTGATATAAAACATAAAAAATTATGTTCAATCAATAGACTTTTAATATATCACTCGAGATCGCTTAGTTTTGCAATGAAGTGTTATTAATCATTTATGCAAAGTTTGGGTTTACCAAATATCTAGGAGTTTTATCCTCTAAAGCTTCAACTAGATTTTTATAAGCAAGATTTGCCATTTTTTTACGGGTCTCTGCAGTCGCAGATCCTACATGAGGCAAAGTAACAACATTTGGCAGTTTAAAAAGCTCTGAATCTTGTAATGGTTCTTTTTCATATACATCTAAACCAGCTCCAAAGATTTCCCCGCTTTGTAAGGCCTCAATTAAAGCTTGCTCGTCAACTACTGAACCACGCGCAATATTTATAAAAATAGCATGCTTTTGCATAAGCTCAAATTGAGCTTTCCCCATCAAAGCTTTCGATTCATTATTTAAATCAACTGCAGTTACTACAAAATCAGACTGTTGCAATAACTCATCTAAACCAAGATATTGTGCTTTTAAAGGTTCTGCCAATTCAGGCTTTTCACGGCGGTTATGGTAAACAATATTCATGTTAAATCCATAAAAACCACGGCGTGCAATTGCAGCACCAATATTACCAAGCCCAATAATCCCTAATGTCTTTCCAAAAACATCTAAACCAAACTGCTGAGGCCCAACAGTTCTTTTCCATTCACCTTGTTTCGTCCAATGATCAAGAAAAGGAACTTTTCTAGCAGCGCTTAGTAATAATGTAAAAGCAAGATCAGCCGTTGTTTCAGTTAAAACATGAGGTGTATTTGATAACCAGATTTTTCTTTGGTTTAGATAAGCCACATCATAATTGTCATAGCCAACTGTTACAGATGAAATAATTTTGAGTTTTTGAGCAGGCGCAAGATTACTTTCATTAAGAAGTCGACCAGCACCAATCATTCCATCAGCATCTACAACTTGTTGGCGTATTTGCTCATTAATATCACCCAGTTTTGGATTAAGAACCACAACATGATAATCCTGTTGTAATCGAGACAAAATTTCTTCATCAATTTGGCTAAAAACTACAACTTTTTTCATGTAAATCCCTACTACTCGTTGTTATCTTGCATTAATTGCCATAACCTTTTTTTAAGGAGTGGTTTCTCCAACATCTCTTTTAAACTCGCCAAATGGATAATATTGGCATGCTGAATATAAGAACATTCACCAAGGCATAAGATCTTCTTGTCTGCTGCGACAGCATCTAAAAAGCCTTGAATATATGAACCTGCACCACGTTGGTCTTGATAGTTAGCTAAAGGGAAAGGCCATTTTAATTCAGCATATTGCCCTATTTTTGCTTTTTGAATGTTATTCCAAAGCTGCTTTTCTTCTTCACTTAAATTAGTAACATCTAAAAAAATAACGCATTTTTCAAGCGCAAAAGCTTGCAACTCAAATGAAGCAATCGTAACCACTGGAGCTTGTACTTCAGTACGAGGTGACACAACAGGCGGAACTTCTACTGGAAGTGGTACCGCAATTTCAGGTTCAACTTTTGGAACTTCGTTGACTTGTGGTTTTGTCGGTTGCTCAACAACTGGATTGTTCTTAGAAGGCAATATAATTGGTTCACCTTCTGGTGCAGCTTGATCTCGCCAGAGACTTTGAGCATTATTTTTTTGGCACACCTGTGTCTTAGGAATCCACACATCAATTCCTAAAGTTGCTAATATATTTCTTTGCTGCCCAATCATCTGTAAATCAATACCTCTACTCTATCTACATTCTAACGGGCTTCAGTTTTTTTTTCAGTGTTTTATTTCATTCAGATGTTTTTATAATCGTATATGTCTTTTAAATAATCATCACACTATTTCTCTTTTGCATTTGATCCACAATTTCTTCTGTCTCAAAACCAAAACGCCAATAAAGCAATTCAAGCACATCGAGTTCATCTTGCGTGATAATACGGTCGCTCCACAAACACATTTCTGCAATAGCTAGAATACTTAGACGGTCACGCAATAATAAACCAGCAATATCATTTAAAATTTCAGCTAGATCTAATGGCTCATCTGAAATTTCATCATAGATATACATTTCATCGGGATTGAGCAGCGAACGTAAAATGCGCTCACGTACTTCCAACTGATTAGGGCTATTAATTTGCTGAACATGAAGCAAAGCATCAATCAAACGAACAATTTGAGGTTTCACTTCTTCAAATGCGGTCGGTAGATGTAACGGCATCAAGTTCAACTCATATTTAACACGCTCCAGTAAAAGTGCATCTAACAATCCAATTTCACCATCTTCTTGGATAATAAGGGCTAGCTTAGTAAGAAATTGCCGCGCAATACTTGCAGGTATATGCCCAATATTTTTACAAGCATCATGAAATATTTGAATATGAATACGCCCATCCAAATTCAATAATGCATCGATAATGGCATGACTCACAGGTGCATCTTTTGGAATGAATTCCCGATATTGGCGAATCATCAAAATAGCAACCATCACTTCACGTGAACCAGTCGCAGTTTGTAGTGCTCGCTGAATTAATTCAGGACGCTTTTTATTTCGACGTACATCACTACTCAGGGGCTTAATGGCATCATTTAATGCAAAACTAATTGGTGATAACCTTAATAAAGGTAAAGGCTGTGGAGATGACCACGGAATATAAATTTCTTTCTCAGATTCTTCTAAGAAATGAAATAAGCTAAACAACGGACGGTTGCGAAGTTTCTTTAAATTTTCTAATTGTAAATCTTGTAGCAAAGTAGGATTTAACTCATAAATACGTTCACGAATACTCGGGTGAATATTCATCCAGCTTTGCGGGCTTAGCGAGTTAGCAAAACACATATGTGCGATTGATTCGGAATAAGCACTATGAATTTGCGAACCAGAGTGGTGAACATAAATACGCAATAAAGTTTGGGTATTCGCATTATTTTTTAATAGTCGTACTGTTTTTTGGTCATTACGAAATGTGCGCCCACTCAAAGTCAAATATTTAATAAAGCGAGTAATCAGTACACCTAGGCTTCCAGCCAACCAAATGACTCCACCGACCGCAACAAAAACAGTTTCAAATTTATGTTTATAGCCCGGGCTATAGCGCTTAAAACCTTGCTTGGCTAATTTACTGCCCCACTGACTAAAAGTTGTTAAGCCACTATATAAAATCTTTAATTTTGTATTCTCAACAGCCTCACCAGATAAAATCTGATTAAACTCATGGCCCAACAAACCATATAACTCAAGCTTATCCAGATTCTGTAAAGCACCCCATGTCAGAATAATTACAATATCTTTGGGATGAAACCCTGCCGTAAGTGCATTTACACCAACTTCATCAGGTAGTACATATACAGTTGGAACTTTAAGTGAAAAATTTTGAGCTAAGTGTTCTGTAATTTTTAATGCTGCGAGTTCTTCGGGAGTACTCTCCTCTTTCACCAAACGACGTGCTTTAAGTTGTTTTGCTAAAGAGTGCCCACCTTTACGCAGGATATAAAGTTCGGTAAGTACCGACCAAACCATAATAAAAAGTAATAGTGCAACGAAGTAAGGACTTAAGGTATGCCACCAAATTGGCTGGCTATAATCAAAAAAATGAACGAGTAAACCTAAAATTAAATTTAAGATAAAAATAGTAAGCAGCACAGCAACCAAACACATAGTGATGGACCATGCCATATTTTTATTTTCGATGAGATAGTGGCTTACTTCTTTCAATGTAAATATTCCCAATTACATTGTTAGGTTTCATCATAAAAGAAAAAAGCGGGAAATACCCGCTTTTTTCGGCTATTTCTATTCTTCTTTGATGCCTGTTAAATCTACAGAAGCAGCATCGACATTAACGTCAATATAACCATCTTTTTTCTTCTTAGCAGAGTCATTACGCTTCTGCTCCAAATTATTTAGATAGTTACCATCAATATCACCTGTTACGTAGATTCCATCAAATACCGAGCAGTCAAACTCAGTTAAGTCAGGCACTTTGCTGGTACGCACAGCATTTTTCAAGTCTTCCAATTCTTGGAAAATCAAACGATCAGCACCAATAATTTCTTGGATTTCTTCCACGCTGCGTTCTGAAGCAATAAGCTCAGCTTTAGCAGGCATATCGATACCGTAAACGTTTGGATACATTACTTTCGGTGCTGCTGACGCAAAGTATACTTTTTTTGCACCAGAATCACGTGCCATCTGAATAATCTCATTACACGTTGTACCACGTACAATAGAGTCATCCACCAATAGAACGTTCTTACCTTTGAATTCTAACTCAACAGGGTTTAATTTCTGACGTACAGATTTTTTACGTTGCTGTTGACCCGGCATAATAAAGGTACGGCCGATATAACGGTTTTTCATAAAACCTTCACGGAACTTCACACCTAGAATATTTGCAAGTTCTAAAGCTGAAGTACGGCTCGTATCTGGAATTGGAATCACCACATCAATATCGTGGTCTTCGCCCCAGTCACGTAAAATTTTATGAGCAAGCTTTTCACCCATTTTTAAACGTGCTTTATAAACTGAGATTCCATCAATAATCGCATCAGGACGAGCAAAATAAACGTACTCAAAAATACATGGGCGGTATTTCGGATTAGCAGCACATTGCTTAGAGAACAACTCGCCATTTGCATTGATGAAAATTGCTTCACCCGGTTCAATATCACGCTCAATTTTGAAACCAAGAGCAGTAATAGCAACCGATTCAGAAGCAATGATGTATTCCATCTCACCTTGTTCAGTTACACGCGAACCGTAAATAAGTGGGCGAATACCGTTTGGATCACGGAAACCTACTAAACCATGACCAGTAATCATCGCCACTACACCATACGCACCTTGGCAACGCTCATGCACACGAGAAACCGTGTGAAAAATATCGTCAGCGGTAGGATTTAAAGTGCCTTTTTTCTGTAATTCATGCGCGAATACGTTTAAAAGAACTTCTGAGTCAGAATCTGTATTCATATGACGTAAATCTGTTTTAAACAGGTCATCATGAATTTCTTCTGCATTGGTCAAGTTACCATTATGTGCAAGCGTAATACCATAAGGTGAGTTTACATAAAATGGTTGTGCTTCAGCACTGCTCGCAGAACCAGCAGTTGGGTAACGTACATGGCCAATACCATAATTACCAAGTAATGCTCTCATATGACGAGTATGAAAGACATCACGCACCATACCGTTATCCTTACGAAGGAAAAGACGACCTTCATGGCAGGTTACTATTCCAGCTGCATCTTGCCCACGATGTTGCAACATCGTTAAAGCATCAAACAACATTTGGTTCACTGGCGATTTACCGGCTATACCAACAACTCCACACATAGCAACCTCGCAGACAAGCTAGGAATTAATAAAAAGGATTCTTTGTCGAATGGTCGGATCGGTTTTCTAAATCTTCCGATTCGTCCATTGGTTTTGAAGGAGTGCCTGATGCACTACCTCCAGATGTTATTTGATGAAATGCCTCACTTGCAGCATCTTTAGACAACTCGGTAGCTAAAGGCGCATAAGGCAATAAAAACTGTATAAATTTGGACTGTTTCCAGTGCGGTGAACTTTCAACCCAAGGCCCTACACCCTGCATTGTAATTAGTACAACCAACAAGCCCTTTAAAGAACCAAAAGCACCACCTGCTAAACGATTTAATGGCCCCAATTTCAGACTTTTCAAGAGGCCATTTAAAAATGCAGAGACGATCCATGTTAAAACAATGATCAAAAGCGCTATAAATGCAAAAGCTGCAATTTTTTGAACAACTGGATCATGACTTAAACCCGACATAGACGGAGCAAGAAGGACAGCATATTTTGCACCCATAATTAATGCAATGACCCATCCTACCAAGTTCGCAAAGGCTTTAATAAATCCTTGTCGCAAACCGTTTAGCCCCCCAATGAGCAAAAGTATCAGAATAATGATATCAATTGTGTTCATATTCACTTAAGACATAGCTGCAACACATTGTTTCACTAAAATAGGACCTGTATAAATTAGCCCACTATAGATCTGTACTAATGTTGCTCCAGCTTGCTGTTTGACTGCTGCCTGTTCACCCGACAAAATTCCACCCACGCCAATTAACGGGATTTGTCCTTTTAATGTTTGGGCAAACAAACGTAAGCATTCGGTACTTTTTTCAAAAACAGGTGCGCCTGATAAACCGCCCGACTCATTACCATAAGGAAGATTTTCTACACCTTCTCTTGATAAGGTCGTATTAGTAACGATCAAGCCATCAATTTTAAACTGCACTAACTGCGCTGCAATAAATTCAACATCTTCCGCTGTTAAATCAGGTGCAACTTTCAGAACCAAAGGAACATAGTGATTATTTTGTTCAGCTAGCTCAAGTTGTCTTTCTTTTAAGGTTTGCAATAGTTCAGTTAATGCATCGCCACTTTGTAAACTTCTTAAGTTCTTAGTATTTGGAGATGAAATATTAACGGTAATATAAGAAGCGTAGTTATACACTTTCTCAAGGCAAATCAGGTAGTCATCAACAGCTTTTTCTACAGGAGTATCAGCATTCTTACCAATATTAATGCCTAAAATTCCTTTAAACTTTGAAGCTTTGACATTTTCAATCAGCTTATCAACACCATCATTATTGAACCCCATACGGTTAATAATGGCTTGAGCTTCTGGAATACGGAATAAGCGCGGCTGCGGATTACCCGATTGAGGACGAGGTGTAATGGTTCCAATTTCAATAAAACCGAACCCTAACCCAGCTAAAGCATCAATGTGTGCACCATTTTTATCAAGACCGGCTGCCAAACCTACTGGATTTGGAAATTCAATTCCCATACAAGTCGTCGGTTTCGCTTCTACGCTCTGACGGAGTAAGCCGAACTTATGTGCTTTATCAAGCATAGATAATGTTAATTCATGGGCACGCTCTGGTGCTAAACTAAACAACATCGGGCGAGCAAGTGAATATAACATACCAATCACAATCTACTGATTTTAGGTAGGCATATTATAGGCACAGGGAGCACAAAACACCATGCTTAAGACCAGCATATTTTAATATGTTATTGAACCGTCGCTGTTAATTTAATCTGACCTTCACTTGAAACCATTTCCATTTTTTCAATACTTAAGCCCATTTGTGCCAGTTGGGTTAAAAAGTTAGCTAAAATTGCGTAATTCTGATGAGTAACAATAATTTGTAACTGCTCGCCATTTTGCTGAGAAGTAACCGTTAAACCTTGCTGTTGAGCTACACGTTGTATTTTTTCTGCCTGCCCCAGCTCAAGCTCACTCGCAGGTTTCATAGTGACTGCATTACTTTGCATCCACACCATCAAATCTTTTAAATCATTTAAGCGCTGTTGCTGCTGTTCTGCTAAGGAATGCATTTTCCAAAGTGAAGCCCCAATAATAGCCACTACAACAAAAATTGTAGTAAAGACCACCATGATACGTTCACGGACAGTCAAACGGTCTAAATATTGATTAACTTGTTCGATCCACTGATCAAAGCGGTTTTGCAATTGAGCTAACATTTTCATTATTGTATTTTCACCGCCCCAATAGCCCCACCACCATCGGCTTGAACATTACCTAACTCCGCCTTAAATCCTTGCTGATTAAGCTGCTGTGTTAAAGCTTGCAAATCATCTGCCGATTTTGCTTTCAAGGCCATGGTTAGTGTAGAAGCATCATAATTTAATTGCTGAGCTAAAATTTGTCTTTGCATCAAAATAGGTCCAACACGACTCAATAAAGAAAGTGCTTGTGTATCGCCTTGTTTACTCATTCTTAAATGACTTTCAAATTGGCTTTTTATATTTTGTTCATTTACGCGACTAGAAGGACCAAACCAATATTTATATTGCTCAATTGTCTGCTCAGCTGTTTGATTTGCTACATTTCTTAATTTTACCCAACGCAACAAATCATAGCTAAACTGAACTACTATAATTGCTAACAGAATAACAGCACATGCTTTCCAGTAACCTGAGACAGTTTGCTCTTGTCCTTTGGCTTTTGGCAAAACATTAAAAGGATGCTGTTTAGGTTTATCTAAACCCTGAAATTGATAAAAAAACTCTGAACGTTGCTCAATACTAGAAGCTGCTTCTAAGCTTTCTAACTGTTCTACCGTTAACCCACTATATTGATAGTTTGTTTCAACTGGCTGGAATTCCAAAAACAATCCCAAATCATCTAGTGAATTACCGACCCATTTACTTTCACGCGCCAGTAATTTTTGGTCAATATTACACAGTATAACTTGCTGTTCTTGTGGTTCCGGCAAGATCAAAAAATCTGGCAACAAAGCAACCAGCTTGATTGGCAACAGATTCATCGCATGTTGCCATGTTTCCACAGTAGTTTTTGCAACGCCCAATATTGTTAATTGATCAGCATGAAAATGATGAACTACTTTCATGTGATCAATAGGCAAAGTTACAAACTCTTCAAGCAAATATTTAACACCATCTGCTCCAAGTTGCTTGTAATGAGACTTTGCTATGTGTTGCTGGAATACCTGAGCATGACGACTAGGAAAAAAGACGACAGCCTCTTTTCCTTGGTGCAATTGTAGGTCTTGTATTAATTGATCAAGGCTTTCAGCCTGCAACCAGTTTTCTCCGTTAGACCAATGCCATATTCCATTGGTTTCAGGCATCCATAAATACAGCATAATGGGCTAAATAACCTTTTTAATTATATTGTGGGTATAAAACTATTTTTTTGTGTTGATAAACCAGTTGCAATCACAGCCTGATCATAAATTCGAGCTTCAGCCAGTGCAAATGGATTAAAGTTTTCATGGGTCAGGAGTTCAGCAATATGCCCTACTACATTCATATGACACACGACCACAATTGACTCATAAGGAATCTGAGACAACCACTCGACTGCCTCTTTGGCGTTATCATCCGGTTTAATTTTATCGCATAACAACACAGGCACATCTTTAAAATAAGCTTGAATATGTGCCAATGTCTCTTGAGCACGTAACAAAGGACTAACTACAAAAATATCAGGCTTAACAATATCTTTTAAAAATGTTGCTGTCTGTTCTGCTTGAGCATGTCCACGAGCAGTAAGAGGGCGTTTAGTGTCGTTACCATTTACAGGTGGAGCGGCTTCCCCATGGCGAACCAATGTCAGTTGCATAAATTTTCCTTGTTAATAATTCCTGCATTATAACCACAATTTATGACATTTCTTCTTCAGACTTCGTGATGAGGTAAAACAAATTCAACATCACTACGGTGTCCGTTTTTCATAAGAGATAATGCAATATTTAAAGGAGGCGCCCCTTCGAAAATAACTTCATATAAAGCGTTAGTGATAGGCATATAAACATCTAGTTCTTCTGCTTTACCACGCACCTGAACAATTGTATTAATGCCTTCTGCTGTCTGCCCCAACTCTTTACTTGCCTGATCCAGCGTTTTACCCGAACCTAAAGCATAACCAATCTGATAATTACGGCTTAAAGGACTATTACAAGTCGCGAATAAATCACCAACACCTGACAACCCCAAGAATGTAAGCGGATTTGCACCTTGTTTTACTGCAAAACGGCTCATCTCAGCCAACGCACGCGTTAAAATCATACTCTTGGTGTTTTCACCAATTTTGTAAGCGGCACCAATTCCCATTGCAACCGCATAAATATTTTTAAGTGCACCACCTAATTCCACTCCGTGTACATCATCACTACCAAAAACACGGAATAAAGCACTATGCAGAGCATGTTGCACAGCATAACGAACTAACTCAGAATCACTGGCAATAACGGTGCCAGACGGCATACCCGCCATAATTTCTTTTGCAAGGTTTGGACCTGAAAGTACACCATAAGGAACTTCAGGTAATTCTTCACGAATGATATCGCTCATGAAGCTGAAAGTTTTAGCTTCAACACCTTTGGTCAAAGACACAACCGCTTGTGCAGTAATATAAGGAGCGATTTGTTTTAAGACATCGCGGAATGAGTGACTTGGAATTGCGACTAAAATAATATCTCGGTCACATACAGCTTGTTCAAGATCAGACACAGCGCGTAATGATGACTCTAAAATAAAATCTGGCAAATAACGTTTATTAATGTGGGTTTTATTAATTTCCTCAGCTGTTTCGGCATCACGAATCCAGATCATGGTATCGCAACCATTACGTGCAGCTAAATTTGCCATAGCCGTTCCAAAGCTTCCTCCCCCTAGAACGGTAATACGTAAAGCAGTTTTTTTATCAACCGCAACAGGTTCCACCAAATCTGTAAACTTAAATTCAGCCATCTTTTATTATCCTATTTCTTACTTCTACAGACGTTTAAGCCTGCCAAACTTTTACGAATTCTTTACTTTCAATATCTGCACGTGGTGCAATTACTTTAGCTGCTGTGCCGACGTAAATAATACCTGAAATTAAATCACGAGGTTGCAGACCTAAATGCTGTTTTAACCAATTTGATTCGACAACTGCACCACTACGCCACATGGTCGAAAAACCTTGAGCTTGTAGAGATAATAAAAGATTTTGTACTGCGGCACCCGTACTTAAGATTTGTTCGAAATGCGGTACTTTCGGATGATCTTGTAGTTGTGTAAGCGCCAAAATGAGTAATGGTGCGCGAAAAGGATGTTGTTTAACACGTTCGAGTTGAGCGGGATCAGTTTCACCTAAATCTGCTAGAGCCTTTGCTAAAACTTCACCAAAAGCACCACGTTGTTCGCCTGAAACAACCACAAAACGCGTTGGCTTAAGTCTATGATGATCTGGAGCAGTCAAAGCTGCTTGGAAAGCTAACTCTAATTGCTCTGTACTTGGAGCTGGCTCAACTAATTGGCCAATAGACTGACGCTGATGAATATTTTGGTGAATTATTTGTATTGCTGATTCCGTCATTAATATTGATCTAACTCAAAAATTCAAAATAGATTAGCATAATCTACCGTTAATCCACCATTGAATCTAGCTTATAAAATTAGCGAACTCTCACTTTGACATTTTTTAATACAAAACATCAAAACTCATACAACGTCTTCAAAATCAACTAGAAAACTTATGTTCAAATAGCTATGTCTTTTAGCGATTAACTTTAGGTGCATTATGAAAAAAATAATTTTAGCGAGCGCAATGAGCGGTGTTGTTTTATTACTTGGTGCTTGCGCAACTACTCCTAAAAATACTTTAGCAGTTCAAAAAGAAAATAATCAGTTTGAAGTTACAGGTATTGGCAAAACCAATTTAATTGCGAAAAATAATGCGATTACTGCAGCTCAAAAAACTTGCTCAAAAAGCACTACACCAGTCGTTGTAGATGAAAAAACAACATATAACGGTGTATTAAAAGATGTTGTAAGTGAAAAAACCGGTCAAATGGTTGAAGCAGCAGCAGGCGTTATTGGTACATTAACTGGTAAAAATGCATCTTTAGCAAAAGATGATGACTACCAAACAACGCTTACTTTCTATTGTAAAATTAATTAATCAAAAAAATCCCAATCAAATGATTGGGATTTTTTTATTAGCAATAACCATCTAATCTGGTCAGTGGTAATTTTTTACCAATTGCTTTTTCAATTTCGGGTAAATAAAAGGCATCATCTTCAGATAAGAAACTAATACTTACCCCTTGTGAGCCAGCACGACCTGTACGACCAATACGGTGTACATAATCATCAGATTGTTCAGGCAATGTAAAGTTGATGACATGCGACACGCCATCCACATGAATACCACGACCAGCAACATCTGTCGCAATCATAATATTATGTTTACCTTGCTTAAATTGCTCTAACATTTTTAAACGTTTATCTTGAGCAATCTCACCAGAAAGCATACCAACTCTATATCCATCTTTCTTTAAATGATCATAAAGACGGCGGACTTGGTCACGTCGATTAGCAAAAATCATGACCTTATCGATTGGCTCTTCACGCAAGATATCTTGCAGTAAACGATATTTATCTTGTTTAGCTACAACATAAACACGTTGCTCTACATCGTTATTGGTCTTTTGTTCAGGCTCAATTTCAACAGTTACAGGTTCAAATAACCATTGTCTTGCCAAATTCAAGACGTCATAACTAAACGTCGCTGAGAACATGAGTGTCTGACGTTGTTCCTTACGGGGTGAATAACGAACAATACGTTTTACCGAAGGAATAAAGCCCATGTCTAATAAACGGTCAGCTTCATCAATGACTAAAAATTCAATTTGATCGAGCCAGACTTCTTTTTGTTCTACAAAATCGATTAAACGCCCAGGTGTGGCTACCATGATATCGACAAAATTAGCATCAAGTTGCTTCTTCTGCTTATCGAAATCAACACCACCCAATAGGGTCACTAAATGTAAATTAGAGAATTTTGTGAGAAATTTCGCATCACTTTCAATTTGCAATGCCAACTCACGAGTAGGCGCCAAGATTAAAGCACGAGGCTCGCCACGGAAGCGTTGCTCTTGAATCGGATTATTGAGTAAATCATTAATTACACTAATCAGAAAGGCAGCTGTCTTACCTGTTCCTGTTTGTGCTCGCCCAATTGCATCATGCCCGGCTAATGTATATTTTAAAACCTTTTGCTGAATTGGGGTCATTTGAGTAAACCCTAAAGCATCAATCGCCTTTTTAAGTTGCGGATGTAAATTCAAGGTTTCAAAACCAGATGTCATAAATACGCGCTCTAACAAACAATCTCTCGAATGAGAAGATCATTATAAACAAAAACGCCCCAATTCAAAAATTGGAGCGTCCATCATTCATCAAAAAGATGAATTAGTCTTAGTCTAAAGGCTGAACGTTTTCAGCTTGAAAACCTTTTTGACCTTGTACAACGCTAAATTCTACACGTTGACCATCACGTAGAGAACGGTGACCGTCACCTACGATCGCACGGAAGTGAACGAATACATCGTCGCCGCCGTTACGTTGAATAAAACCAAAGCCTTTAGTGTCATTAAACCACTTTACTACGCCTTGTTCACGAGCTGTCATAAGTCAATCCTCAGATGTTGAAAAAAGGACCTTCCGGTGTTGCAAACAGCAGAGCAAACAAGGTTTTAAAATATTTATAATCTTAAAGCTTGTAATCATTCTGTAAAACTATCAACAATTTCCGGTTACATCCATTTGTTATAGGGTTATTAAATCAATTTGATTGTGTGGTAAATCCTAAAACGGTTCGAGCTTAACACGGGTTTATGACAATTAATAGAATTTTTTTCAAATATTTCCCCTATTTTTAGTTCTTTTTTTAAACAGCTTATTACAATATTTTTTATAGAAATTCCCTGCATCTTCTTTCATAAAATATGCTGTATTTATTAAAAATTTGTTAGAATATTTTTTTTAGTTGTTTTGATGATGAATGAGCAATACTTCTTCTAATACAGCACCCATTGAAATTAATGCCCTTGGACAACCCTGCCCAATGCCATTGTTAATGCTAAAACGTGAACTTAAAAAAGCGTCAGGCAAACAACAATTTTTATTAAAATCTTCAGATCCTCATAGTGAAATTGATGTAACTCGTTACTGTGGTTTACATCATTTTACGTGTCAAACTACACACATATCAGAAAGAGAATTTCACTATTTAATTGAAACTCAATAATTCTTTGCTAAACTAAAAGATTAGAAATTGCATAAAATTTTACATTTCTCTACCCAATTTTCCTTAATTATGAAGCTGATTCAAATTAAGATGAATTTATTGGTTATCCCATTTGATCCTATAAGGAGAACTCATGAGTGACAGCAGCAATCAATTGATGCCCCTGTCATTGTCTGCGCCCGGTGTAAACCTTGGTGCATATATCAGTACTGTCAATCAGATTCCTATTTTAACGGCTGAGCAAGAAAAAGAACTTGCTGAACGTTATTATTATGACCAAGATCTTGATGCCGCAAAAATGCTGGTAATGTCGCATTTACGTTTTGTCGTTCATATTGCGCGCAGCTATGCAGGTTATGGCCTACCACAAGGCGACCTTATTCAAGAAGGTAATTTAGGCTTAATGAAAGCCGTGAAACGTTTCGACCCAAATATGGGCGTGCGTCTAGTATCTTTTGCCGTCCACTGGATTAAGGCAGAAATTCATGAATATGTTATTCGCAACTGGCGTATCGTCAAAATTGCAACAACAAAAGCTCAGCGTAAATTATTTTTCAATTTACGTAGTTTAAAAAAATCGAGTAAAAAGTTAACGCTCGAAGAAGCTCAATCAATTGCTAATGACTTAAATGTAACTCCAGAACAAGTTCTGGAAATGGAAGGTCGTTTAACTGCTTATGATGCTGCTTTTGAAGCACAAGGCGATGACGACGACGATACTCCACACACAGCACCTGCGTTATATCTTGAAGATAACCGCTACGACCCTGCCCGTTTAGTCGAGAACGAAGACTGGGAAGAGCAAAGCACTTCAGCCTTGCATGATGCAATGGACCAGTTAGATGACCGTTCGCGTAATATTTTACAACGCCGCTGGTTAGATGATGATAAATCTACTCTTCACGAGTTAGCAGCTGAATATAATGTTTCGGCAGAACGTATTCGTCAGCTTGAAAAGAATGCGATGGAAAAGATTAAAACTGCCATGTCAGCAAGCTAAAATAAATTTAAAAATAAAAGGGCGAATCGCCCTTTTGTTTTATCTGGCTATGTTTAGCCAACCCAATCTATGTTAACGTTGCCTTTCATTATTCAGTTGCGTTTTTTGTTATGTGGATCGCCATTTCAGCCCTTAATCTTGCTTTTGCAGTCATGTTGGGTGCTTTTGGAGCACATGGTCTTAAAGCTCACGCGGGTCCTGAGCAACTTGCTTGGTGGCAAACTGCAACCGACTACTTTTTTTATCATGCGCTTGGCCTACTAGCCCTTGGTATTTTAAGTAAGGTTCTTCCTCATTTCCCAATCAAGTTATCTTTCTTGCTTATCCAAATTGGTATTCTATTCTTTTGTGGTTCGCTTTATATCATGGCGCTGGGTTTACCACGAATATTAGGTGCAATTACGCCAATCGGTGGAGCCTTAATGATTGCGGGATGGCTAATCTTGGCTTGGAATGCTTTCAAATACGCAAAATAATCGGAATGTGATCATGCAAATTTATTTAAATGGCGAATTAACGGACACGCCTAGCCAAAACCTGTTGCAACTTATTCAGGAGTTGGCACTTGAAGGAAAACGTTTTGCTGTCGAGCACAACCAGCAAATCGTTTCTAAAAGCAAATTAGAGCAAATTTCTATTGCTCAACATGACCGTATCGAAATTATTCACGCTGTTGGCGGCGGCTAAGTCGGAGTTATCCATGCAAGACACCCCTCTCATTATTGGTTCACGTTCTTTTCAATCTCGCTTATTGGTCGGAACTGGCAAATATAAAGACTTAAATGAAACGGATTTAGCTATTCAAGCCAGTGGTGCAGAAATCGTAACTGTCGCAATCCGCCGTGTGAATATTGGACAAAATCCAGATCAACCGAATTTACTGTCTGTCATTCCACCAGAAAAATATACAATTTTACCAAATACCGCAGGTTGTTTTGATGCTGATAGCGCAGTACGTACCTGCATGTTAGCGCGTGAGTTACTTGATGGTCACAACCTAGTAAAACTTGAAGTTTTGGGCGATGAAAAAACCTTATATCCAAATGTAACCGAGACCTTAAAAGCGGCCCGTACTTTGATTGATGATGGTTTTGAGATTATGGTCTATACCTCTGACGACCCAATCATTGCTCAAGAACTTGAAAGTATGGGCTGTGTTGCGATTATGCCTTTAGGTAGTCTAATTGGTTCAGGTTTAGGTATTTTAAATCCACATACCATTTCAATTATCAAAGAAAATGCGAAAGTTCCAGTTTTAGTTGATGCAGGTGTTGGCACAGCAAGTGATGCTGCTATTGCGATGGAACTCGGTTGTGATGGTGTATTGATGAATACAGCGATTGCAGCTGCGCAAAACCCTATTTTGATGGCTTCAGCAATGAAAAAAGCTGTTGAAGCAGGACGTGAAGCATTTTTAGCAGGTCGTATGCCACGTAAACGCATGGCAAATGCAAGCTCGCCAGAAACAGGTTATTTCTTTAAATAATCATTTCTTGTGAGAATACAGCCTTTAACTGCCGTTTTAACTTTAATGCGACTTGTATAGGCATTTTACTTTTCAAAGATGAAAAGTAACAAAAATCTTTTGTTTCGCTGATATTACATCCATGTAATACAGCGAAACAGTGGCATCCATGCCACTTCACGATAATCATCGCTTACGAGAGTTTAAGTTGAGTAAGACTAAGCCTGTTGCTCATCACGTTTAAATACCAACTCTTTTGCCGATGAGTTATCAGCATCAAAGTAATAACCCTCGGTATTAAACGCTTTGATGTCTTCAGCTTTATTTAATTGGTTTTCAATCATAAAACGAGCCATTAAACCGCGTGCTTTTTTCGCATAGAAACTAATGACTTTATATTTGCCATTTTTCTGGTCAAGGAAAACAGGCTTTACAATTTCAGCCTTAATTTTCTTTTCATTGACAGACTTGTAATATTCATCTGAAGCTAGATTTACCAGCAATTCAGATTTAATTGCTGCCAAGTCTTCATTAATTTGGTTAGTGATGATATCACCCCAGAATTCATACAAATTATGACCGCGAGTATTTTTTAATTTAGTACCCATCTCTAAACGATAAGGCATCATTAAATCTAAAGGACGCAATAAACCATATAAACCAGAGAGCATACGCAAATGCTGCTGTGCAAAATCAATATCTTTGTCTTTTAAATGATAAGCATCTAAACCGGTGTAAACATCCCCTTTAAATGCATAGATTGCTTGGCGAGCATTTGAGAAATTAAATTCGGGATTCCAATCTCTAAATCGATCTGCATTTAATGTGGCAATTTTCTCACTCACACTCATTAAACTCGCAATTTCCGAAGCAGAAAGTTTGCGACAAACATCAATTAATTGTGCTGAGTTTTCTAACAAGCGAGGCTGAGTAAACTCATCTGTAGGTAACGCTGTTTCATAATCTAAAGTTTTTGCAGGAGAAATTAAAGCAAGCATAGACAACCTGAAAAAATTATTCTTAATACCAACTATAACAGTAGATATTTTTTAATGCTAACTCGTGTTTTCAATGACGACTATCGGTAAAATAGCACTACGTATTGTTATTTAGCGGTTCTTATATGTCTGAGCAAACTTTCATCCAGGGTCCAGTAGGTAAAATTGAACTTTTCGTTGACCGCCCTGAAGGTGAAATCAAAGGCTTTGCGGTTGTTTGCCATCCGCACCCATTGCAAGGTGGAACTCCTCAACATAAAGTCCCTGCTCTTTTAACCCAAATTTTTAATGAATATGGTTGTATTGTTTATCGTCCTAGTTTCCGTGGTTTAGGGGGCAGTGAAGGCATTCATGATGAAGGCCATGGTGAAACTGAAGATATCTTAGCTGTAATTGAGCACGTTCGTAAGCTTCATGAAGGCCTACCATTTTATGCAGGCGGTTTTAGCTTTGGCTCACATGTTTTAGCAAAATGCTTTGCACAGCTTGCACCTGAATTACGACCTGTACAGTTAATTTTATGTGGTTTACCAACAGCTACTGTAGTAGGTTTACGTCACTATAAAACTCCTGAAATTCAAGGTGATATTCTACTCATTCATGGTGAGCAAGATGATATTACTTTACTTTCAGATGCAATTGCATGGGCCAAACCGCAGAAGCATCCAATTACGATTTTGCCGGGCGCTAACCACTTCTTTACAGGTTATTTAAAACAGCTTCGTCAAATCATTACACGCTTTATTATCATGAAATAACAGTAACTTGATGGGCATAACTTGAGAGTATGTCCATCATTTTATAAGCCGTGTCATTATTGAAAATTATTCCAACTTAACCCAAAACGTGCCAAATATTTTTTTACTCGGTCGCTATCATTTGTTGTATTACGTTGTTGTCGAGATACTGAAAAGAGTTGTCTCCCAGCCTCTGCCATTGATTTTGAATTTTCACAGACTTTGAGTACACCTCGTAATTGAATCTGATCAAATTCATCTATTTGTTTTATTTGTTCAGAATCCAAATAGCTCAACAAAATATCTGTATTTTTATCATTGTAAGATTCATCCTGAATAAGCCAAAGCTGCTTTAGACGTTGAATTTCTTTTTCTACAGCTTCACGGCGAATTAACTCACCTTGCGATAAAGTTGCCAAACGAGTTACGCTCGCTGCTAAATCTCTAAAATTTCCTTGCCATGATGCATCTACTGATTTAGCAAACTTTAAATATGTTTCTAAAGCATCACGTTGAAAACGTAATTGTCTTTGATGAATTGCAGCAAAACGCTGTAGCTCAAAATCAATATTGGGTGCAATATCTTCTACACGGTCTTTTAAATTGGGCAAAAAGAACGTCCACGTATTCAAACGAGCCCATAAATCTTCACGAAAACGGCCAGCTTGAACCTCATTACGCAAATCACGGTTAGTACCCGCTATTAGCTGAAAATCGACTTGAATTTCTTTATCACTTCCAACGGGAAAAAAGCTTTTGTCTTCTAGCGCTTTTAGCAGCATAGCTTGTTCATCAAATCCCAATTCACCAATTTCATCTAAAAATAAAATACCTTGGTCAGCACTTTTTAATAAACCAGCACGAGAAGCTGCTGCTCCTGTAAATGCACCTTTTATATGACCAAATAAAGTTGACATGGCACTATCACCACGTAAGGTTGCACAGTTAACATCAATAAAACGACCATTTAATTGAAATTTATCTTTCTTTAACTGAAAAATTTGTTTTGCTAAATGAGACTTACCAACCCCTGTTGCCCCCATTATTAAAATAGGCGCACTAGAGCGGGTTGCAACTAATTCAACTTCCTCAATAAGCTGATTAAACGCTTTATTATGAGTAGAAATATTTGCTTTAAGTTGTTGCCAATTTTGTTTTTGTTCATCATCGAATCGCTGTTTTAAAACATCGTATCGAGACAAATCCAGATCAATAATTCTATATTCACCTTCTGAGGTCTTTTGCTGACTAGGTGAACTTTGGATAAGTTGAGCTGGTAAATAATGCGCATCTATCAATAAATACCAACAAATTTGAGCAACATGCGTTCCCGTTGTGATATGCAGTAAATAGTTATTTTTTTCGACATCAAACGGATAGGTTTTTACAAAGTCATAGAGTGCACCATAAACTTCAGCAAAATCCCAAGGATCTTTAATACTTACCTTATGTCCAGAAACTTCAGTTTGTGGAGAGATCTCTTTAGCATCTGCTGCTATAGATTTAACTAAATTATGATGTTGTCGATCATGTAACAGCACCAATTCATCTACAAGCAAATCTTCATGCATTAACAGGCTAATCGTAGGACGCCAACGCTGCCATCTATCTGGCTTTCTCCCCTGATCAAGTGTAGAACCGACAAAGCCAATAACGACTGTTTTCTTTGCATCCGCCATAATTTCTATAAAATTTTATAAGTGTCTATAATATACAATACGCATTTGACCAAAAAATTCCAAGAATATGCTTCATTTTACTTTTTTAGGCACATCTTCAGGTATACCAACCCTAACACGTAATGTTTCAGGATTAGCAGTTCGTAACAGCAAAAATAAAGACTGGATTTTAATTGATGCCGGCGAAGGTACACAGCACCGCGTTCAACAAGCCAAACTTTCATTACAAAACCTAGTTGCCATTTGTATTACACACGTTCACGGCGACCATTGTTATGGTTTAGTTGGTTTATTGGCAAGTGCAGGCATGAATGCCCGTAGCAAGCCCTTAATCGTGATTGCACCGAAAGAAATTCAGCAATGGTTTAAAATCACTGCCCAGCTTACAGACTTACATTTGCCATATTCCCTTCAATTTATTGATGTAAATGAAGCAACACAGCCACAACAAATCACTGACGAATTCATTGTTCAAGCACATCCACTAAGCCATCGTGTTCCAAGTTTTGCTTTTAGCATTTACATCAAATCGATTCAGAAGAAGTTAGATACCCAAGCTCTAACCCAGTTAGGCGTACCTCAAGGCGATATGTGGGGCCATTTAAAACGAGGCTACGATGTTAAATTTGACGGAAAAACTTTAAAAGCTCAAGACTTTATCAAAATTCAAAATCACCAAGTTCATGCAATTATAGGTGGTGATAATGACCAACCAGAACTATTAGCTGACGCTTGCAAAGATGCCCAACTCCTTATTCATGAGTCTACATACTTACAAACGGTTTTAGATAAAGTCGGCAAAGGTCCAATGCATAGCTCAGCAAAAATGGTGGCTGAATTTGCAGAACAGCAATCTTTAAGTAATTTAATTCTGACGCATTTTAGCCCCCGACATCAGGATAAAGCTGGGCAGCAAGCTATTACTGAAGAAGTTCGCCAGTTTTATAAAGGTCATTTTTATTTAGCAAATGATTTTGATGAATTTACTTTAAATGAAGCTGGACAGCTTTTAAAAGTCGAAAAAATTATAAGACCAATTAAATACATATATCCAAAAAGATATTTAAATATATTTATGGATATATTTTTAACATTAAAAGTCACCAATAAAATTTACTAGATATAGTTTAAAATTATTTTTATCTATTATTTTCAATATCTTGTATTTAAATTAACTATTTTAAAAAAGTTGGCACACTCAGTGCAATAGTACAAAGCACACAACATCATTCGGATATTGTGAATAACACCTGCCTGCAAACGCTTGGCAGGCAGGCTTTGAAAGGAAAAGAAAATGTCTGTCATTGAAGAAATTAACCAACAAGCTCAGTTTGAACAAAAGCAGCAAGAACGTTCTTATGAAGTTCTGCAAAATGAAAAAAGTATGCCAGTCAAAATGTGGACTAAAGGCGTGCTTGTTGATGACAACTCAAAACAACAATTATTGCAAACAGCTCAAATGCCTTTTATTTATAAATGGATGGCTGTTATGCCAGATGTACACTTCGGTTTAGGAGCAACTATTGGTAGCGTAATTCCAACTAAAGGGGCAATTATTCCTGCAGCTGTGGGTGTAGATATTGGTTGTGGAATGATGGCAACTCGTACAAGCTTAACTGCTTCAGATTTACCAGATAACTTACATGCACTACGTACTGAACTTGAACGTTTAATCCCACATGGAATGACTAAGCGCGGACGTGATCGCGGGTCATGGGAAACTCCACCAGAAATGGTAGATCAAGCTTGGACCGATCTGGTTGCAGACTTTGAATACATTTGTGCAAAACACCCACGTTTAAAAAACACCAACAACCGCAAACATTTGGGAACTTTAGGTACGGGAAACCACTTTGTCGAAATCTGTTTAGATGAGCATGATCATGTTTGGATTATGTTGCACTCAGGTTCTCGTGGTGTAGGAAATGCTATCGGTAATCATTTTATCGAACTTGCCCGTAAAGACATGGAGAAGCATTTCATTAATTTGCCAAATAAAGATTTAGCATACCTAGTAGAAGGAACTGAACACTTTGATGATTACTGGTTTGCTGTAGGTTGGGCTCAACGCTTTGCAATGAAGAACCGAGAAATCATGATGCAATCTGCGATTAAAGCCTTGGCGACTATTGTACCAAAGCCTTTTCAGGCACGTTTGGAAGCAGTGAACTGTCACCATAACTATGTGGAAAAGGAAGAACACTACGGTGAAGAAGTGATGGTCACTCGTAAAGGTGCAGTTCGTGCGCGTTTAGGTGAATATGGAATTATTCCAGGCTCAATGGGAGCGAAGTCGTTTATTGTCCGTGGGCTTGGAAATCAGGAATCTTTCTGTTCATGTTCGCATGGTGCAGGTCGTGTTATGAGCCGTACTGAAGCAAAAAGACGTTTTACTGTTGAAGATCAGATTGCACAAACTGAAGGTGTGGAATGCCGTAAAGATGCTGCTGTTATTGATGAAATTCCTTCGGCATATAAACCGATTGAAGATGTAATGAAAGCACAAAGCGATTTGGTTGAAGTGGTTTATACATTAAGACAAGTGGTGTGTGTTAAGGGCTAGATAATTTACCATACCCAGAAGGTGAGCATATGTTTGTCAAATTAGATCATTTGAAGACAAAAGAGTTACAATCTGATCTTGATGCCATAAAAGCCGTATTTGAAGTATTTTTGTTTAATGTCGTACATAAGACAGAATCTTCGAATACGCTAGCTATTCATCAACAGATGTTATTGAATTGTGAAAGTTTAGCAATAGAAAAAACGTTAGACTTAAATACTTTAACCACTAAAAAATTAGATCGCAGCCTTGTAAGTTTTGATCGTTTGGACAAACCTAATTTATTTTCTAGACATAATTGGTTTTGGGGTTTGTTAGAGGCAATCATTGATCCACCATATGGCACAACCCTTACCCATTCTAATCAGGTAGCATTCTTTCAAGCTTTCTTGCGGCTATGCCTTTTCACGGAGAAAGACTGTGAAATATATGATTGGGTTGGTTATTCAGGTAGTGGTCGGGAAGAAAGTTCTGAATGGAATGATTATTTTGAACCGGGCCGAGAATGGTGGGGTAATTGGTGCTTAACCATCTATTCACCAGAGCAAAATAAAGGCTGCTTACTACTTGCCAGCTCAACAGATTAAAGAATAAATTTTTAGGAAAATAAAATATGAAACTCGCAGAAGCACTTTTACTTCGAAGCGATCAACAAAAAAAGCTCGCTTCGTTAAAACAACGAATCAATGCGAATGTATTGGTACAAGAAGGTGATGAACCTAGTGAAGATCCAAATGAACTCATCAAACAAGTGTTTGCTTTAACTCAGGAAAGCAATCAATTGATTTGTCGTATTCACTTGACCAATGCACAAGCAAAACTGGAAGATGGCAAAGTATTGTTGTCCCTATTAAGCTTGCGTGATAGTTATGCTGAACAGCATAAGATTTTAATAGATGCGATTGCCAATACACATCGAGAACCTGATCGTTATAGCTCACGTGAAATTAAGTGGAAGAAAGTCATTCCTGTTTCTAGCTTACAAAAGCAGGCGGATGATATCAGTGCAAAACTCCGTGACTTAAACGTTAAAATTCAGGCTGCTAATTGGCAAATTGATCTAATCGATTAAACAATAGATTTTGTGAAATCATTTTCACAATCAAAGTTTGGACATACTGGGCGAGTACAAGATCCTGCGTTACTCCGATCTGAGGGATTGAAAATAATTCAGGCGGCTATGGCAGCATGTGAGTCGTGCATCGATATTCACTTATGAGACTCAGCACTATGCACCTAGTAAACCTTTGTCGAAAACAAAGTCAAACGTTACTTCGCATTACCATGTACTGACAGTATGTTTATTAAATTAGAAAATAAGGAAAACAGAAGTGAATAAAGCTTTGGCAAATATGCCCAAAACCATCCAAATTGATGGTTCACAAGGTGAAGGTGGTGGACAGATTTTAAGAACTGCTCTTGCCCTTTCAATGATTACAGGTCAGGCATTTGAATTAATTAATATACGTGCAGGACGTAAAAAACCAGGATTAATGCGTCAACATTTGGTTTGTGTACAAGCATCTCAACAAATTAGCCAAGCTTATGTAGAGGGTGCTGAATTACATAGCCAACGTTTATATTTCGCACCTCAGCATGTTCAAAGTGGTAAATATCAATTTCAAATCGGTTCAGCGGGTAGTACAACACTGGTTTTACAAACGCTTCTACCTGTTTTGTTATTACAAAATGAAGCTACTGAACTCACCATTTCAGGGGGTACACATAACCCCCTTGCACCAACAGCAGATTTTATTGAACACTGCTTTTTACCTGCTCTAGCTCAAATTGGAATTAACGTAGATTTTAAATTAAGTAAAGCCGGCTTCTTTCCAATTGGTGCAGGTGAAATTCAGGTTACCGTTCAACCATGGCAACATCGAAACAAGCTAAATTTATTAGATCGCGGTGCTTTGCAAAGTAATGAGGCCTTTGCAGCTGTATTAAATCTTTCAGAAGAAGCACAGATAGCACAACGTGAATTAACCACATTAAGTAAAAAACTAAACTTAAGCTCTCAGCAGCAATATCATTTAAATGGAATTAGCCAAGGCAATACAGTCTATGTGAAAGTTGCTCATCAATATCACACTCAACTGTTTACAGCTTTAGGTGAGATGCGCAAAAGTGCAGAGCAAATAGCTGAACATTTAGCAAAAGATGTAAATCTATATTTATCTTCGCAGGCTGTTGTAGATGAGTATTTGGCAGATCAATTGCTTCTGCCTTTAGCTTTAGGTCAAGGTGGTGAATTCACCGCACAATGTATTAGCGAACATACTCGTACTCAAGCAGCCATGATTGAAAAATTTATTGATTGTGAAATCGAATTTGTCGAGTTAAATCCACATCATTTTCATGTAAAAGTTTAAGAAGCTCACAATTGAGCTTCTTATTTGTAAAAACTACTCTACAGATGCTAAAGCTGTTACCAACAGCTTCCAGCATTTCTCTACAGTATCAACTTTGACTCGTTCACCCGGTGCATGCGCACCTTGAATATCCGGTCCAAAAGAAACCATTTGTAAATGTGGATAATGCTCGGCAATAATCCCACACTCTAAGCCTGCATGAATTACTTTTAGATTTGGCTCAATATTAAATGCATTTTGATAGGCCTGCTGTAAGCACTTTAGAGCAGCTGAATCTGGATTTGGTGTCCAACCCGACACTAACGGCGTAAGTGTAGAGCCGATATTAAATTGACTGAAATGTTTTTGAATTTTTTCTGCAAAGTCTTGAGCTTCTTGGTTCACCATTGAGCGGACCATTAAGACAGCTTTTCCGCCTTCTCTATTTAGTCTTACCACTCCAATATTATTTGAAGTCTCAACTACATCTGATAGAACCTGACTCATACTTGCAACGCCATAAGGACTTGTTGCTAAAGCTTGCAACCATTCATTTTGCGGTTGTTGAGCAATCACTTCGGTCACTTCAGCACTATTAGGCTGAATAGTTAATTGCAGATTGTCATCAATACCTTGTAGCTGTTTTGTCCATGCTGTTTGATATTCAGTGAGTAATTGTTCTAATTCAGGCAATTGGTTAGATGAAATGGCAATGGTTGCTACAGCTTCGCGAGGTAAAGCATTACGAGCTGTACCACCTATAAACTCAACAAGCCGTCCACCAAGCTTCGCTAAATGCTGATTTAAAAAACGGGCCAGCATAACGTTGGCATTACCACGTCCTAAATGGATATCTACGCCAGAGTGGCCACCTTTAAGACCAGCCACCTGAATATTAACAATATTCAAATTTTCAGGAATTGGTTCATAATTAAGCGGTTGCTCAACTTCAATATCAATACTACCAGCACATCCGAGATACAACTCGCCCCACTCTTCTGTATCAATATTAAATAGCCACTTCCCTTTTAGTACCCCTGCCTGTAAAAGTCGCGCACCACTCATCCCTGCTTCTTCATCAACTGTTAGAAGAACTTCAATTGGCCCATGAGCAATATCATTTGAGTCTAAAACTGCCAAAGCTAATGCTACCCCAATGCCATTATCAGCACCTAAAGTAGTATCTTTAGCAATTAACCAGCCATCTTCGAGGACTGGCTGGATCGGGTCTTTAAAGAAGTCGTGTACTGTGCCAGTATTGGCTTGAGTGACCATATCTAAATGGCCTTGCAGAATAACGCCAGACACATGTTCTTTACCCAGAGTCGCATTCTTACGAATAATCAAATTCCCCACTTCATCTACGTAAGTTTCTAAATTTCGACTTTCGGCCCAGTTTTGTAAAAATTCACGAAGCTGCTGTTCATGCTTTGAAGGACGAGGAATAATGCAAAGTGTTTGAAAATGCTGCCAAACCACTTGAGGAGATAAGTTCGAAAAATCAAATGGCACCATATATTTATACTCTCACAAATATTCTTAATAAACGTAGGTTTATTGAAAGATAAGACATTATCAGCGCAGTTTTAGGTTTTTATTAAAATCGACGCTGATAAATTAAAAAATGACTTTAAATGTAGAATATATTAGGTATAAAAATCAAAGCTAAATTTCGCGAACCAAACGGAATCCCCACATAATTGAACGAGCTTGTGAAGTTACATAAGCATTACGATAAGCAGTTCGCACATTATAAGTGTTATATATCCATGCCCCTCCACGTAAAACTGGGAAATTACACTGTCCATTATTTTCTTCACCCCAGCGACGATTGGTAACAGGGGCATTTTGATAATTTGGATGCCAGCAATCATCCACCCATTCTCGTGCGTTGGCACTCATATCATATAAACCAAAATTATTAGGCAAGAACTTTCCGACAGGCGATGTTATTCCATAACCATCTGTACAATTAAATAAGGCCCAAGTACTTGTTTGTGGTAGTGCTTGGACTGTCGTAGGGTCTAAAACATTTGCATATTTGCATGCCTCTTCATGATTCAAATCATCTCCCCAGTAAAAGGCTGTTGTCGTTCCGGCACGAGCAGCATACTCCCACTCAACTTCTGTTGGTAAGCGGTAGGTCTGACCTGTTTTTTTAGATAACCATTTCGCAAATTCTCTTCCATCTTCACGACGAACACAAACTGCAGGATCCTGAGATGTTTGAAAGAAACCAGGATTGCTAGGTGTTAAATCATCTCTGTACCACATATTAAATAGGCCATCTCGCTCTTCCCAATTACGGCACCCTTGTACCTCCCATCCCGTTTCTTTTTGGAAAGCCTGAAACTCTGCAATTGTTGTTTCATAAGTTGACATTGCAAATGGTTTTTCGACTTGTACTAAGTGCTGAGGCAATTCGTATGGTCGAGATTGAGCTGGTACATTTTGTTGCTCTTGCTCATTTATATTTCCACCCATTAAAAAGCTACCAGCTGGAATAACCGTCATTTCTGGACAAAAACTATCTGAACAATCTTTGAATTTAGACTTTGCTAGAGTTGATTGATTAATATTGGTGTTGGTTAATGACGCTAATTTAATTTCAGGATTCATATTTGGCGGGTTATTGATTTGACGAATCAATAAATTAATTGTTCCTTGCCATTCACTTAACATTTCCCTTAGCATGGCAGGTCGTTCAATACTTACGCCTGTTCCATCATAGTCTGGAGCATTACACCTCGCTCTT
Organism: Acinetobacter sp. 1294243; assembly: GCF_000588015.1. NCBI lineage: Bacteria > Pseudomonadati > Pseudomonadota > Gammaproteobacteria > Moraxellales > Moraxellaceae > Acinetobacter > Acinetobacter sp. 1294243. Next base: position 275,701 of record NZ_JFXG01000002.1, read on the forward strand.
AATACAGTTGACTCATCGGTAAGCTGAGCTAGTTTCGGAATAATTTGATTATCAAGAAAAACTCCTAAATTATTTGAACTAGCGATATTGGCTCTTAGTTCTGCCGCTGATTTTTGAGCAATAGCTGCCTCACTGATAACTTTAGAATAGACACTATCACACTGATTTTCTTGCCATACTAGATTTTGCTTAAGATTCTCTAAAGAAGTAATTGTTCCTTCTAGCAACTTCTGGTTTGTTGAGTTTATGGTGGTATCTTTATCATCACTATTACACGCTGATAATAAGGAGATAATCAATATACCAAAGCCTTTTGAATAATTACTGGAAATTATGTTCATGTTAATTCTCTGTAAAATAATATAAATAAGAAGAGGAAATTGAGTAGTTCTTTGTTAAAAAGCATTTTTAAATTAATAGAAAATTAGTTCAAAATTCAAACAATATTATTTTTTCGTTTGTTAATTTTTATTAAATAATGTCACTACAAAAATAAATAGTTCTTATCAATATTAATAAATAAAAAGGGTGAACAAATATGTTCACCCTTACTTCATAAAATATATTTAATTGATCAAGACTTCCAAACAAATTGGGAAAAGCTATGATCAGCTTTCAAACTATTTTCAACGGCCTGTGCAAGCTGACGAATAATGCTTTGTGTTTCGATTTTCTCAAACCAGTCTTGTTCTTCATCAGGATTGGCAGAGATTTCACACATCAAATGCCCTTCATGGTCTGTTTTCTGGCAAGTAATCGATAATGGCAAAAGATGATTATCAATACTCACTTCTACTTTTTCATGTTCATGCACAATGTGCTGCGCATCAAAACCATAATGCCCCAATTGTTTAAACAGTAAAGCCGCTACATATTCTTGAGTGATATGGCATTCATTTGGTGGATGATCAAGCACTCCATGTTGTGGGCAACTGGCAATAAATTGTAATTTTTTCATCCTTTGTCCTAACACTATTATCATTATCTGCGCTTAGCATAAGCAATAAACAAACAGCAGCCAAGCCTTTAGCCCGCTGCTGCCGTTGCTATTGTGTTAGCAATTATAAAATGTGTCAGGTCAAAAGTTATTGGCTAACTTCGATTGTTAAGCCTGCACGATTCGCCAACTCAGTGAAAGTCGGGAAGCTTGTCGCCACAGTTTCAGTCCCCTGAATTGTAATCGGACCAGAATTACGAAGCCCTGCCATACTAAAACTCATCGCAATACGGTGGTCATGATGTGATTCAATTTCGCCGCCAGTAAAGATTGGTGACCAATCGCCAGATTTGCCTTTACCTTCGATAATGATGCCATCATCAGTTGGGGTGCAGTCAATACCCATGATTTTTAAGCCATCAGCCATGACCTGAATGCGGTCAGACTCTTTCACTCGAAGCTCTGCTGCACCAGTTAATACAGTTTGACCTTCGGCACAAGCTGCTGCAATAAATAAAGCTGGGAATTCATCAATTGCCAAAGGTACTTGGTCTTCCGGCATATGAATGCCTTTAAGTGTGCGTGAACCTTTAATATGAATATCAGCAATAGGCTCGCCACCGGCAATACGTTCATTTTCAACAGTCAAGTCAGCACCCATCTGTTTTAAAATTTCAATTACGCCAGTACGTGTTGGGTTAATACCTACAGCTTCCAGAATAACATCAGAACCCTCAGTAATTGCAGCACCCACCATAAAGAAAGCAGCAGATGAAATATCAGATGGAACCTGAATATCAGTACCTACTAATTTTCCACCACCAACGAGTGAAATCTTGTTGCCTTCGGTTTTAACATCATAACCAAATGCACGAAGCATACGCTCTGTGTGGTCACGAGTTGGTTCTGGCTCAGTGACTGAAGTTTCACCTTCAGCCCATAGGCCCGCAAGTAAAATACCTGACTTCACCTGAGCAGATGCCATTGGCAAGTCGTATTGAATGCCTTTTAATTGCTGAGCACCAGTAATACTTACAGGTGGTGTACCTTTCTCACCTGTTGTCTGGATTTGCGCACCCATTAAACGCAATGGCTTAGCAATACGTTCCATTGGACGTTTAGAAAGTGATGCATCACCTGTCATCACTGAATCAAATTTTTGTGCTGATAACATGCCTGAAAGCAAACGCATGCTCGTTCCAGAGTTACCCATATACAAGGCACTCGCTGGTGCTTTTAAACCATGCATGCCCACGCCATGAATGGTCACTTCACCATTCTTAGGGCCTTCAATGCTTACACCCATATCACGGAAAGCTTGCAAAGTTGCCAAAGCATCTTCACCTTCAAGGAAGCCAGTGACATGAGTCGTGCCTTCGGCAATAGCACCAAACATAATGGAGCGATGTGACACAGATTTGTCACCCGGTACGGTAAATTTACCTTTAAATGCCTTATTTCCCGGTAAGATACTGAATTGCTGTGTCACCTTATTTTTCTCCATTAAAGGTTTTTTGGCTAACATATGATTGAAATGCTGACGTGCTGCCTGAGCATGGCCGAGTAAACCCATTAATGCATGAGAGTCTTCGTTTTCAATCAATTTTCTAAGTACGGTAAGTTGCTTTTCGAAGCCATCTACAGCATTTAATATGGCTGTTTTATTGGCAAAGAAAATGTCATGCCACATTTGTGGATCACTAGCTGCAATCCTTGAAAAGTCGCGAAAGCCACCTGCTGCATAGCGGAAAATATCAAGATTATCTTCACGATTCGCAAGTTGCTCAACCAAATTAAATGCCATCAAGTGCGGTAAATGACTTGTATGTGCTAAAACTTCATCATGCTTGGCAACGTCCATACAAATGACTTCAGCTTTAGCAGCAGACCAAAGTTGAATTAGTTTATCAACAGCCCATTCTGCACTTGTTGGTAACGGCGTTAAAATAACTTTGTGATTTGCAAATAAATCGACCTTACCTGCATGAACGCCCGTATGCTCACTACCAGCAATAGGATGTCCTGGTACAAAACCTGCTGGTAAATCTTCACCAAATACAGCTTTTGCTGCATCGACGACATTACCTTTTGTACTTCCCACATCAGTTACAATCGTGGTTTCTGTCAAATAAGGTTTAATTAGCTCAAGCACTTTTTGTGTTGCACGTACTGGCAAGGCCAAAACAACTAAATCTGCCCCTTTCACAGCCTCTACAGGATCAGAAAATCCTTGTTGTATTAAGCCAAGTGACTTTGCATCTTCTAAAGTTTTTTGTGAGCGTGTAGAAGCCACAATAGTTGTCGCCAACTTTTCTGCAACAATAACTCGCGCCAAACTCGACCCGATGAGTCCTAAACCAATAAATGCAACTTTTTTAAATAGGGGTTGTGACATAACTTCAACTTTGCTTTTGCTCAAAGTGATTTAAATCTTTGAGCAATTTGTTTTTAAGCATAATGACATGCCCATCTTGATGCATGTCATTATTCCAACATGAGTGATTAAAGAACGGCAGCAGGATAAGAGCCTAAAATACGAAGCTCTTTTACCATTGGGCGAATATCATTGATTGCCGCAGCAACATTCTCTTGATCGATATGACCTTCTAAATCGATAAAGAATACATATGCCCATTTTTCAGGTAATGCTGGACGGGTCTCAATACTTGTTAAGCTAATATTATGTTTTGCAAACGGCGCTAAAATTTCTAATAAAGCACCAGCACGGTCATGTGCTGAAATTAATAACGATGTTTTGTCATTGCCACTTTGTGGAATTTTTTCACGGCCAATGACTAAGAAACGAGTAGTATTTTCCGGATTATCTTCAATATTGCTATGTAAAATTTCAAGGTTATACATACCTGCTGCAATATCAGATGCAATTGCTGCTGAGTGCCATTCGTTACGAATACGGCGTGCAGCTTCTGCATTTGAGTTTAAAGCAACACGTTCAACACCCGGATAATGCGCGTCTAACCATTGACGACATTGAGCCAAAGTTTGTTGGTGTGCGTAAATCTGTTTAATACTGTCTTTACGTGTATTTTCAGAGACTAGAAATTGATGATGAATACGTAATTCAACTTCACCAATCACATTTAAATTCGATGTTTTAAAACAATCTAAAGTATGGTTCACAATACCTTCAGATGAGTTTTCAACCGGAACTACACCATAATGTGCGCTACCCGCTTCCACTTCACGGAACACTTCATCAATTGTTGGTAGTGGACGAACAACTGCATCTTTACCAAAATGCTTAAGCACGGCAGATTGAGTAAAAGTCCCTTCCGGTCCTAAGAATGCAATACTTTGCGGAGCTTCTAAAGCAAGGCAAGCAGACATAATTTCACGGAACAAACGCGCCATGGTGACATCAGACAAAGGACCTTGGTTGCGCTCCATGACTTTGCGTAAAACTTGTGCTTCACGTTCAGGACGATAAAACAAAGGATTCTCTTCAGAAGCAAATTTAGCTTTAGCAACAGCTTCGGCAAGGCTTGCGCGGCGATTTAATAATTCTTGAATCTGTTGATCTACACTATCAATATCTTCACGAATTTGTTCTAAACTAAGAGAAGTCGTTTTGTTTTGATCATCGTTGATCATTAGAATGCAGCCTCAGTAAAATCATCTTTTAAACGAGAGTATAACAATAGTCTGCTTTGATTTGTTAGGCAATATAGCTGTAAGAGCTTTTTTCATTAACCTTTTTGCTTCCATTTCTTGATTACTTTATTTGATAATGATTTTCATTTATCATTTGTATAATAAATTTTATTATCGCCCATTATGCAAAGATCATTTTTCCTTTTATCTACTAGTTTTTTATTGAGTACGTTAATAAGCTGTTCTACCTTCGCCCAAACGCCTATACAAAATCAACCAAAAATCGTTTTTCAAAATAATCAGGCTCAATTTCAAATTAAATCTAAAAATACAGGCCATGATTATCTTATTCAAATTTATAAACCGCCTGTCGCCCCGCCCCAACATGGGTATCCAGTACTTTATATATTAGATGGAAATGCTACATTTCCAAGTGCTGCCAATATTGCTCAGTCGATTGGCGCTGGTTCTACCAAATTAGGACTAGATCCACTCATGATCGTAGCGGTTGGCTACCCTCAGCAAAAAACCTTTGATGTGCAAAAGCGTGCTTATGATTATACTCCAAAACCTTCTGCTGAATTTCAAGCACAAGGTAAATATAAATATGGGGGTGCCGATCAGTTTATTGCTTTTTTAAATAGCGAACTCAAGCCTACAATTGCAAAACAATTTCCGATTAATAGCCAACAGCAAAGTCTTTATGGACATTCTTTTGGAGGTTTATTTGTGCTTTATCATTTTTTTCAAAAGCCAGATGCATTTCAGCGTTACTTTGCTGCAAGCCCTTCCCTCTGGTTTGACCAAGGCATGTTATTTCAGCAGTTAAATCATTGGCAAAGTCAGAAACCAAATCATTCCCCTTTACTCATGACCACAGTCGGTACACATGAGCAAGGTGGTCCTCGCACTCAACTTAACAATAAATTTAATGAAGCAGATTTCTTTAAAGCCTTAGAAAATGAACGTTCAAACCAATTTAGTTATTGGCATTTTTATAACCCTGCTGAACAACACATTACAAATTTGTATGCGAGCTTACCTAAAGCCCTTGTGTTTGCTTCTTGTCAAAATTTAGAAAGCTGTAAATCTTTATTTGATGAGCCATTGCAGAAAACAGCTAAATAATAAAAAAGCCTACTCAAAGGTAGGCTTTTTTGAAGCTATTATTAAGCTTTACCGATTAATCCACGCGCCACGATTTCTTTCATAATTTCATTTGTACCACCGTAAATACGTTGAATACGAGCATCTACAAAGAAACGTGAAATTGGATATTCAGTCATATAGCCATACCCACCAAAGAGTTGCAGCAAGTTATCTGCGACTTTCATTTGCATGTCAGTGCTGAAACTTTTAAGCGCTGCTGCTGTTTCAACATCAAGTTTACCTTCTTGATATAGAGCAACGTTTCTCTCGTAAAAAGCAGCTGTAGCAAGCTCATCAATTTTTGCTTGTGCTAAAACAAAACGCGTATTTTGGAACTGTGAAATAGGTTGACCAAATGCATGACGCTCTTTTACATAAGCAGTTGCCAAATCAATTGCACCACGAATAGCGCCAATTGCGGTAGATGCAATAGCGGTACGTTCACGTGGTAACTCTTGCATTAAATAAGCAAAGCCTTGTCCAGCTTGACCGAGTAACTGGTTTTTAGGAACTTTAACATTGTCAAAAAATAGCTCAGATGTGTCTTGAGAATGTAGACCGATTTTGTCGAGGTTGGTACCTTTCTTAAAGCCTTCCAGATGAGTATCTGCCAATAATAACGACACCCCTTTCGCACGCGCTTGAGGATCAGTTTTTACTGCAAGCACCACAAGGTCAGCATGTTGTCCATTTGAAATAAATGTTTTTGAGCCATTTAATAAATAATGGTCATCTTGCAAAATGGCACTGGTACGCATTGATTGTAAATCCGAGCCTGCTCCAGGTTCAGTCATACCAATTGCACCAACCACTTCACCTGTCACCATTTTCGGCAACCAATATTGTTTTTGCTCTTCTGTCCCGATGTGTAAAATATATGGTGCAGCAATTTCAGAGTGGCAAGAAATCGCTGTTGATAATGCACAGAATCCAGCACGTGCCGATTCTTCAACCAACATTAATGAATAATAGGTTGGTACGCCGTAACCACCGTATTCTTCTGGAACATCCACACACAAAAAGCCATTTTCGCCCAGTTGATTCCAGACAGCACGTGGCATGATTCCTTCGCGTTCCCATTGATCGTATTGCGGTGCAATATGCTCATTCATAAAACGTTTAAAATTATCACGGAATAATTCTAAATCTGCATCGTATGCCAACATAATATTTTCCTTCGGCTTTATTGTTTTATCTAATCTGATTGTTGTGCATGCTAATCATTTTTTAAGCTACTGTCATGACATAGCTGCTCATTAAAACTGTACTTTTCAGTCAGCCAATAAAAAAGGAAGCCAAAGCTTCCTTTTTTATATAGGTTTATTTGAATTAATCTAAACCTTCAGCGACTTGAGGAGTTTTTTGCTCCATCATTTTTCTGTCGACTTCATCTGGATTGTTTAAAGCATCATTTAGCTTATCTTTATCTAAAGCACCGACCCATTTTGCAACAACAATCGTTGCTAATGAGTTACCAACGAGGTTAGTTAAAGCACGTGCTTCTGACATGAAACGGTCAATACCTAAAATCAATGCCAAACCTGCTACTGGAATATGTCCAACAGCAGACAAAGTTGCAGCCATAACAATAAAGCCAGAGCCTGTTACACCCGCCGCACCCTTAGATGAGATTAAGAGTACTAATAGCAAAGTAATCTGATGTTGAATATCAAGCTGTGTATTTGTTGCCTGAGCAATAAAGATTGCAGCCATAGTCAAATAAATTGACGTACCATCAAGGTTAAATGAATAACCTGTTGGGATAACCAAACCAACCACAGATTTTTCACAACCTGCAATTTCAAGTTTACGTAACATGCGAGGCAAAACAGATTCAGAAGAAGATGTACCAAGTACAATTAATAACTCTTCACGAATCAGGCGAATCATCTTAAGAATACTGAATCCACTAATACGGCTGATTGTACCCAAAATTAAGAAGATAAAGAGTAAGCACGTAATATAGAAGCAGATAATGAGCTGCCCTAATTGTACGAGTGAACCAACGCCATATTTACCGATAGTGAATGCCATTGCACCGAATGCACCAATCGGAGCCAATTTCATGACCATATTCACAATGTTAAAGAACACATGTGCAACTTGATCAATAAATTTTAAAACTGGACGTCCTGCATCACCTAACTTATGTAAAGCAAAACCAAAGAGGATTGCAAAAAGAAGGACTTGTAAGATTTCACCATTTGCAAATGCACCAACCACCGTATCAGGGATGATGTGCATTAAGAAATCAATGGTAGATTGTGACTCACCAGAACTGACGTATTTTTGAATGCCCGAAGTATCGAGAGTGGTAGGGTCAACATTCATCCCTACACCCGGTTTAGCAATGTTAATTACAACAAGGCCAATTAGAAGTGCAATTGTTGAAACGATTTCAAAGTATAACAACGCAACGCCGCCAGTTTTTCCGACTGACTTCATGCTTTCCATGCCAGCAATACCGCTTACCACGGTACAGAAAATAACTGGAGCAATGATCATCTTGATCAAGCGAATAAAGGCATCACCTAATGGCTTGAGTTTTTTACCTAACCCCGGAATATGCTGTTCGACACCATTGACAATTTGCGTTGAGCTTGGGGAAAAATGTCCTACCAAGATACCCGCAATAATTGCAATAATCACCTGAAAATAAAGTGATTTATAAATCGGTTTTTTAGCCATAACTTTACTTCAATCTATATTTCCAAGTCCGTTGGAAATACCAAAATGAAACGTCTATTCTTTACGAATACACAGCCCTAACCTTTCACATTAACACCGCAAAAGGGAAATGGTTTTTTGTGAACAAAAAACCTTCCTACTACCTCAATGAAAACAAAATCAATGTTTTCTAAAACAGGAGAATACCTGAAGTTTCTAACCACTTTGAGTAGCTAGAAATAACCTCTTACTTTTTCAATAAAAAGCTGAAGATATAGGAGAATCACATAAAATTATGATATGAGTGCTCAAAAAAGCACGGGAAAGTTTACTCGAATTAAATAACGATTCGGTTAATTTTTTAGCTAATACGCATAAAAAACACTCAGGTAACCCTAAGACTTTAGTATAAGAAACACTTTTGATATTTTTTCAGCAGCTTTTTATGTCATATTGATTAAATACTTGTGGACATTTCATTTTGAGCTGCCTACATCCCATCATTTTTATTGTTTTGAACTACGATGAATACTAAACGTAATATCTATAAAGATGCTGAACATCCCTTTGCTCAATATGTCCGTATTTTAGGTAAGGGGAAAACCGGATCTCGCTCTTTAAGCTATGAAGAAGCTTATCAAGCATTTACCATGATTTTAAAAGGCGAAGTGTTAGATGTGCAGCTAGGCGCATTTTTAATGCTGCTTCGGGTTAAAGAAGAATCTATTGAAGAACTCGCGGGTTTCGTTCAAGCAACCAAAGACCAGCTTCATTTTGAGCCTTTAGATGTTGATTTAGATTGGTCATCTTATGCAGGTAAGCGAAAACACTATCCATGGTTTTTATTAGCCGCTCTTACGCTTGCCCAGCATGGCCATAAAATTGTTATGCATGGTGCGTCAGGTCACACGCTTAACCGTGTTTATACAGAGCAAGTCTTAGAATATCTTGGTTATCAAATTTGTCATTCTGAACAAGAAGTTCGTACACAATTAGCAGAGCAAAATTTTGCTTACTTACCACTAGACGTGATTTCACCAGTTTTAAGCGAATTGATATCTCTAAGAAATGTCATGGGATTGCGTTCACCTATTCATACTTTGGCCCGTTTAATCAATCCTTTTAACGCTAAGGCTACCTTACAAGCAATATTCCACCCTGCTTACAGAACTACTCACCAACATAGCGCATTACGCTCAGGCTATCAAAATAGTGCCGTTATTAAAGGCGAAGGTGGTGAATTTGAACGAAACCCAGATGCTAAAACACTCATTTGCGGTATTAAAAATGGTGAGCTCTATGAACATGAGTTGCCAAAGGTCACACCTGAACGAAGCCCAATTGAAGAAGAATTAGATTTAGCAACGTTTAAAGCAGTATGGCTTTGTCAACAGCACCATGAATATGGAGAAATAGCCGTAACAGAAACCATCGGAATCGCGCTATATACGATGGGCGTTGTTGCTAGTTTTGAAGAAGCGATGCAAAAAGCAAAAGTGTTATGGAATACACGAAATTTAAGCAATCTTAATTCGTAGTTAACAAATGCTATCGTGAAGGTCGACATGGATGTCGACCGTATCACTGCGATACAGGAAGTATCGTCAGTGATACAAAGGATTTTTGGTTACTTTTGATCCTTCAAAAGTAATAAAAGCCTATATGCTATAACTTATGAAAAACATGCTATATAAGGCTGTATGGAATAACCAAAAATAATTTTCTGTCTTATTAAGTTTTAAACAAAACGAATAGGTTTAAACTCTGGCTCATGCTTGTGATGATCATCATCACACTCTTCACCTTCTTCTTTTGTACCACGGTCAATATAACCGCTACGCTGATCTTCTGGTAAGTTCTTCAACTCCCAAGCGATTACAGCTTGCATACAAGTTTCACGCTGCTCTTTGGTTAAAACAACGCCGTTTGGCCATTTACCAATTTCTACTGCTGTTTTTAAACGCTCTACAATTTCAGGGTTTAAAACAGATAGCATTTGTTCAATATTCATGATTCATCTCTTTGAAAAGATTCAAAATCTTGGTTCCAACCAAGTTTGGTACGGCAGGCCATATAGAAATCATAACCTGGTGGATGCAATAAACTTAGTTTAAATGGGTGTTTACGGATGTGTAAACTGTCTCCAACATTGAGCGAGACACTATGTTGCCCATCTGCACTCACCATTGGTAATACCCGATTTTCGCGAATAACGATTTTAATTTCGCTTTGACCACCGACTACGATGGGACGTGATGACAATGTATGGGGATGCATTGGAACTAATGCAATAGCATCCATACTTGGATGTAAAATTGGGCCACCACCTGACAATGCATAAGCCGTTGATCCGGTTGGCGTCGAAACAATTAAACCATCACTATGTTGGCGGTAAACATATTGACCATCAATATTAAGTTCGAAGTCAATCATGTGTACTGATTTACCCGAGTGCAAAACCACATCGTTTAAAGCAATGGCGTCATAAATGACTTCACCATTTGTTCTTACTTCCATTTCAAGTAAGAAACGACGGTCAAGCTGGAAATGCCCTTGAAGTACTTGGTCAAGTTTGAAAATGGCTTCTGAAGGTTTGATATCAGTTAAAAAACCCAACCGCCCACGGTTGATACCAATAACAGGCGTATTGTAGCGAACTAAAACTCTAGCAGCGTGGAGTAAAGAACCGTCACCTCCAACAACTATGACTAAATCAGCAACTTCACCCAATAAATGACGACTTACAATTTGTGCATGATCATAAGGCACTAATTCAGCAGTTTCCTGATCAAAAATGGGGTTTAAGCCTAGGTTCAACAAATGATCATGAATTAAACATAGTGTTTCTACTACTGATGATTTATCTGGTCGACCGATTAACCCGACGTTTCTGAAGGACTTATGTGAAATTTGCACGAATGAGTAAGCTCCGCAGCGATACTTGGCTATAATAACATTAACCTGATTAATTTAAAAAAACATAACAACAAGATGCAGTAAAATTCAATCTAAGTTTTCCAATTATTCACAGTTTTATCATTGCAAATTGATGACAAGCTATCGCATCATTACAGGCATTGTTAGGGTTTTATCTCATTTTTATGAAGTTTGAACGTGGTATCGGTTTCTTTGCACTAATCTTTTCTATTTTGGTCATTGGTGCTTTTATTGCTCTTAGTATCTATCTGATTCGTTTAGATAATATTATCCGTGAAAAATTTGAAGGACAACGGTGGGATATTCCCGCCAAAGTGTTTGCACGTCCTTTGGAAATTTATAATAACGCACCTATTACCCAAGCAAATTTCACTCAAGAACTAAAACTCTTGGGTTACAAAACTTCAAGTAATTATGACAAGTCTGGAACCTATGTTGCTCAGGGCAGCAATATGTATATCCACACGCGTGGTTTTGATTACGGCGACAGTGTCGAACCCGAACAAGTACTAGAGTTAAGTTTTGCAAATGATCAGGTTGCTGAAGTTCGAAGTACAAAACCTTCTTCAACGGGTGTTGCACGACTAGAGCCACTTCTGATTGGAGGGATCTACCCTCAACATAATGAAGACCGTGTTCTCATTAAACTGAATAATGTCCCTAAACCACTTATTGAAGCTTTAATTTCAACAGAAGACCGTAATTTCTATCATCATCACGGTATTTCAATTCGTGGTACTGCCCGTGCATTAGTGAGTAATATCACAGGTGGTAAACGTCAAGGTGGTTCAACCCTGACTCAGCAATTGGTTAAAAACTTCTATCTCACACCTGAACGCACATTAAAACGTAAAGTTAATGAAGCATTAATGGCTTTACTCATTGAGCTGCATTACAGCAAAGATGAAATTTTAGAAGCCTACTTAAATGAAGTGAATCTAGGCCAAAATGGTAGCTACTCAATTAATGGCTATGGTTTGGCTTCTCAATTTTATTTTGGTTTACCTTTACGTGAGCTTAGCGTTGCACAACAAGCTTATTTAGTTGGTTTAGTGCAAGGCCCTTCTTTATATAATCCTTGGAAAAATCCTGAAGGTGCAAAAAAACGCCGCGATACCGTGTTAAATAACATGCGTGTAATGGGCTATTTAACTCAAGCAGAATATGAAGATGAAATTGCACGTCCTTTAAATGTGTTAAGTAAGCCAAGTTTGGGCCCTGCAAAATTCCCTGACTTTTTAGATATTGTGCGTCGTCAATTACGCACAGAATATCAAGAGAGTGACTTAACTAATCAGGGCTTACGTATTTTTACGACTTTAGACCCAATTACTCAAACCCAAGTTCAAAATGCGTTTAAAGCTTCTGTAGAGCGTTTAGCAAACAGCAACCCAGCCCGTTTGAAAAACTTACAGGGTGCGGTACTCATTGCACATCCAGAAAACGGCGAGCTCGTTGCTGCTGTTGGTTCTACACAAGACTTTACTGGTTTTAACCGTGCTTTAGATGCAAAACGCCAAGTCGGTTCTTTATTGAAACCTGTCATTTATTTAAGCGCTATTGAATCGGGGCGTTACAACTGGGCAACCCAAATTGAAGATGCACCGATTAGTGTTCCTGTAGATGGCGGTAAAAGCTGGACACCTAAAAACTACAGTGGTGGCGGACATGGTGTAGTCAGCCTGAGTGAAGCTTTAGCAAATTCATATAACCTATCTGCTGTGCGCTTGGGTCAAGAGTTTGGTTTATCTACATTTACAAACAACTTAAGAAAGTTTGGTGTTGAATCGACCATTCCTGCCTACCCTTCTATTTTCCTTGGGGCAGTCAATATGTCACCAATGGAGGTTCTTGGAATTTATGAGAACTTTGCTACAGGTGGCTTTAAATATCCGACTCGTGCAATTCGATCTGTCGTAGATGCCAATGGCCGCCTGCTTGACCGTTATGGCCTGAATGTTCAACAAACCATTGATCCATCTGTTGGCTATATTATGAATTATGGTCTACAACAGGTCATGTCTTCGGGTACTGGTAGCGCAGCTTATAATAGCTTGTCTCCTGCTTTAAAGTTGGCAGGTAAATCAGGTACGACTAACGATACACGTGACTCATGGTTTGCGGGCTACTCAGGTAACCACGTTGCTGTAGTGTGGTTAGGTTTAGATGACAACAAAGTGACTGGATTAACAGGTTCATCGGGTGCATTGCCAGTATGGATTAATGTGATGAAACAATTACGTCAAACGCCTGTAAATCTACGTCAACCAGACACAGTACAGTGGCAGTGGATTGACCGTGCAACGGGTGATTTATCTGCTCAAGCTTGTGATGGTGCTATGTATATTCCGATGCTAACGCATACGGTTCCGCACCGTGCTACTCCATGTGGAGCACCTTATTATCAAGTTGATCCAACATATACGCCACAAAGTGATAACACAATTCCTGACTCTCAGGATGATAATACCGACAGTTATATTCGTGAAAGTGAAAACCAGATGGAACAAGATCTGTCAAACAACTCACGAGTAATTTCAAGTGGTAGTTATAACAACTAAGCGTTAACAGGAAATTAGGATATGTTGAAGAAAGGTGTTTTTTATATTGGTGCTGTTCTTATGGTCGGCTGTACAACTCTGCCCGATCATTCTGACTCCAAAGAGAAAACACCTACTCCTCCAGTCAAAAAGACGGAAACTCCATCAGGTGTAAAAATTACGCCTTATGATCACCCAGAAATTCAACGTAAAAATTTACAGGTGATTGTTCCTCAGCAAAAAAAGCCTCAACATTTTAGTGATGATGGCAGCCAGTTACCTGCATTTAAAGTTTTAATGCAAAAAACACAGCAGGCTTATAAAAATCAGCAGTGGTCAGAGGCAGAGCGCTATGCACTTCAAGCACAGCGTTTAGCACCACAGGCCGCTGAGACTTATTTATTTCTTGCACTTACGGCAAATCATAAACAGCAATATTCTAATGCTGAGTCTTTAGCAAGACGTGGTTTGAGTTTTGCCCAAAGTCAGCCAATGAAAAAGCAGCTTTGGTTGGTTATCTTAAAAGCTGGGCAACAACGCAATAATCAAAAAACTGTTCAAGAAGCACAGCAAGCATTAAAAGCCCTTTAGCTTTTAATGCTTTTTTATTTTCTCATTAGAAATTACGAATACCTCCTAAGCCATATGCACCATGCTGCTGTGCAGTGGCTAAATCATCCGGATGCACTCCTCCTAATGCAAAAACTGGAATCTGGCTATTTTGAGCGAGATCACTAAAACGTTCCCAACCTAATACAACAGCATCTGGATGAGTCGTTGTTGGTTTTACAGGACTAATAAAAACAGCATCACAACCAATCTGCTGAGCTTGTTTTAAAGAAACGGCATCATGACAAGCAGCAATATAACGTACGCCCACTGTTAAATCGCCTTTATGCAAATTCATGAGTTGAGATTGCTTTAAATGAACTGTCTTTATTTGTTTTTGTAATTCAGGACTTAATTGATGCCAGATATCTACATTTATAATTAAACTTGATCGTTGCCCTTCATCTAAAGCAGTTAATTGCTCTATATACTGCGGCTCAAATTCTTCGATACGCCAGTACAATAAAGCATCACTACTTTCTACCGTTGAAAGCGTATTGCTAATTTTGATGAGATGAGGCCAATAGAGTCGTTTTATGATGTTTTTATTGGCTTTTGGAAAGTTTAAATGAAGTAGCTGATCACGTATGTACCATGCCCATGGCTGGTGAATAAGATTTAATAACTCATCAGGTACATAACTATGGAACAAATGAAGGTTGACGATAATGTCATCATATTCATGGTGAATATAATCAAACTGATGCCAATCTTTTAAACCAATACCCACCTCTTCATAAATCTCACGGCGGCAGGCTTCTTCTGGTGTTTCACCTTGTTCAACCTTTCCACCAGGGAACTCATGCTTTCCACCTTGATGTTGCTGCTCTTCGCGCCATCCAACTAATATTTTTCCACGATGGATCAAGATTGCTATAGCGACATCGACTATTGGTTTGGGCATCTTTTTACTCTCTAAAACTTTTCTCAAGTGTAAGCAAATTTTATCATTTTATAAAATCTTAAAAATCTCATTGACAGATCTATTCGATAATGATTATCATTTAAATCGTTCAAGAACATACCACGGAGCACAACAAATGAACGCACCTTTTAGCTTATTTACCCGTAACAATGACACAGCTCACGCCTTACCAATGTTACATTCTAATAACCTCTTTGCATTAGGCCGTGAAATTCGCATTATGCATGCTGGCGAGGAATATCGTTTACGCCTCACTCGCAACAATCGCCTAATTTTAACTAAATAAAAAATATACTCGCGTTTCAATAATATTCGTGGGAAAACAAAAAATGGATAGCATGGGTAACCATGCTATTTTTTATGAAGGAAGAATAATCTCTGCCCTCAGACCACCTTGTTCAGCATGCATAAAACGTAATTTGCCATTATGCAATTCAATAATTTTTCGAGTAATTGAAATTCCTAAGCCAGAACCTTGCTGCTGAGTACCCAGTACCCGAAAAAAACGCTGCCCTAACCGTAATAGCACTTCATCATCTACTCCATTTCCCGTGTCTTCAATACACACCTTAATTTGCTGTTCATATTGACTAATCTCAACATGAATAGAGCCTAGTGTCGGGCTATAACGAATGGCGTTATCAAATAAATTTCTAAAAGCAATAAACAGTAATTCTTCATTCGCATATGTTTTAGTTTCTGTCGATAAAGTATTGGTCTCTATCAACATCTGTTTAGCTTTCGCGTCTAAATCTACAGTTTCAATGACTCTTGCTAGTAAGTAATTTAAATCGATAACTGTCTTAGGAAGTTCAGGCTGTTCAGCTTCATTAGGTTCTAAGCGGGCCAGAAGTAATAAATTTTCAAGTATTTTTGTACTTCTAGAAACGTCTTCTTGTATGCGTTCAAAATCTTGATGAAGTTCTGGAAGATGTTGGTATTTACGCTGCAAAACCTGAAGACGCATTTGTATGGCAGATAAGGGAGAGCGTAGCTCATGCGAAGCATCCGCGGTAAAACGCTGTTCAGCAACGAGAGCTCTTTGCAGTCTTGCAAGCAATTGATTTAAAGCATCTATAACAGGTTGAATTTCTGTAATGACATCCGGCTCTTGAATCGGTTCTAAATTTGATGCAGTTTTTTGAGCAATCCGTCTAGAGAGTAGATTTAACGCGGCCAACTCATGTTCGGTACGCCAACTTATAATCACCCATTGTAATAGCCAGAACAACACCATAAGACCGCTATATCCAGCAAGTGCTTTAAGTACCTCTTCCACACGCGTACTCATTGGTTGAAAAACTTCAACTTGTAACTGAGAATCTTCTTGTTGTGCAGCCAGACTACGCCATAATTGACCATCAAACCAAAAATATGAAAAACCTTCCGATAAGTTACCTTGTTCAAAAAGTTCATGCTGATAGGTATGAGAATGAGTAAGTACTTGGCCTGTGTTTAATAACTCATACTGAATATCAAATTCATCACTCAGCTCATCAAACTGTTTCATGGAGTGTTCAGAAAGATCGGAAACCAGCAAAGTATCTGAAATTTCATCCATGATTTCGTCTTGCACTGACATGTTGTGATAGATCGAAAATATGGTGAGTAAGCTTAAAGCCAGTAATCCCACCACGATACTACTCCACATCGTAGTTTTAACCAGTTGAGACTGCAAAGATGAGCGATTCGATTTCATTTTACATCTCCCATACGGTAGCCTAGCCCCCGTATGGTTTTAATACTGCTGCTTCCGATTTTTTTTCGAAGTTGATAAATAAATACTTCGATTGCGTTACTTTCAATTTCCTCGCCCCATGCATAGAGTGCTTCTTCTAATTGATCACGGGTAATAATATGCTCGGGATGCACCATAAGCTTACGCAATATTTGGAATTCTTTTGCCGTTAAATCGATAGACTTGCCAGCGCTTAATACGACTTTCGCTTGTGTATCAAGTTGTAGGTCACCCCATGTTAAAACCGATTGCTGACTCAAAGTTTGTTTGCGTAATTGAGCGCGGATGCGAGCCGATAATTCTTCTAAACTAAAAGGCTTAACCAAATAATCATTTGCACCTAAATCTAGCCCCTCTACCCGATCATGAATGCTGTCACGTGCAGTAATAAAAATAACAGGAACATTTTTTTGTTTATGGCGGATCGTTGTTAAAACCTTTTCACCAGCCAGTTGAGGTAGTCCCCGATCAAGCAAAATACAGTCATAATCATGCTGTTCGATTGCCGTAAGTGCATAATCACCTCTTTCGACCCAATCTACCTGATAACCGTCTAACTCTAACCATGATTGAATGCTTTCAGCTTGAGAGCGATCATCTTCTGCAAGCAAAATTCTCATCTATTTTTCCTGTTATATCCTGATTTGATCTTGCCAAGCCTTTATAAAAAAAGCAAAGCCGCATGATTTAAATGCGGCTAAAAGTAGTAGATCTACAGACCTTATTCATTAGAACTGAACTTGATCCACATCAATTTCTACTCGTTTTAAAGGTTTATAGTCAATGTCTACTTCACCAATTAAAGTCACATTTGTATTGGCTGAAATAGGGCGACCTTGCCAAAGTTCATCATCTACATCAATTGTAATGTTACCTGTCTTGTCACGGAATTGATATTTTTCATCACCTAAAGACTTTACAACCTGACCATGTAATTTGATCGGTGTATTATCTTTTGAGGTTAATGCCTGTTTTACTGTGGTGACAGTTGCCGGAGCAATTGCAGCTTGATTCACTGGTGTATTCGCGACAACTACGCCAGCAGCAGTCATACCAGCAGTCATCAACATTACTTTAAGCATATTCATATTATTACCCTCTGTTTATGGTTCCCTCTTGGGATAAAGCAATTAAATCAACCATAAATGAGGTGAATCTTAAGAAAAACTTAATTTAATGGCACAACCCTCAAGACCTCTTCTAATGTCGTAAGTCCTTCAATCACTTTACGGGCTCCTGCAATTCTTAAAGGTTCTATACCTTCTTTTTTAGTTTGAGTTCTTAAATCATTTAATGTCACATGACTACTAATAAGGTGTTTAAGCTCAAGACTGACCGGCATAAATTCGTAAATACCGACTCGCCCTTTATAGCCTGTATGACGACATTCTTCACAGCCTACCGCTTGATAAACCGTTTCAGGCATTTCCATAATGTAGTCAAAGGTTAAGTGTTCCCACTCATCCTCATTAATGTGAGTTTTTTTCTTACAGTGTGGACAAAGTTGGCGGACTAAGCGCTGCGCGAGAACACCCAAAATTGTTGCAGCTGTCAGAAATGGCTGTACACCCAAATCATGCAACCGAGTCAAACTAGACGGTGCATCATTGGTATGTAAAGTTGATAAAACCAAATGACCTGTTAATGCTGCCTGAATGGCCATATTCGCTGTATCTTGATCACGAATTTCCCCAATCATAATAATGTCAGGGTCTTGACGCATCAGTGCACGTACACCGTCTGCAAAGCCTAATTCAATTGCATTATTGACCTGCATTTGGTTAAAACTAGGCTCTAGCATTTCAATCGGATCTTCAATGGTACAGACATTGACCTGCTCGGTTGCAAGCTGCTTTAAAGATGAATATAGCGTAGTTGTTTTACCGGAGCCTGTAGGACCCGTGACTAAAATAATACCGTGGCTATTTTTGGTTAATTGTTGCCACTGTTGTAATAAACGCTCTTCAAAACCCAATTGCTGAAAAGAACGTACCAACACATCAGGGTCGAAAATACGCATAACCAGTTTTTCACCAAATGCGGTTGGTAAGGTTGATAAACGTAATTCGGTTTCTTGCCCTTTAGGTGTACGTGTTTTTAACCGGCCATCTTGTGGTTTACGTTTTTCCGCTACATTCAAACGTCCTAAAATTTTAATCCGAGAAATCACGGCGGTCAGCGTATTTGAAGGCATGTTATAAATGGTGTGTAAAACGCCATCAATCCTAAATCTGACTTTACCATTATCTTTACGCGGTTCCATGTGAATGTCACTGGCACTCTGCTCAAATGCAAACTGTAAAATCCAGTCGACTAATTTCACAATATGCTGATCATTAGCATCTGGGTTTTGGCTATCGCCAAGCTGCAAAAGCGCTTCAACATTTTTACTGTCACGGTCATGAGCTGCATCTTTTTGAGCAGAGTTTACCGCGCGACTCACCTGATAATATTCGCGCAAATAGCGTTGTAACTGTTCGGGATTAAGCAGTACCCGTTCAATTTTTTTAGGCGCTAGACTTCGTTCAAGGTTATTAAGCCAATCTGTTTGAAATGGTTGATCTGTTCCAATCACAATTCGGTCAGCACGAATTTCAACAGCTAAAATATGGTTACGAATGGCAAACTCTTGTGACATGACCTGCGTTAAAGCACTGACATCTGCCTTTAAAGGATCGATCACAAATAGAGGGAGCTGAACCCGATCTGCAAACCATACACATAAGCGGTTTAAACTCAAATGGGCATGCGTATGTTGCTGATCTTTTAAATTAAAATGTGCAATCCACTGTAATGGATGCCACTTTAACTGGTCTTTTTGGCGGTGACTTGTCTGTACCAGTAATTTATCTCGTTCTGTTATACGGCCTTCTTGTAATAATTGTTCTAGACACCAATACGTATCTATTTCTACATGTGCATTCATGCGTTATCCCCAATATATTTTTATAATATAGCAGAGATGTTTTATATTTAAATATCCTTTAACATCAGTTAATTAAACCAATTCTCATCTTAATATTTTTTTGTGTCACAGGTCATATTTATAGAAATATTTTCTACATAGTTTTGTCTAAAAAAGACACTATGCTCACTATAATAAAAAGCATAAACTGAATATGAATACATGATTTTAAAATGATTCAAATCCACATATAACAATAAGCGAAGAGGAAGTAATATGGAACTTCCAATGACAATGTCATTACAAACAGCATCATTTGAAGAATTCATTACAGTGATTGCTGCGGCGCTTGGTTGTGGCTTATTAATTGGTTTAGAACGAGAACGAAGCAAGCTTAAACATGAATATAAAACCTTTGCGGGTTTCCGTTCTTTTGCAATTAGTGCTTTATTAGGAGCGGTCTGTTTTTTATTTGGCATTGAAATTGGAATTGTGGGTGCTTTACTCATTGGTGCCATTAGTATTGTTTCCCTCAAAAATCAACCCAATGACCCGGGCGTGACCACCGAACTCGCCTTTATTATGACTTATTTCATTGGGGCACTTTGTATTTGGAATATTTCGCTCGCTGCTGGCCTAGCTGTGATCATGACAACTATCTTAATAGCTAAGCAGTCTATGCATGGTATTGCCAGTCAGTGGATTACTGAATCTGAATTACGTGATGGTATTTTTCTACTTGCCTTACTATTAATTGCTCAGCCTTTAGTACCTAATAAGCCTTTTTGGGGGCCGGTTTTAAATCCACATGTGATTTTAAAATTACTGACTTTAATCTTATTTGTACAAGCTCTCGCCCATATAGCAAAGCGACTTTTGTCATCTAAAAATGCTTTATTGCTTTCTTCTTTAGCTTCCGGATTTGTGTCTAGTACAGCAACTATTGCCAGTTTAGGTTTAGAAGTACGCTCTGGCAAAGCCAACGCAACAACAAATGCAGGTGCTGCATTGATGTCTTGCGTTTCAACACTGATTCAAACCTTAATTATTGTGATCGGTATTAGCTTTGCTTGGTTCAAGCTGATTATATTTCCTACACTTATTGCCTTAGTAGTTTTAGCAGTATGGGCCTTTATTTTATTACGTAAAGCCGAGCCTAGTACGGCTTCGCCCGAGCTTGACTCAAGAATGTTCAGCTTAAAAGAAGCCATTATTATTGCAGGCACACTCACCCTCATTCAGGCAGGTGTTTATGGTTTAAGTCTATCTTTAGGCGATGCGGGATTAATCGCGGGGACTTTACTTGCTTCATTATTTGAAATACATGCAGCTATAGCGGCGGTCATTGTGCAAGGTGAACCTGATAGCGCACATATGACACCTTTATTAATTGCCTTTTTAGGAGGTTTTGCAGTTCATGCTCTTGCTAAAAGTGTGAACTCTGCAATTTCGGGCGGACTACGCTATGCCCTTGCTTTCGTTCCCGCCCAGCTCATTCATATGGCTATTTTTATTACTTTACTTTGGCTTAACATCCACTGGTTTTAAAATATCTATTGTGTAAGCGAAGAAGTCTTAGTCTTAACCACATCAATGACGGTAACTACAAATTGATCGACCTTAAAATGAATATCAAAGTCTGAAAATTTCATTTTATAAATTCTTTCAGGGTCTTCTTGATAGGCAGGCCGAGGATCTAAAGCCAATACTTGCTCAAGCTCATCAATGTATTGCGAATCTATTTCTTTATTTTGCAGAAAATATTTTTGAGCTGTTAACGCAGTTTCATTCCAAATAACTGCCTTTCGTTCAGGTTCTGCATGTGCATAACCACTTTGAGCCTCCTCAATTGCATCAGAATATTGAATATAAGGTTTGATATCTAAAATTGGAGTGCCATTTAATAAATCACTTCCTGTGACATAGACACGGACAGACTTGCCCACCTTTTCCACTTTATTAAGCTTTACAACTGAAAGCCCGATTGGAGAAGGTCTATACATACTTCGTGTAGCAAATACTCCAATTTTTTCATTACCACCTAAACGTGGTGGACGAACCTGTGGCCGGAACTTATCTGCACTGCCTTGATTTTTATTGTCATGAAACTGCCAAACTAACCAGAGATGACTAAATTGCTCAATTCCCTCAAATGCTAACAAGTCGTTATAAGGTTCAACCATATCAATATAAGACTCAATATTGACCAAATTGGGCTGGCGTGGAATACCAAATTTTTCACGATAGGGAGAACACATATGGCCAATGATGGGGAAGGTGACAGAATTGATCATCACTTTTTCTTATAAACACAATTAAATATATTCAGTTTATCGGGAATGAAATTAGATTAGAATAGCAATCTGTTTTCTTTTAATCGTGATCGAGACCTTTAATGGCTGCTTTTAACGTTGAACGCATTACTCATGTTCACCACTGGAATGACACTCTTTTCAGTTTTAAAACTACACGCGATACCAGCTTACGTTTTAAAAATGGTCAGTTCGTAATGATCGGACTTGAAGTGAATGGCAAACCGTTAATGCGTGCGTATTCGATTGCAAGTGCAAACTACGAAGAAGAGTTAGAATTCTTCTCAATTAAAGTACAAGACGGTCCTTTAACTTCGATTTTGCAAAAAGTACAAGTTGGTGATGAAATCTTAGTTTCTAAAAAACCAACAGGTACTTTGGTTCATGATGACCTTTTACCAGGTAAAAACTTATACCTTTTATCTTCTGGTACTGGTCTTGCTCCATTCTTATCAATTATTCGTGATCCAGAAACTTACGAACGCTTTGAAAAAGTAATCGTTGTTCATGGTACACGCTATATTTCTGAATTAGCTTATCAAGACCTTATCTTAAACGAATTACCAAACCACGAATTCTTTGAAGAGTTAGGTATTAAAGACAAGCTTGTTTACTACCCTACTGTTACTCGTGAACCTTTCCACACTCAAGGCCGTGTAACAACTGCAATTGAAACTGGCGCTTTATTCGAAAAAATCGGTTTACCACGCTTCAACCGTGAAACTGACCGTGCAATGCTTTGCGGTAGCCCTGCATTCCTAAAAGACGTGGCTGCATTACTTGACCAACACGGTTTAGTTGAATCACCTCGTATGGGTGAAATGGGCGACTACGTCATTGAACGTGCGTTCGTAGAAAAATAATTTTTTCTAGACATAAAAAACCGAGGCAAAGTCCTCGGTTTTTTTATTTCTGTTTTTATAACTTAATTGTGCCATCGATACAGGTGACAGCGGTTCCACCCACCAAAATTTTATCTTGATACAATTCAAGTTGAAGTTGTCCGTCTCGACCTACCGCCCCACCTTGTGAAGAAACTACGACATCATTTTGTGCAGGAAGAATCCCATAATAACGAATAAATGAAGCTACGCTACCATTACCACTACCACAAACAGGATCTTCATTTATTCCACATGAAGGGGCAAATGAACGAACTTCTATGTGTTTTTGTTCATCATTATTTTCATGAAAACCAAAAACTGTCGCACCCGTAACTTTCATTTCTAAGTCATGTTCTTTTAAAGCGGCAAAGTCTGGTTGGCTATCTAAAACAGCGTCAGCATTAACAGCTTGTAATACAATCCAGCGCGCCCCTACATCTACCAATGCAGCGTTCCATTGAGTATTAATTTCACATTTTAAAATTTCTGCTAATTTCTCAGTATGCATAGCATCTAGTGGAGTAATTTTAGGCTTAGGTAGTTCAAATGAAATATGACTTGATTCACTCACAGTCAGAGTCACCAAACCAGCACCACACTGCTGTACCAGCTTACCTTCTTTCGCTTTAATTAGCCCCGCCTCAAGCAAAGCATAGGCAGTACCAATTGTAGGATGGCCTGCAAATGGCAATTCATTTTGCGGAGTAAAGATTCGAACCTGATAGTCAGCTTGTGAATCGGTCGCAGGGAGTACAAATGTGGTTTCAGAAAGATTGGTCCAGTTCGCAATGGCTTGCATCTGCTCAGACGTTAAGGTGCTGGCGTCCATAATGACCGCAACAGGATTTCCTTTAAATGCTTGTGAAGTAAAAACATCAACTTGTTTAAATGCAACAACAGACATAGACCTCTCCTACTGATTTTAATATTAAAAAATATGGCTTTAAATCCTCACCATTTCTTGATCTTACTGATTTATTTTTAATGGTCACAGTATCAGTTAATATTAAAAATAATAGACACAGTTGTTAAAAATAGATTCAGATTAAATGGATAAATCTATAAAACTAACAATATTTGAGATAAATCAGGGATCGCTATAAAGTGTATCCATTGCTTTGGCTTTTTAATGAATGGATATGTACAAATATAAAAAAGTGAGTGATGACCTCACCCTTCAAATTCAGAATGGCAGGCAACCTGTGGGTTCTCGGTTGCCATCAATTCGAGATTGTGCCCAGCATTATCAGGTCAGTATTAACACTGTAAAAGAAGCTTATCGCCAGCTTGAAGATCAAGGTTTAATTTCAGTTCGTCCACAGTCTGGCTACTATGTTTGTCATGCCCCTTCAAACTTATTAGAACTCGAAGAGCGTTATGTCAGTGAAGAAAAAGTATCTCTTTCAGGAATTAGCTGTTTTCTCGCACAAATTGTTAAAAAGCAAATGGACCCCGACTATGTCAATTTAGCCCTAGCTTGCCCTTCTGGGGAAAATTTCTATCCAATTGAACGCTTAAAACGCTTAACTGCCCAGGTGCTGCGCTCTCAATCAGATATTTTTAAAAGCTATACCTTGCCGCCCGGTTCTATACGTTTACGTACTCAAATTGCTAGGCGAAGCTTACAGTTAGGTATGTTTCTTTCAGCAGATGATATTGTGCTCACTCATGGCACGATGGAGGCTTTAAGTCTCGCGATTATGGCAACAACTCAAGCGGGCGACAGTGTAGCGCTTGAGATTCCTACATTTCACAACCTGTACCCACTCCTTCATAATTTAGGTCGAAAAATTGTAGAAGTACCGACCTCGCCACATACAGGTATGTGCCTTGATGCACTTGAAGAACTCTTAAAATCTCAAAGTGTACAAGCCATTTTAACCATTCCAACAGGACACAATCCTCTCGGTTTTAGCATGCCTGAAAGTAACCGTCGTCGCTTGGCAGAGTTAGCTAATCAGTTTCAAGTTCCTGTTATTGAAGATGCGATGTATGCCGAATTGCAACCCCCCGAGCCTCTCTTGCCCAACATCAAAGCGTTTGACCAAAATGGATGGGTTTTGGTGTGTGGCAGCTATACCAAAACTGTAGCACCTGATTATCGGATTGGTTGGCTAGAAGCTGGACGTTTCCGCAATATTGTGCAGCAGCTTAAATTTACAACCACTGTTGCTGAGCCTGCTTTACTCACAGAAACTTTAGGACTTTTCTTAGAGAATGGCGGATATGATCTACATTTACGTCAACTCAAAAAACGCTATCAACAACAAATTGACACCATCAAATCTTATATTTGCCGCTATTTCCCACTCGGTACCCGAGTCAGTCGTCCGCAAGCGGGATTTATTTTATGGTTAGAGCTCCCCGAATCTATCGATACATTAGAACTGTTTCATCAGGCAATGGATGAAAAAATCTTATGTATGCCGGGAATTTTGTGTTCAGCTGATAAACGTTTTAGTCATTGTTTACGTATAGCAGCTTGTTTTGAGTTAAATCCCAAAATGTTAAATGCTTTGATGCGCTTAGGAGAGCTAGCAAAAAATATGCTGCCCGTACAAAAGGATAATGATCAAATCCCTACTAATTCAGTAGGTTGAATCCCAAATCTGGAGTTAATAAAATAAAACCATATATTTTTTATGCCTTTTATTTTATGAAAACTGAGCTTCTCTCTCCCGCAGGTTCACTTAAAAACATGCGCTATGCTTTTGCCTATGGTGCAGATGCCGTATATGCCGGCCAACCACGTTATAGCTTACGTGTTCGTAATAATGCTTTTGATCATGACAACTTAAAAATCGGAATTGATGAAGCCCATGCTTTGGGTAAAAAGTTTTATGTTGTAGTGAATATTCAGCCACATAACAGCAAATTAAAAAACTTTATTCGTGATCTTGAACCAATTGTAGCTATGCAACCAGATGCACTCATTATGTCTGATCCGGGCTTAATCATGATGGTGAGAGAGCATTTTCCTGATGTGCAAATTCATCTATCAGTTCAAGCCAACGCTATTAATTGGGCCACTGTTAGGTTTTGGAAAGATTACGGTCTAAGCCGTGTGATTTTATCGCGTGAGTTATCTTTAGAAGAAATAGAAGAAATCCAGCAACACGTACCCGATATTGAACTTGAAGTTTTTGTACATGGTGCTCTATGCATGGCCTACTCAGGCCGCTGCTTACTTTCCGGATATATGAACAAGCGTGATGCCAACCAAGGTGCTTGTACCAATGCTTGCCGTTGGGACTATAAGTTGCATGAAACCCAAGAAGATGCAAACGGTGATGTGATTCCAGTTACTCAGCTCAATGAGTCAGAAAAGTCTTGCTGCTCATCAGCACAATCAGAAACAACCTCGGCTCAAACGCTGCTGGTACAACGCAATGATGAAGAAATGTTTGCTGCCGAAGAAGATGAACACGGCACCTATTTTATGAACTCTAAAGATTTACGTGCGGTACAACATGTAGATCGTTTAACCAAAATGGGCATCGCCTCATTAAAAATTGAAGGCCGTACTAAATCCTATTTTTACTGTGCCCGTACCGCCCAAATTTATCGAAAAGCTATTGATGATGCTTTAGCAGGCAAACCATTTGACCCAAGCTTAATCAACCAACTCGAAGGTTTGGCAAACCGTGGTTATACCGAAGGCTTTTTGAGACGTCATGTGCATAGCGAATATCAAAACTATGCTGATGGTTCATCGCATTTCGACTACCAACAATTTTGTGGAGAGGTTTTAGAACGTCAAGGCGATTATATTCGCATTGAAGTTAAAAACCGTTTTGTGGTGGGCGACTCACTTGAGCTGATGACGCCTCAAGGTAATATCACCTTTACTTTAACCGAAATGCGCGATTTAAAAGGTAACCCAATTACCGATGCTAAAGGTTCGGGGCATTTTGTTGAGATTCCACTTTCACAAGATGTTGATGTTAGTTATGCCCTACTCATACGCAATTTGCCGCATGCTAAGGAAAACATTACTGCCTCAACATTAGCTTATTCAGCGAGTTAAACATGGCACTTTTGATTACAAATGACTGTATCAATTGTGATATGTGCTTACCGGAATGCCCCAATACAGCTATTTTTGAAGGCAACAAAGTTTATGAAATTGATCCACTTCGTTGTACAGAATGTGTAGGCTTTTATGATGCCCCCACATGTAAGGCGGTTTGTCCAATCGATTGCATAAAACCAGACCCTGCACATATTGAAAATAAAGAGCAACTGCTAGAGAAATTTAAGGATTTAAATATACTCGGCGAATCTATCTCTTAAAAGTCTATCGAGGATCAGGCTAAGATTGCTGATCCTCTTTTTATGACTATACAGATCAATGATTAAATAAATGAATAAAATAGCTGAGAACACTTTGCTAGAGATAAAATCAATTTATCAGTTCAGTTTGATTTAATGGTCATTTTGTACCAAAAAAATTAAACAATCGTTAAAACTGCCAAACCATTTCAACATTTCATGTAGATTGATCAAAAATCATTCTGGCGCAGCTCCCCATGTCTTATCTTTATTTAGCAATTGCGATTGCTTGTGAAGTCATTGCAACTTCAGCTTTAAAAGCATCTCAAGGTTTTACTGTTCCTATTCCATCCATTATTACAGTTGTGGGCTATGCGATCGCTTTTTATTTATTGTCCCTTACACTAAAAACGATTCCGATCGGAATTGCATATGCCATTTGGTCGGGTGCGGGTATTATTTTAATTTCTGCAATTGGCTGGATATTTTACAAACAACATTTAGACTTGGCGGCCTGTATTGGTCTTACTTTAATGATTGCAGGTATTGTGATTATTAATGTGTTTTCTAAAAATACCCATTTATAAAATATAAATAAAAAGAAACCGAGTACGATGAAACTCTTTTTATAAAAAATTTCACCTTACTCGGTATGAACAGCTTATTTCAAACTGCCCGTCAAAAATTGTTTTAGACGTTCACTTTTCGGGTTATTGAGTACTTCATCAGGATGACCCTGTTCCTCAATTTTCCCTTGATGCAAGAAAATCACTTGATTAGATACATGACGCGCGAAGCCCATTTCATGTGTGACCACAATCATGGTACGTCCTTCTTCAGCCAAGCCCTGCATTACTTTTAGTACTTCACCCACCAGCTCTGGATCAAGCGCGCTGGTTGGTTCGTCAAACAACATAACTTCTGGTTCCATAGCCAAAGCACGAGCAATCGCTACACGTTGCTGCTGACCACCAGATAAAAATGCCGGATATTTACTTTCAACACTTTCAGGTAATCCAACTTTGCGTAGATATTTCCGTGCACGCTCTTCTGCTTCTGCACGTTTTACCCCAAGTACGTGAATCGGCCCTTCAATGACATTTTCTAGCACTGTCATGTGTGACCACAAATTAAAATGCTGAAATACCATCATGAGCTGCGTACGCATTTTTTGTAGTTGCTTTGGTTCAACTACTTTTAAATTGCCTTTCTTATCAAAGACTGTGCGTAGTTTTTCACCATTGAGCTTAATCGTGCCATTGCTCGGTTGTTCCAAAAAGTTAATGCAGCGGAGTAAAGTACTTTTACCTGAACCCGATGAACCAATAATACTAATCACATCACCGGCATTTGCATCAAGTGATATTCCTTTAAGCACTTCATGATCGCCGAATTTCTTATGTAAATCGCGAATCACTAGTTTTGCAACTTGTTCCATTTATGTCTCCTAATGATTCAATGGCTTTAAAAATGCCAACCAACGTTTTTCAAGCTTACGAAATAGCCCAATCAAAATAAAAGCCAACACTGCATATAACACCGCGGCAATTCCAAAAGCATTGAAGGTGTCATAGGTTGCCGCATTCACATCACGCGCAATTTTTAAAATGTCAGGAACAGTTGCTGTAAATGCAATGGTTGTCGCGTGCAACATTAAAATGACTTCATTGCCGTAAAACGGTAAAGCACGGCGTAACATCGATGGAATGATAATGCGAGTGTACCGTTTCCATTTTGACATACCGAAAGCTTGTGCAGCCTCAATCTCTCCATGGGGAATAGAACGAATCGCCCCAGCGAAGATTTCAGTTGTATATGCACTAGTATTGAGCGCGAATGCCAAAATGGTGCAATTTATGCCCTCTCTAAAAAAAGCATCAAGTGTCTGGTGTTCATGGATATAATCAAAGCTGTAAATACCTGAGTAAATAATCAGCAATTGAATGTAAAGTGGAGTGCCACGAAAAACATAGGTATATAACCAAACTGGGCCACGCAACCAAAGATTTTCTGATACTCGTGCAAGTGATAAAGGCACAGCAAGCACAAATCCAATACCAATAGAAAGCACCAATAACCAAGTCGTCATCGCTACGCCAGTCATTTGCAAACCATCGGTCCAAAGATATGCCTGCCAATATTGTTGAAGGATTTCAATCATAATTGTCCCTTCCTTACACCAGCAGAATAACGACGTTCAAGCCACATTAAAATCAGATTCGACACGGTGGTAATCGCTAAATAAATGGCAGCAGCCACGATGCTGAAAAAGAACAACTGCATGGTACTTCTACCCGCATCTTGTGTAATTTTTACAATGTCAGTCAGGCCAATAATAGAAACTAGTGCGGTCGCCTTAATCAAAACTTGCCAGTTATTACCAATACCAGGCAAAGCGAAACGCATCATTTGAGGGAATAATACACGGTGAAAAACCTGCCAAAGCGACATACCATAAGCCATTGCTGCTTCAATTTGACCTTTTGGAACCGATTGAAATGCACCACGAAAGGTCTCGGTAAAATATGCACCATAAATGAACGCTAAAGTAATCACACCCGCCACAAATGGGTTGATATCAATTTGGTCCATTTGCAGTGCTTCAGTAATTTGGTTGAGACCCAACTGCAAGCTATAAAATAACAGCAGCATAATGACCAAATCAGGCACACTTCGAATGAGCGTAGTATAAGCTGTTGCTATATAACGTAAAATTCTAATACTAGAGAGTTTTGAGCTCGCACCAATTAAGCCAATAATCACAGAAAGTAAAAGTGACAACAACGCAAGCTGTATGGTCATCCATGTCCCGCTGAGCAGGAGTGGCCCAAAGCCAGAAAAAAACATGACTCATCTTCTCCTTAAAAACAATATCTAATATTGATGAGATGAGAATAGATCTAAAAATGTCGGCTTAAAGCCGACATTTTTCACATCATTAGTAAATGCTAAAGGAGAAATATTTTTTCTCGAGTTTTTTGTATGTACCATCTGCAATGATTGCAGCGAGTGCTTTATTAATATTGGCTTTTAAATCCGCATCTTCTTTGCGTAAACCGATCGCTGCACCTACACCTAGTGTTTTTGCATCAACCACATTGCCACCAGCAAAACTGAAGTTTTTGCCTTTTGGTTGTTTTAAGAAAGCGCCATCAACCATAATTGCATCTTGTAAAGTTGCATCCAAGCGACCTGACATCATGTCTTGATAAATCAAATCTTGGACTGGATAAGGTACAACCGTTACACCTTTTGGTGCCCAATAGGTTTTAGCATAAGTTTCTTGAATTGTGCCCTGTTGTACACCGACACGTTTGCCTTTCAAAGAGGCAGCGGTAGGCAATAAAGGCGAGCCTTTTTTTGCAACCATACGGGTTGGTGTATTGTAGATTTTGCTACTAAATGCAATTTGTTTTGCACGCTCATCAGTGACTGTCATTGATGAAAGAATGCCATCAAATTTTTTCGCTTTAAGTGCTGGAATCATCCCATCAAAAGAATTTTCAACCCAAACACATTTGGCTTTGAGTTTTGCACAAATTGCATTACCCAAATCAACATCAAAACCAGTTAACTTGCCATCTGGTGTTTTATATTCAAACGGCGCATAAGACGACTCAGTACCAAAACGAATCACCTTCCAATCCTTTGCTTGAACATTCGTCGCAACAGTAGCCAAAACTAGGGTTGTTGAAACGAACATTTTTTTCATAAAGCTTGCCATCTTGAAGCTTCTCCTTAAAATCCTAATAAGGTGATAAAAACTTGAGCAATTTCTAAATTACTCTTCTGCCGAAAGAATTGCAATTTCTATACCAGTAAATTAAGGATTTATGAAGATGACTAAACAGTGGATTCTATTAATTGATTAATTGTTGAAAAATCACTCAAAATATGAAGCTAATTTTTGAGTGCATAGGCTTCTGCCATATTTTCATTTTCGACCAATGTCCGAATGGTGTATTCATGATTATGTTCTTTAACACTGGCAAATTCACATTTTTGATCTAATGACATTGAACAACCACTCAACAATGGACAACCTGCAAATAATTCGGCTACCCAATCGACAAAGACTCGAACTTTAGGCGATAAATGACGATTTTGTAGATAAACGACTGATATTGGCATAGGTGCAGGTAACCATTCAGTCAATACTTCCCTAAGTGCACCAGATTCCAAATGTTTTGCTACCATGTAATATGGGCATTGAATTAAGCCAAAACCTTGCACTGCCAAATCAATATATGAATCACCATCGTTGACAGAAACACGCCCTTTCACACCAACGCTATGAATCTCACCGTTCACCATGAAATCCCAGTCGATATTGCGTCCTGTACGGCTGTTAAAGTAATGCACGACCTGATGTTTTTGTAGATCCTCAATGGTTTTGGGTTCCCCATGCTCCATCAAATAACGTGGTGCAGCCACAGTCACACACTGAATTGTTCCGATACGGCGCGCAACTAAACTTGAATCTTTAAGTTGACCAATACGAATGACACAGTCCACCGCATCTTGAACCAAATCGACCGGACGATCACTCATTCCAATCACCAAATCAATGTCAGGATATTTGGCATGAAAATCACAAAGCATCGGAATCAGAATCAGCCGCCCGATTGAAGCTTTAACATCAATACGCAGTCTTCCTCGTGGTCCACGCTCCGAATCATGAAAAGTTGATTCTACATCTTCGACATCAGCTAAAATTCGCGAAGTACGCTCATAATAAACCGCTCCATCCGGTGTCAAACTAAGTTTACGGGTTGTTCGGTTAAGCAATCGAACCTGTAAATGTTTCTCTAAACCCTGAATGGTTGTCGTCACTGAAGCACGCGGTAGGCCTAAGCTGTCAGCCGCTAAACTGAAACTATTTGTTTCGACAACTTTGTTAAATACTTTCATGGCATGAAATAGATCCACACGCACACTCCTATCAATCAATGCATTTTTTAATCAAACACATCAATTGTTATAAAAATACGAATAGTGTTATCGAATTTAATATATTTATTCGTGATTGACAAACTTTTATGCTCCGTCCATCCCATAAACCCTGTTTCTCCCATACGGACCATAATTAAAAGTCTGAAAACAGGTATCCAAATAAGTAGGAGCACCTTATGTCATTTTCCCGCAAACAGTTTGCGCTGTCTGCCATCTTTGTCGCCATTTTGGCAACGGGTGGCAGTTTTATGTTTTTACATGAAAATGCCGATGCAAAAGCTGCACCGACCACAGCTCAACAAGCTGCTACTGTTGATATTTCTAATGTCATCAGTAAAACCATTACCGATTGGCAAGAATATTCCGGTCGCTTAGAAGCCATTGATCAAGTCGATATTCGGCCACAGGTTTCAGGTAAACTCATTTCCGTACACTTCAAAGATGGCAGTCTGGTTAGAAAAGGCCAGTTACTTTTTACCATTGATCCGCGTCCTTTCGAAGCAGAACTCAATCGTGCCCAAGCTCAACTCGCTTCAGCTGAAGCACAAGTGACTTATACAGGTTCTAATCTTTCTCGTATTCAACGCTTAATTCAAAGTAATGCTGTATCTCGTCAAGAGCTAGATCTAGCTGAAAATGATGCGCGCTCAGCCAGTGCCAACCTGCAAGCCGCTAGAGCAGCCGTTCAATCTGCACGTTTAAATCTTGAGTACACGCGCATTACTGCACCAGTCAGTGGCCGAATTTCTCGTGCCGAGGTGACTGTGGGCAACGTGGTCTCTGCTGGCAACGGAGCACAGGTTTTAACAAGTTTAGTCTCTGTATCCCGCCTTTACGCATCTTTCGATGTTGATGAACAAACTTACCTGAAATACATCAGTAATCAGCGTAATTCAGCACAAGTTCCTGTCTATATGGGACTTGCCAATGAAACCGGGTTTTCTCGTGAAGGAGTCATCAACTCAATCGACAATAATTTAAATACCACCTCAGGTACGATTCGTGTTCGCGCGACTTTCGACAATCCAAACGGAGTTTTATTACCGGGTTTATATGCTCGAATCCGTCTGGGTGGTGGTCAACCTCGTTCAGCAATTCTGATTAGTCCAACAGCGGTCGGCGTCGACCAAGATAAACGTTTTGTTGTGGTAGTCGATGCTAAAAACCAGACTGCTTACCGTGAAGTAAAACTTGGCACACAACAAGATGGCTTGCAAATCGTAAATAGCGGATTACAAGCGGGTGACCGTATTGTAGTGAATGGTTTACAGCGGATTCGTCCAGGTGACCCTGTTACCCCGCATCTTGTTCCAATGCCAAATGCACAAATCACTGCGAGCAGCACTACTCCTCAACCTCAGCCAACAGAAAAAACATCAACTCCGGCAAAAGGTTAATCACATATGAATATTTCTAAATTCTTTATTGATCGGCCGATCTTTGCTGGTGTGTTATCAGTATTGATTCTACTTGCCGGTTTACTGTCGGTATTTAAATTACCTATTTCAGAATATCCGGAAGTTGTTCCACCATCTGTGGTGGTACGTGCTCAATATCCAGGTGCAAACCCAAAAGTAATTGCTGAAACTGTTGCTTCTCCGCTTGAAGAATCCATCAACGGCGTTGAAGACATGCTGTATATGCAATCTCAGGCAAACAGTGACGGTAACTTAACCATTACGGTGAACTTTAAGCTTGGTATTGACCCAGACAAAGCTCAGCAATTGGTTCAAAACCGTGTATCTCAGGCCATGCCTCGTTTGCCTGAAGACGTACAGCGTTTAGGTGTCACTACGTTAAAAAGTTCACCGACTTTAACCATGGTTGTGCATCTGACCTCACCAGATAATCGCTATGACATGACCTACTTGCGTAACTACGCGGTGCTCAACGTAAAAGATCGCTTGGCTCGTTTACAAGGTGTAGGTGAAGTCGGTTTATTTGGTTCGGGTGACTACGCAATGCGTGTGTGGCTCGACCCACAAAAAGTAGCGCAACGTAATCTCACAGCCACTGAAATTGTGAGTGCAATCCGCGAACAAAACATTCAGGTTGCAGCAGGTACCATTGGTGCATCGCCAACTAATTCTCCTGTACAACTTTCAGTGAACGCTCAAGGTCGTTTAACCACTGAGCAAGAATTCGCAGATATCATTTTAAAAACTGCACCAGATGGCGCTGTCACTCGCTTAGGTGATGTTGCTCGTGTTGAACTTGCAGCTTCACAATATGGTTTGCGTTCATTACTCGATAATAAACAAGCGGTTGCCATTCCAATTTTCCAAGCACCGGGTGCTAATGCTTTGCAAGTTTCTGATCAAGTGCGTAGCACGATGAAAGAACTTTCAAAAGATTTCCCATCTTCAATTAAATACGACATCGTTTACGATCCGACTCAATTCGTACGTGCAAGTATTAAAGCGGTTGTTCATACCTTGCTTGAAGCGATTGCACTGGTTGTTGTGGTTGTTATTTTATTCTTACAGACATGGCGTGCCTCAATCATTCCATTGCTTGCTGTACCAGTTTCAATTATTGGTACATTCGCGCTCATGCTTGCTTTTGGTTACTCAATCAATGCGCTTTCACTGTTCGGGATGGTACTTGCCATCGGGATTGTGGTCGATGACGCTATTGTCGTCGTCGAAAATGTCGAGAGGAATATTGAAGCCGGCTTAAGCCCAAGAGATGCAACTTATCGCGCGATGAGAGAAGTGAGCGGACCGATTATTGCCATTGCTTTAACGCTGGTTGCCGTATTCGTTCCACTTGCCTTTATGACAGGCTTAACAGGGCAATTTTATAAACAATTTGCCATGACTATTGCCATTTCAACTGTTATTTCGGCATTTAACTCCCTTACTCTATCTCCTGCTTTAGCAGCCATGTTACTGAAAGGACATGATGCTAAACCTGATGCATTAACACGTCTTATGAACCGTGTATTTGGACGTTTCTTTGCGCTGTTTAACCGAGTATTTACACGTGCGTCAGACAACTATGGCAAAGGCGTAAGTCGTGTTATCTCCCATAAAGCATCGGCAATGGGTGTATATGCTGCTCTTCTGGGCTTAACTGTTGGTATTTCTTATATTGTTCCGGGTGGCTTTGTTCCAGCTCAAGACAAACAATATTTGATTAGCTTTGCTCAATTACCGAACGGCGCGTCTTTAGATCGTACCGAAGCTGTCATTCGTAAAATGAGTGACACCGCACTTAAACAGCCTGGTGTAGAAAGTGCAGTTGCCTTCCCTGGTCTATCAATTAATGGTTTTACCAACAGCTCAAGTGCCGGTATTGTCTTTGTGACCTTAAAGCCATTCGATGAACGTAAGGCGAAAGACTTATCTGCAAATTCAATTGCTGGTGCGCTCAACCAGAAATACTCAGCCATTCAAGATGCTTATATTGCGGTTTTCCCACCACCACCTGTGATGGGTTTAGGCACCATGGGCGGCTTTAAACTCCAACTTGAAGACCGAGGTGCCTTAGGCTATTCAGCCTTGAACGATGCTGCTCAAAACTTTATGAAAGCAGCACAATCAGCCCCTGAACTTGGTCCAATGTTCTCAAGTTATCAAATTAACGTACCTCAACTAAACGTAGATCTGGACCGTGTAAAAGCCAAACAACAAGGTGTTGCTGTGACTGATGTTTTCAACACCATGCAGATTTATTTAGGTTCTCAGTACGTTAACGACTTTAACCGCTTTGGACGTGTTTATCAGGTTCGAGCACAGGCAGATGCCCCTTTCCGTGCTAACCCTGAAGATATTTTACAGCTTAAAACCCGCAACAGTGCCGGACAAATGGTGCCGTTATCTTCATTGGTGAATGTAACTCAGACTTATGGTCCAGAAATGGTAGTTCGTTATAACGGCTACACATCAGCCGATAT
The DNA here is from genome assembly GCF_000588015.1 of Acinetobacter sp. 1294243. Lineage (NCBI taxonomy): Bacteria > Pseudomonadati > Pseudomonadota > Gammaproteobacteria > Moraxellales > Moraxellaceae > Acinetobacter > Acinetobacter sp. 1294243. Next base: position 312,039 of record NZ_JFXG01000002.1, read on the forward strand.
TAACGGTGGGCCTGCACCGGGTTATTCATCTAGCCAAGCAGAAGCTGCGGTTGAACGTATTGCTGCTCAAACTCTACCACGTGGTATCAAGTTTGAATGGACAGATTTAACTTACCAAAAAATCTTGGCTGGTAATGCAGGACTCTGGGTATTCCCAATTAGCGTCTTACTGGTGTTCTTAGTTTTAGCCGCTCAATATGAAAGTCTAACTTTGCCTTTAGCTGTAATTTTAATTGTACCAATGGGAATCTTGGCGGCTCTAACAGGTGTTTGGCTAACAAGCGGAGATAACAACATCTTTACCCAAATTGGTCTGATGGTACTGGTCGGGCTGGCCTGTAAAAATGCCATCTTAATTGTCGAATTTGCGCGGGAACTTGAAATGCAAGGTGCAACTGCATTCAAAGCTGCTGTTGAAGCAAGTCGTCTACGTTTACGTCCAATTTTAATGACTTCTATTGCATTCATTATGGGTGTAGTCCCTCTTGTTACCTCAACTGGTGCAGGTTCTGAAATGCGCCATGCCATGGGTATTGCGGTGTTCTTCGGCATGATCGGTGTAACGCTGTTTGGTTTGTTCCTGACCCCTGCCTTTTATGTCCTCATTCGCACACTGAACAGCAAACATAAATTGCATTCGGCAGCAGTTCATGAAGCACCTTTATCTACCCCACATGATCATTAAGGAGGACATTTGATGGCTACAGCAAAACAAAGCTTATTATTGTCCTCACTCATGGGGAGCCTGCTGCTTGCAGGCTGCTCTTTGGCTCCAGAATATCAACCTGCAAAAGTGATAGTTCCAGTCAAATTTAAAGAGTCTACCCCAAAACTTGAAGACAATAATTGGAAAATTGCCCAACCTGCCGATCAGCAGATTCGAGGTGAGTGGTGGCGTGTTTTTAATGATGCTCAACTGAATGAGCTCGAACAACAAGCCATTTCTGGAAACCAGAGTCTTAAAGCGGCAGCGGCTAATATTCAAGCTTCACGTGCGTTACGTTCCGCAGCACAAGCTGAACGTTTGCCAAGTATTGGTGCTGGCTTTGGCCCAACTCGTCAAAAACCCTCTCCTGCTTCATTGGGTTTAGATGACAATGCCCATACATCTGCACAAACCCTATGGCGTGCTCAAGCAAATGTTTCATATGAGCTCGATTTATTTGGTCGTATCGCCAGTAGTGTTAATGCAGCAACAGCTGATGTACAGCAACAAGAAGCTTTATATCAGTCGGCACTTTTAGCCTTACAAGCAGATGTTGCCCAAGGTTACTTTCTCATTCGTCAGCTTGACGCTGAACAAGCAATTTATAATCGCACTATTAAATTGCTTGGCGAGACACGTGACTTAGTTCAAACACGTTTTAGAAATGGTTTAGTCAGTGAATTAGATGTTTCTCGCGCACAGACTGAACTTGCTACCGCCCAAACCAATGCACTGAACATTGCTCGTAACCGGGCCAATGCAGAGCATGCACTTGCAGTATTGTTAGGCAAAACACCTGCTGAATTTAGCTTGGCAATTGAACCTTTAACTGCAAACAGCCTCCGTCTGCCAGCCGGTTTACCTTCAGCTTTACTTGAAAGACGACCTGATATTGCTGCTGCCGAACGTGCTATGGCAGCAGATAATGCGCGTATTGGGATTGCACGTGCTGCTTTCTTCCCAAAACTAGACCTGACAGGTGCACTCGGTTATGAATCATCAACTTTAGGTGATTTAGGTAAATGGTCGAGCCGTACATTCTTACTTGGTCCAGTCGCAGGCACTATTTTATCTTTGCCATTGTTTGACGGCGGACAACGTAAAGCTGGAGTCGCTCAAGCACGAGCTGCCTATGAAGAAAGCGTCGCAAACTATCGCCAAACTGTATTGAATGCATTTCGCGAAGTTGAAAATGGTTTATCTGATCAAAGAATTCTCGATCAGCAAATTCAGGCTCAAAGCCAAGCACTTTCTTCTTCTCGTCATGCAAATCAGCTGTCTCATTTACGTTATCGAGAAGGTGCTATTAGCTATCTGGATGTGATTGACTCGGATCGGACTATTTTGCAACAAGAACAACTTTCTGCACAGCTTAACGGCACTAGAATGATGGCTAGTGTAAATTTAATCCGCGCATTAGGTGGTGGCTGGCATAATGCCGAGTCATCGGTAAAATCTGAAAGTTAATTTCCCCCTAATTAACTTGATATAAAAAAAGCGCCATACGGCGCTTTTTTTATATTTACAACTTATTGTGCGTATACAGGGAATTTTGCACAAACAGTTTCAACTTTCGCTTTTACGTCAGCAATAACTTTTTCGTCACCTTTGCTGTCAATCACGTCAGCGATCCAACCAGCAAGTTCACGAACTTCAGCTTCACCGAAACCACGAGTTGTTACCGCTGGAGTACCGATACGGATACCAGAAGTCACAAATGGAGAACGTGGGTCATTTGGAACTGAGTTTTTGTTCACAGTAATGTGAGCAGCACCTAACCAAGCATCTGCATCTTTACCAGTTACGTCTTGTTTGATTAAAGATAACAAGAATAAGTGGTTTTCTGTACCACCAGAAACAACGTCATAACCACGAGCGATTAACACTTCAGCCATAGCTTGAGCATTTTTCACAACTTGTTGTTGGTAAGCTTTAAACTCATCAGACATTGCTTCTTTGAAGCAGATTGCTTTAGCAGCAATCGCATGCATCAATGGACCACCTTGGTTACCAGGGAATACAGCTGATTGAAGTTTTTTCTCGATTTCTTCATTCGCTTTCGCAAGGATTAAACCAGAACGTGGACCACGAAGTGTTTTGTGAGTCGTAGTTGTAGTTACGTCAGCAATTTGAACTGGGTTTGGATATACGCCAGCAGCTACAAGACCTGCAACGTGAGCCATATCAACAAAAAGGTAAGCGCCAACTTTGTCCGCGATGTCACGGAAACGTTGCCAATCTACAACACGGCTGTAAGCAGAGAAACCAGCAACGATCATACGTGGCTTGTGCTCTAATGCTAAACGTTCAACTTCTTCGTAATCGATCTCGCCAGTTTCAGCGTTTAAACCGTATTGAACTGCATTATAAGTTTTACCAGAGAAGCTTACTTTAGCACCGTGAGTCAAGTGACCACCGTGAGCCAAGCTCATACCTAAAACAGTATCGCCTGGGTTAAGAAGCGCTAAATAAACAGCAGAGTTAGCTTGTGAACCAGCGTGTGGTTGAACGTTTGCGTAATCTGCACCAAAAAGTTCTTTAGCACGATCAATCGCCATTTGCTCGATGATATCCACATACTCGCAACCGCCATAATAGCGTTTGCCTGGATAACCTTCTGCATATTTGTTCGTAAGTTTTGATCCTTGCGCTTCCATCACAGCAGGAGAGCAATAGTTTTCAGATGCAATTAACTCGATATGTGCTTCTTGACGCTCACCTTCAGAAGCAATTGCTTGAGCTAATTCTGGATCAAATTCAGAAATGGAAATATTGGCAAACATTAGCGGGGGTCCTATAAATTAGGGCTTTTAAGCCGTGCTAAGATTGCGGCATATTGTAGCATGAACTTTATAATTAAACAGAATGAAGTTAGCTCAGTTTTAAATAAAAATGGCTCAAGTCTTATAAAAAATGAGCCATTGTTTATAAATCAAATAAAAAGCTGCTTTAAAGCTTATATTTTAAATTTTTCTAGCGTTTATTTTAGCTTAGAAAAACATTAAAAATCCTTTAACTATCAATAACCATATTGAGCCATCAGTAAAGTCTGAACATTTCCAACAATATTATCTACATTACTGCTCATCACCGTGCCATGGTCCCAGTTACCCGTCACATAACTATTAATTTTAGTGCCTACGACAGTGGCATTAGATATCAATAAAACTGTTTTCCAACCAAATATCTAGTAGCCTACTTTAATCTAATTCTTTCCTTAGAAAATGTTTTAAAGTAGATAGCCAACTGTTAACATTCTTGATTACTCGTGATTGTTTAAAGGGCCAGTTATGCAAACCATTATTTTAGATACAGAAACACATACGCTAAATGGTTTGCCTATTGAAATTGCGTATGCACCAATTGAAATTAACGAAGGTAAGCTGACTTTAGATAAGAGCAAATTGTTTGATCAACTTTATCAGGTTGGTGCACCTATCTCTTACGCGGCTATGGCAGTACACCATATATTAGAGTCAGATTTAGAAAACCAACCCCACTATAAAAACTTTAAATTGCCAGAAACTACAACTTATATTATTGGTCACAATATTGATTACGATATTGCTGCGATTGCTCGTTGTGGTGTAGATGTTTCTCATATCAAACCGATTTGTACACTAGCTTTAGCACGCAAAACTTGGCCTGAAGCAGAAGCACATAATATTTCAGCACTCATCTATATGATTTCTCAAGGCAGCAGTAAAGCGCGAGAATTGCTCAAAGGCGCGCACCGAGCCGATGCGGATATTATTTTGACTGCTAATATTTTGATGCATATTGTCTATCATTTAAATATTCAAGACATTGAAGAGCTTTACCGAGTTTCTGAAGAAGCACGTATCCCTACGACTATTAATTTTGGTAAGCATAAAGGCACAGCAATTGCTGAACTTCCTAAAGACTATATTCAATGGTTATTACGTCAAGATGAACTTGACATCTATTTACGTAAAGCGTTAGAAGGCGCATTTTAAAGTCTTAAATAGATGATATTCATCAATTCTTCATTATATTGTCATTTTTGAGTTTTATCGTTAACCCCATTTATATTTTATTAAAAACAGTACTGTTCAACCAAGAAAATTGGACAGTCTGATTTATTTTTTATTTGGGGAAAAATGATGGCTGGTTTTTATCGAACTAATTTAGGAAGAGTCGCGCTTCAACAACGCAACATTACTTTAAATGCAAAACAAAGACGTTTACTACTATTAATAGATCACGAGGATTTTCAAAATTTAAGTAGCGAATTTAAAAAACGTATTGCATCTCCAGAGCTTATTCAACAGCTTATCGACTTAAAACTCATTGCTCCTTCTGGCGAAAATTATTCAGAATTAAATGAACAAATATCTTTCCCACAATCATCCATAACTCCAATAGAAGCTCATCAAAAAAATACTATTGATGATAATAAAAGTGGCGATATAGTTGGAGAAATTCAGGTTACTCAATCATCATCTTTTCAACTTTCACCTACTGAAATTACCCAGCCATCAATTCCAGTTCAACAGCTCTCTTTTGAAGAGATACAACAGTTGATGAAGCAAAGCTTGAGTCAATATTGTGGGCTTATGGCAAAACCACTTATTCAGAAAATAGAGCAAATAAAAACGCTTCAAGAGCTTAAAATGTGCCAAATGCAATGGATTACCAGCTTACAGGAGTCGCGTATTCCGCCTAATGAGCTAGCACATACGCTTCATTCTATTAATTATTCAATTCAACTTATTCAACAACGCAACTAAAAAAACAACAAGCTGCTGTTTAATTAAGCATTAAACTCACTTGTTACCTATTTCGTGCTTTACCTATTGGTGTTTTTTTCCTATGATGTGGCCCACACATGTGCGCTCGTAGCTCAGTTGGATAGAGTACAGGTTTCCGAAGCCTGGGGTCGTGGGTTCGATCCCCGCCGGGCGCACCAGTTTATATATAATAACTTCATAAATTTATCTCAATTTTATAAAATTCCGACTATTTTACTTGGTTTATTAATCATTATCGCTCAAAATATACCCCTCTTTCATAATGTGAGAATTTCATGACTGATGCTTTGGTTTTAAGAGATTTGTCCAAAACATATCGTAATGGTTTTCAGGCGTTAAAAGGTATTAACCTCACTGTGCCTGAAGGTGAATTTTATGCGTTGTTAGGCCCAAATGGTGCCGGCAAATCAACAACCATTGGTATTATCAGTTCCCTCACGAAAAAAACCGAAGGAACAGTTGAGATTTTTGGACACAATCTCGACACTCATCCATCCTTGGCAAAACAACAACTTGGCGTTGTCCCTCAAGAATTTAACTTTGGACAGTTTGAAAAAGCGTTCGATATTTTAGTCACCCAAGCTGGCTATTACGGCATTCATAAAAAGATTGCAGAAAAACGTGCCGAACATTATTTAGAAAAGCTAGGCCTCTGGGAAAAACGCAATATACAAGCACGTATGCTATCAGGTGGTATGAAGCGCCGACTCATGATTGCACGTGCTATGATGCATGAGCCTAAACTTCTTATTTTAGATGAGCCTACTGCGGGTGTTGATATTGAATTACGCCGCTCTATGTGGGATTTTCTAACCGAAATGAACGAAAGTGGTACTTCTATTATTTTGACTACACATTATCTCGAAGAAGCAGAAATGTTATGTCGTCAAATTGCTATCATTGACCGCGGTGTCATTAAAGAAGACACCAGCATGAAAAGTTTCTTAAACCAGCTGAGTGAAGAGTCTTTTATTTTCGATTTGGCAGAACCCATTGCCCCACTCCAGTTAAATATTATTGGTGTGAAGTTCAACTTAATTGATAGCAGCACTTTAGAAGTGACAATGGATAAGGCCCATACATTAAATGACTTATTCCAGCTTTTAGAATCACAAGGTATTCGTGTTCGTAGTATGCGAAACAAATCGAACCGTCTAGAAGAGCTATTCGTCAAAATGGTCGAGAAAAATCTTGAAGGAGAGGCAAAATGAATTTTAGCCAACTGCAAATTGCCCTCTGGACTCTAGTTCGTAAAGAAGTACGCCGATTTCTACGTATTTGGCCGCAAACCTTGTTACCACCTGCGATCACGATGAGTTTGTACTTTGTCATTTTTGGTAATTTGGTTGGTTCGCGCATTGGACAAATGGGCGGCGTGAGCTACATGCAGTTTATCGTACCCGGCCTCATCATGATGGCGGTTATTACCAACAGTTATGCTAACGTATCTTCAAGTTTCTTTAGTGTGAAATTCCAAAAGAGCATTGAAGAACTGATTATGAGTCCTGTGCCACTACATATTATTTTGTGGGGCTATGTCATTGGTGGTATTTGCCGTGGTGTATTGGTCGGAGCAATTGTGACAACAATGAGCATGTTCTTTACAGACCTTTTTATACATAACTGGTTTGTGACTATATATACAGTCTTAATTACATCTGTTTTATTTTCCTTAGGCGGCTTCATTAATGCAGTCTATGCAAAATCATTTGATGATATTTCTATTATTCCAACTTTTGTCCTTACACCTTTAACCTATTTAGGTGGTGTGTTCTATGCCATTAGCGCACTTGGCCCTTTTTGGCAAAAACTTTCTTTAATTAATCCTATTGTGTATATGGTTAACGCTTTCCGTTTCGGCATTTTAGGTCATAGTGATGTGAACGTTACGTTCTCTTTAATCATTGTGACATTATGCTGTGCTGTACTTTACGGAATTGCCTACTATTTACTTGCTCGTGGTTCAGGAATGCGTGAATGAGTGTCGAACAGTCTTTATTGGGTAAAGAAACTCAATATCCAACTAACTATCAACCTGATGTTTTATTTCCAATTGCTCGTGCTCAGTCTCGTGAAGCTTACTCGCATATTGAAGGTATTACGCAAGGTAAAGATTGGTGGCATGTTTTTGAAATTTCATGGTTAAACGCTCATGCCATCCCGCAAGTTGCTATTGGCAGAATTACACTGCCAGCTTCTTCACCAAATTTGATTGAATCAAAGTCATTAAAACTTTACTTCAATAGCCTTAACTTCACTCAGTTTGACTCTAAACAGTCGTTTATTGAAACGGTTGAAAAGGATCTATCTGCTGCGGCAGGGACAAAAGTTGAGTTAACCTTATTTCAAGTAGATGATTTAGAGATTTCTAAGCCTCAAGGCATTTGTATTGATGACCTAGATCCAGAGCGTTTAGAGCAACATCCAGATGCGACTCTTTTAAAACGAGATGCGTCTGATGAAGAAGTCGAAATTGAACTGTATTCTCATCTTTTAAGAAGTAACTGCCCAGTCACGGGACAACCGGATTGGGGTACAGTTTTTATCCGTTTTAAGGGCAAAAAACCTTGTTATCGTAGTGTTTTAGCTTATATTATCTCGTACCGTCAGCATAACGGCTTTCACGAACAGTGTGTCGAGCAGATTTTTGCTGATATTTGGCAAAATTTGCAGCCTGAGAAGCTGATGGTTTATGCAACTTATACTCGTCGCGGCGGACTTGATATTAACCCTTGCCGAGTATCGGATCTTTCATGGATGCCAAAACCGATTCGATTGGCACGACAATAAAACGAATAATTTGAGGATACACCATGCCGTTTTTTGGTTTTACCCCTTCTGAAGGCTTATTGAACGATATACAAACTGGAATTGCGAACAAAAATTCTAGTGAGCCTTTATATCCACTTCGCGATAAGATTGCTTTACAACTTAATGAAGAGATTATTGATAATGTCTTAATTCAGTTAGTTCAGCACTTCCCTGCAAGTGAAAAGCGCGATACTGCCGAAAAACTAGCAGGCTATGTCAAATCAACAGTCGCTGTTCTTTTAAAACAATTGTTAAGCAAAGCGCCAAACGATGTTGTTAAACAGTCAGTAGAGTTCTCTGAAAAAAGCTTATTTAAAGATCCACAAGGTCAATATAAAGTAGGTGTAACTCTAGATCCTAGTTTAGTCACTAATCTTCAGCATAACTTCACTGAGCTTAAGGCGGGTAACGATATCAATAAAGCTGCATTGGCTGAACTGTATAAACAGTTTGGAGATGCTATGGTTAAACATTTTATGTCTGATTTTAATAAGACATTAGACCTTGGCATGATTAAGCGTAAAGCAGCTGATATTGGTGCGGCAGCTGTAACAAAAGCAGTTCATATTGCGATCGATAAACTGATCCCTAGCTTAAATCGCACTGAACTAAAAGCGATGGCTGAATATCACGAAAGTCTATTCTTTAACTAATAAAAAGTAGCCTATCGGAAACCTAGCGAGAGCTAGGTTTTTTTATTGCAAAATATTGATATACATTGCCATTAATCAGGTTTATGTTAGCATGCGCCAAGCACTGATTGACCTAGTTAACGCCGCATGTCTCCTAGCCCACAATATAAGTTTTTACGCCAAGCTCCTCGAGATGGTCTTAGCACCGCTATGCAACCATCAAGGTGGCAACAACTCCACATTGACCCGTGGTTATGTCTATTTTTGCTATTAAATGCGCTATTAGGTTTAACCGTACTATATAGTGCTTCGGCACAGGATGTAGGTCTGGTCAGTAAACAAGCCATGAGTTTTGGTATTGGCTTTTTAGTGATGTTTGGTCTAGCCCAAATTCCGCCTAAGGTCTATCAAGCGTTTTCCCCATACTTTTATTTGTTCGGCCTATTTTCGCTTGTGGCAGTTATGGTATTCGGTGAAGTCCGAATGGGTGCTCAGCGCTGGATTGATATTCCCGGTTTCGGGAGTGTCCAACCCAGTGAGTTCATGAAAATCGGCATGCCGATGATGATTGCATGGTTTTTAGCACGAAAACCTCTTCCCCCTAGTTTTTCACAAGTTGTTTTATCATTAATGTTAATTGGTATTCCCTTTTTACTGATTGCAGAACAACCTGACTTAGGAACATCACTTTTAGTATTAGCAAGCGGTATATTTGTCTTATTTTTAAGTGGACTATCATGGCGAATGATTGGTGCAGCTGCCGCATGTGCAGCAATCGTAATTCCAATTGCGTGGGAATTTCTTTTACACGACTATCAACGCCAAAGGGTTTTAACCTTACTTGATCCAGAGGCAGATGCACTCGGTACGGGTTGGAATATTATTCAATCTAAAACTGCAATTGGTTCTGGTGGTTTTTCAGGTAAAGGTTTCCTTGAAGGCACCCAATCACATTTACACTTTTTACCCGAAGGACATACTGACTTTATTATTGCTGCATATTCCGAAGAATTTGGGCTCATCGGTGTACTTATTTTAGTAATCCTTTATTTTGCGATTATTTTTAGAACATTCCAGATCGGTTTACAAAGCTTCCATAACTATGGACGTTTAGTTGCTGGCGCCTTTGGTTTGTCTTTTTTTGTTTATGTATTTGTAAATGCGGGAATGGTCAGTGGTATTTTACCTGTAGTAGGTGTTCCTTTACCTTTTATGAGTTATGGCGGAACAGCTATTATTACTTTAATGGCCACCTTTGGTTTAGTCATGTCCATTCATACACATCGATAATCTGGAATTTTAAAACGATATGTTGTCTCAACACTTAAATAAAACTTTAAAAATGCTCGCTTTGTGTACTGGCTTAATCAGTACAAGTCATTTCGCTCAGGCCAACGATTTTGCAACACATCCTGATTATTTAAATTTTAAACAAAAAACGATGAATGCTTATGGTTTAAGTAGCGATCAAGTTGATGCAGCCATGAGTGGCGCAAAAAATTTACCAAACATTCTAAATATTATGACTCGTCCAGGTGAAAGTAAGCCTTGGTATGATTATCGTTCTATGTTCTTGGTTGAAGGCACAATTCAACGTGGTGTCCGTTTTAAAAATCAATATGCAGATGCATTAAATCGCGCAGAACAACAATATGGCGTATCTAAAGCTGTCATTTTAGGTATTTTGGGCGTTGAAACAGGTTATGGCGCAAATAAAGGTTCTTTTATTACACGTGATGCTTTAGCTACCCTTGCTTTTGGCTACCCTCGCCGTGCTGAATATTTTGGTGATGAGCTAGCTGCTCTTATTGCATGGACTTATAAAGAAGGCTACCCAACAAATAGTATTGTAGGTTCCTATGCAGGTGCGATTGGCTATCCACAATTTATGCCAAGCAATATTAGTAAATATGGGGTGGATTATGACGGTAATGGACATATCGACTTAAGAAACTCAGCAGAAGATGCTATTGGATCAATTGCAAACTACTTAGCAAAACAAGGTTGGCAACGCGATCAACCGATCGGGTTTATGGCTCGTTACACTGGGGCAAATCCAGAAAGTATTATTGCTAAAGATTTAACGCAACCTTTCCCATATGGTGCACTAAAGACACTCGGTATTTCTCCATTAAATCCTTTAGTTAAAATTGATGATCTCGATATGGTAAATGTTATTCAATTACAAGACTATAATGGACCAATTTACTATTTAACTTACCCGAATTTTCAAGTGATTACGACTTATAATAAGAGCCGTATGTACGCTACTGCTGTATGGTTATTAGGCACCGAAGTAGCTAGCCGATAGGCTAGCTTTTTTATACTTTATGTAAAAGTCAATAAATATTTTTGTTAAATAGATCACAATACATACATTTTTAATAACTTGTTACATTATTGATTATTTTTTAACCTAAAACTGTAAGTTTTTGCCCTTTTTGTAAAGATTTCTCGTTAAAGACTAGACACTCTCCGTAACCGATGAATATTATCCACCCCAATATAGCAATTGCAAAAGTGAATAATAAGGCATGTTCACTTTAAATTTCAGTCAATGGCTGAAAGAAAAAAGTACATGTTCTCAGGAGTTTATACAAATGCAGTTATCGCTGAAATACGTTCTTGCACTGACGGCTAGTTTAAGTATGGCCCCACTGCACGCTGAAATGGTGCAGTCATCATCATTAAACAGTGATGTAGATGGTCCTAATCTAGCAGCACGTGTATTGAGTAAAGATACTCAAAACTTTAATTCTCGTTTTTCTAACATTAACAGTCTTTCAATCACTGAACGTTCTGGCGATCAAATCCGTCGTCAAGCTATCGCAGCAAAAATTGAAATCCCTGAAGATGAGCCTTCAGTGATTGAAAAACTTAACACAGTAGCTTCAAACACTGTTCGTAAGTTTAGCCAAACTGGTATGGCATCTTGGTATGGCCGCCAGTTCCATGGTCGTAAAACTGCAAGTGGTGAAACATTCGACATGAATGCTTTAACTGCTGCTCACCGTAGCCTACCGTTGAACTGTTACATTCGAGTAACGAATAAAGACAATGGTAAAAGTGTGGTTGTAAAAGTAAATGACCGTGGTCCTTTCCATGGCAACCGTGTACTTGACCTATCATACGGTGCAGCTAAACGTCTTGGTATTACCAATGCTGGTACAGCTAAAGTAAATATTGAGCGTGTTGATGGCCCAACTTCATAAGTTATAGCCTCTCGAGTTCATGTAAAAAGCCGCAATTTTTTCTGCGGCTTTTTTATATTTTAAGTTATCAAAATAATTCCTAACGTAAAGTTAAAAAATCCTCTTTTTTTGACCCTTATCCAGCTCTGAATTTGAATATTTTTTAAACAAAAAACTATGTTTATTTAATACCAGTTAATTTTACGTCTAATTTGCGTTTAGAGCGTCTTTTTTAAATTTGCGCTACCCTAGTACCATTTTTCCAAAATAAAGGCTATTTATGGCGTTTTTAGAGTAGATGAGTAGAGCTTTTTCATACAATTTTCCCATCAATCTCAAAATTACGCTTTTTTAGATGATTTCATCATCTAGCAACACAGAAAAAATATTATGAAAAATAGCCCCATTCTTGTGGTCGAATTGTCCACCTTGTCAATCACACTCGCTTTATTTTTTCATTTGCCCTTTCTTAGTTTTTTTAATACAACGCTCCCTATAGTTGAATAGTGTTAGTTTCTTGTCGAGATCCTCAAGAACAGGCTAAAATATACTCAAAAAAAATAAATCAAAGTTAAAACAAGGAGTGTGCTACTAATGAAATCCATTACTGAATGGTTTGATGAATATAGCGAAAGTCATCAAAATCCAACCAATAAACAAATTCACTGGCTTTGCGTTCCCGCCATTTTATTTTCTATTATTGGAATCATTGCACATTTCAGCACATTGCTTACTGCTTTATTACTTGTGTTGACCTTAGTATTTTATGCACGTTTAGATCTTGTACTTGCTGTGGCAATGGCTGCTTTACTTGTTGTTATGGCATGGCTCATTTATACCCTACCTGTAGGAGTCGGGTTTTATATCGCTATTTTTGTGATTGCTTGGGTTGGACAATTTTACGGACATAAAGTCGAAGGCAAAAAACCTTCGTTCTTTAAAGATTTACAATTCCTACTAATTGGACCAGTTTGGTGTATGGATGCTTATCTCTCAAAAATTTTACCTAAATGGAAAAGCAGACAACAACAAGCTCCTGCTTAAAGATTAACTTAAAGCTGAATCCTTTCGATTCAGCTTTTGCATGTTAGTAATTTATTAGAAAATTTATAAAATAAAAAAATCCTAAACTTGCTATCACACTTAAAAGAACTTTTTTTAGGTACATAGCGATTACAATACAAAAGATTGCTGCATAAATATAAGGATTATTTATCACGCCTCTTAAATGATTACCATCGAAAAAAATAACTGGAATACAAATTGCAGTTAACAAACAAGGTGCAGAATAGTTAAGCATCTTATTCAGAATAAGCGGCAGTTTAATTTTTACTTGAGGTTCTAAAAAATAATAGCGATTAAAAAAGACGATTGCTGCCAAGCCTAAAATCATAAACCAAGACATATTATTGCTCCTTACCTATTTTTTCAGTTAAAACAGCAATTAACATTCCCATTAATCCTGAAAGTAAAATCGCACCCTCAATTTGATAAAATTTAAATAAAAACCCACTTAAACAAGTTGTTAGCACACCAACTATGACTGGAAATCCTTTACATAACGGCACAATCATGGCAATAAAAATAGCAACAATCGAAAAATCCAAATGGTAATTTAAAAGATCAGGTATCACTGTCGCCAGCAGTATTCCCACCAAACTAAAAGCAACCCAAAATAAATAAAAACATAAACCGGCTCCCAACAGATATTCCGAACTTCTTTTTTCAAATGGAGCACTCACCGCAAACAATTCATCTGTTAATAAAAAGCCTAAACTCAATCGTTTAGGTAAAGACAAAATAGAAATGTCATTTCTTAAAGTTAATGCATAAATAAAATGCTGAGCCGTTAAAAAGAAAATAGTCAAATAAATTGTAAAAACAGAAGCACCTTCCATAGCCATGCTTAAACTAACCAACTGAGCAGCTCCAGCAAAGACGAGTCCAGACATTGCTAATGCTTTATAGAAAGATAATCCTGCATGAATTGCCATAGATCCCGCTAAGATTGCCCACGGAATAACAGAAATTGATAAGGGCAAAATATCCATTACACCACGTAAAAATAAATAGGATGGCTTATTTTTTGAAAACCCAACCGGCTGATTAAGCTGAATATTCATATATAAAATCCAATATAAGAAACATCTCTATACCATGCTTGATGAGTGCCGACTTATATTGGATAAAATTGCTTTAAAACTAATTTATTTATATGTTCAAACTTGCTACATATTGAGTGGGTGTGACGCCCATTGCTTTTTTAAAGTGACGGTTAAAATGGCTTTGGTCAGAAAAACCACATTGTTGTGCCACCATGGCAATTTGGTCCCCCTGTTTTAATAACTGTCTTGCTTTTTGTAAACGTGCTTGTACAAGCCAAGCGTGAGGTGGCAGACCTACATATTTTTTAAATTGCCTTAAGAAATGCCAAGCGCTCAAGCCGACCATGTCAGCCAAATCTTGTAAAGAAAAGTTTGTTTCAGGCATTTCTACGAGTAATTCTTTAACTCTTAATATTTTTGAATATGCTTCTGGTAACTCACAAAAAGTATGATTTGATTTACCATGTCTCTTCATAAGACAAGCTAACGTTGTTAAATACATCGTTTCTTTGAGTAGAAAATTATCTTTTTGTTCTAATAAATCAAAAAGTAAGCAAAGCTGTTGAGCCAAACCTAGGTCGCGAATCACAGCTTGAGGAAACCATGGTGCTCCATGTGGGTTTTCAAAAAAATCTTGACTAACTTCTGCTAACATTTCAGGTGTTGGATAGATCGCTCGATAACGCCCCCCTGACTCAACAGCCGATGAACCAGTATGAATTTCGTCAGCGTTTACTAAAATAATGTCGCCTTTAGGAGCTACATGCAGCTGTCCCGTCCTAAAAAAAGACTGTGCTCCCTCTTCAATCACACCAATACAGTACCCTTCATGAGTATGCTTTGAAAATTGTGTTTGGTGATAATGTGCTTTTAATAACTCTAAACCGCCCAACTCTCGCACATGCAGATAATCGGCTTGCTCCCGCTGCATAAATACGTCTCATCTATTCAATAAAAAAACCATAGCATGTTTTAATAAACTGAATAGAACAAAATTGCTCTATGAAAATAATCTGATTAAACGTTCACGTGAGCTTTATTGATAGATCTGTCCGTCATGTTTAAGCCATCCACCTTCATGACGACCTTGTGGATCGTGATGAGTCCAATGTAGTACACCACCTTTTGGGTTGTACTCATATTCGCCATAAAACTCAACGATGTCACCTTTATTTAGATTAGAAATTTTAGGTGCCAAATCGATATTATGTGCAACCAAAATTGAAAGACCATTTTTTAATACTAGAATGAATTTCTGGTGTCTTGACCCATCATTATCATCTCTTAAAATTGTTTTGACTCGACCTCTTCCCTGCACTTGAACATTACTTTGTCTCTGCTCATAAGCAGCTTTTACAGTGTCCACCCCATTATTTAAAAATGTAGTTTCATTACGCTGAGCTGCGGGTATAGTTGATGAGGGTGATTGACTTTGCTTATGCCCAGATAAATCTAGACCAAAATACGCAGCAATCAATAAAATAATCACACCAGCAATACTGAGATTTTTTTTATTTGTCATTGTATACCCTTATTTTAACTGAGATAAAAAAAGCCCCAATGGGGCTTTTTTTATTGTGATACGAATTACTTCGCAGCAGCTTGAGCAGCAGCAACTTCTTCAGCGAAGCTAAGTTCTGCTTTCTTCTCAATACCTTCACCAACTTCGAAACGTACGAATTCAGCAACAGTAGTACCAGTTGCTTTTAATACATCAGCAACTTTCTTGTCGTTGTCGATTACATACATTTGACGATCAAGAGCAACTTCGTTCAAGTATTTATCAACTGAACCAGTTACCATTTTCTCAACGATGTTAGCTGGCTTACCAGATTCTAACGCTTTCGCTTCAGCAATTTCTTTTTCTTTAGCGATAAGGTCAGCAGGAACAGCTTCAGCATTTACAGCTACTGGGTTGAATGCAGCAACGTGCATTGCAATACCTTTACCAGTATCAGCATCACCAGTATAAGAAACTACAACACCGATTTTTAAACCGTGTTTGTAGATAGCCAAGTTTTCGCCTTCAACGATTTTCGCACGACGAACTTGGATGTTTTCACCGATTTTTTGAACAAGTGCAATACGAGCTTCTTCAACTGATTGACCGTCTGCTAATTTTAATTCAGCGATTTTAGCAGCATCAGTTTCACCAGCAGCTAAAGCGGCAGTAGCAACAGCTTTTGAGAAGTTAGAGAAGTTTTCGTCTTTAGCAACGAAGTCAGTTTGACAGTTAACTTCAACTAAAATTGCTTTGTTGCCTTCTTGAACGATTGTGATTGCACCGTCAGCAGCAATGTTACCAGCTTTTTTAGCAGCTTTAGCTTGACCAGATTTACGAAGGTTATCAATAGCAAGCTCGATGTCACCGTTCGCTTCTGTTAATGCTTTTTTGCATTCCATCATTGCAAGACCAGTACGGTCACGTAATTCTTTTACCATGCTTGCAGTAATTGCAGTCATGTTGATCTCCTAAAATCGGTAGAAAATAAATCTTTTCAACAAAAACGGCCCAAAGAAACTCTGGGCCGTTTGCACTCTCGACGCTTAATTTGCCACCATTACATGTCGCAAAAATGACAAGCCTGCGTCAAAACGCATTAAGCCTCAGAAGCGTCTTTCGCAGCGTCATCGCCTTTTGCTTGAGCGTTCGCTTGAGATTGAGCGTATTCTTTACCAGCAAGAATTGCGTCAGCCATAGCTGAAGCATATAGAGTTACTGCACGGATCGCATCGTCGTTACCAGGAATAACGTAATCAACGTTGTCTGGGTTAGAGTTTGTATCAACGATACCGATAACAGGAATACCTAAGTTCTTCGCTTCTTTGATTGCAATCGCTTCGTGATCAACGTCGATTACAAATAATGCGTCAGGTAAACCACCCATGTTTTTAACGCCGCCTAAAGAGCGCTCAAGTTTTTCCATCTCACGAGCACGTTCTAAAGCTTCACGTTTAGTAAGCTTAGCAAAAGTACCATCTTGAGATTGAGTTTGAAGATCTTTTAAACGGTTGATAGATTGGCGAAGTGTTTTCCAGTTCGTCAACATACCACCTAACCAACGGTGATCTACATATGGTTGACCAGCGCGTTGAGCTTGTTCACGGATGATGTTAGAAGCAGCACGTTTTGTACCAACGAACAAAACTTTGTTCTTTTTGCTTGCTAATTGGTTAGCGAAGTTCAAAGCATCATTTAACGCAGGAACAGTGTGCTCAAGGTTGATGATGTGAATTTTGTTGCGCGCGCCAAAAATGTATTGACGCATTTTTGGGTTCCAGAAACGAGTTTGGTGACCAAAGTGCGCACCTGCTTGAAGAAGGTCGCGCATGCTTACGTTGTAATCTGCCATTTTCTTTACCTTAAAAGTTGGGTTAGGCCTCCATATATCCGCATTCTCCACCTTTTTACGGGCACCCAGAGTAATGTGACGATATATGTGCGGATTTTTTACTCCATCTATCAAAATTGTTCGTAAAAGATATTCACGAAAAGCATTTGATAAAATGGGCGGCTATTTATACCATAGACACTTGTAAATTACCAAAAGTTTTTAGAGATCATGAACAGTACTTATACAGCTCCACGTCGATTAATCAAAACTCCAGATGAAATTGAAAAAATGCGCATTGCAGGACGACTGGCGGCTGAAGTTCTAGAGATGATCAAGCCCCATATTAAGGCAGGTGTAAGTACACTTGAACTTGATACCATTTGTCGTAATCACATTGAAAATGTGCAACATGCTATTCCTGCATGTGTAGGCTATGGTGGAGCTCCTGGGCGCCCTGCTTTTCAACACTCTATTTGTACTTCGGTTAACCATGTTGTCTGTCATGGTATTCCCTCTGAAAATAAAATTTTAAAAAATGGTGACATCCTTAATATTGACGTTACTGTCATTAAAGATGGTTATCACGGCGATACCAACATGATGTATGTCGTTGGTGGTGAAACTTCTATTTTAGCCAACCGTCTATGCAAAGTTGCTCAAGAAGCGATGTATCGTGGGATGGCAACTGTTAGAGATGGTTCATATTTAGGTGATATCGGCCACGCAATCCAAAAGTATGTCGAATCAGAACGTTTTAGTGTAGTACGCGAATATTGTGGTCACGGTATTGGAACTGTTTTCCATGATGAACCTCAAGTACTCCATTATGGTCAAGCTGGTACAGGTATGCGTTTAGAAGCAGGTATGACTTTTACGATTGAACCTATGGTAAATGCTGGCGTATGGCAAACTAAATTGTTAGGTGACAAATGGACTGTCGTAACCAAAGACCATAAACTTTCAGCTCAGTATGAACATACTATTTTAGTCACCCAAACAGGCATTGAAGTCTTAACTGCTCGTCCTGAAGAAGACTTATCTCGCTTCAACCAATAATTTAAAAAACTTAAATAAAAGGCTACTTTGTGTAGTCTTTTATTATTTATTATGTACTTTTTATTAATAAATCTTTCTAAATATAAACAAATATTTCAAAAAAATTACAATTATTAATTTTTAATACACAATTATTTCAATAAAACGCGTTATGGTGAGCTCAATAAAAATCAGTAAACAAATGCTCGGACATGGAGTCCTTTTATGATGAAAAAGTCATTATTTTGTATGACAGTTGCCTTTTTTGCTCTGCCAACATTCACTTATGCCGCTTCACCATATTTTAGTTTTAAAGATGGCGATGGCTTCAAACGTTTTTCTGTCTCTGCTGGTTGGCTCCATGCTATGCCTCAAGGCTCAGGAAACCCTGTCAATATCAATACTAGCGTTGCAGAAGGTACAACATCTAAAGTTGGAGATGTATCTACAAAAGCCGTTTTAGATGCAATCGACCAAAGTAAAACTTCAGGAAAATTCTGGTATAGCACTATTAGCCTTCTTGATAAGTTTACAGACACTCTTCCCTCATCACTTGCAGGTACAGCAGAAGTTAATGGTCTTTCTCAATGGCAACAACAAGGTTCTGGCTTAGAAGCTGCTGATGTTGATACTGTTGGTCTTATGTTTAATTACAACTTTACGGACAATTTATCTTTAGAAATTAAAGGTGGTATTCCTCCTAAAGTAGATATTAATGGAAAAGGTAATATTTACGCTCCCCTTTCTGGAAAAGCGACTCCACTAAAAGATGGATCTTCGATTGGAGGAATCATAGGAGATGGAATTTCCAAGGCAGGTGGAGATATTCCTTTAAAACAAGACCTGCATATTACTGATCTTTCTCAGGGGGGGAAGGCTGCGACTGCTCGTGCATGGTTACCAGCCGTTGAACTACATTATCAATTTGGTAAATCAGGGGTAAATAAGTTCCGTCCTTATATCGGGGCTGGCGTGATGTATGCATACTTTAATGATTTAAAAATGAATCCCGGTATTGAGGCCGATTTAATTCAAGCGGGTCACATGATCCAGAATATCCATGATGGTAAAGCAGGTGCAGCATTAGATCGAAAAACATCATCAGCAAACCCTATCGTTAAACTAGAAGCAACCGATACTTTTGCCCCTATTGTGACTTTAGGTGCATCTTATGACTTCAACCCAAACTGGTTGTTGTTGGTTCAGTTTCATATTCCAAAATGAATAATGAAGCAAAAATCTATGTGACTGACCAAAATACAGGTAAAGAGCTAATTAAAGCGAATACCAAAATTGATATTGACCCCCTCATTACATATGTTGGTGTCGGTTACCGCTTCTAATTTTTGTGTCACCCAAAGCTATAAAAACTTATGCATGTTTTTATAGCTTTCTTTTTTTTACATTTTGCTTCTTTTTAAATCAAAATGCTAAAAAAATGAGCACTTTTATAAAGCCGATAGAAAAAATTTACCGTATTCCTCTCTTATGAGCATTTACTGATTTATTTCTATTTTTTAATTAATTTTATTTTTAATAAACTAACCCAATAGAATTAGAAAGTAATTTTTCCTTTTTAGTAAAAATAATTTTTTGGCACGACCCTTGCTTTATTTACAGCATGATGAGTCAACGATGATTCAATGAATAAACCAAGACGGCCAACGATGTCCGCTCTGATCGGTCTGCAGATAGGCAATAAATTGCCATGCAAATTAAAATTTCGTTCAGTTCAGAGGGACGGCGTATGTCTTCAAATATCAATCTAGATGCAAAAAAAGCAACTGAAATAAAATTATTTAGCTTTTCTACTCCTGCAATGCGCGCTTTCCACATGACTTGGCTCGCATTCTTTGTGTGCTTCTTCGCATGGTTTGCTTGCGCACCACTCATGCCGGTTATTAAAGGTGAGTTCGGCTTAACCAAAGATCAAATTGCCAATATCAATATTGCCGCCGTTGCAATTACGATTTTAGTAAGACTCGTTGTCGGTCCGCTTTGTGATAAATATGGCCCGAGGATTACCTATACAGCCCTTCTCTTGCTTGGCAGTATTCCTGTATTTGGCGTTGCTGCTGCTAACAGTTATGAGTCTTTTTTATTCTTCCGCTTACTGATTGGTGCAATTGGCGCAAGCTTTGTTATTACGCAATATCATACAAGCGTTATGTTTGCACCTAATGTTGTAGGTACAGCAAATGCGGCAGCAGCTGGTTGGGGTAATGCTGGTGGCGGTGCAACCCAAGCTCTAATGCCTTTATTACTTAGTGCAATTGTCATGTTCGGTGTCGAACAAACTATGGGTTGGCGTGTTGCATTAATCGTACCAGGCGTAATGATGGTCATTGTTGGTATTCTTTATTGGAAACTCACCCAAGACTGTCCTCAAGGAAACTTCAAAGAAGTCCGCGCACAAGGTATTGAAGTTGGCAGTGGTAAAAAAGGTGGCATGGCAATTTTGATGCAAGCTGCTCGTAACTACCGTGTCTGGATTTTATTTGTGGCTTACGGTGCATGTTTCGGTATTGAAATTTTTATCCATAACGTTGCAGCAATGTACTATGTTGATCACTTCAAAATGGATTTAAAAACTGCTGGTTTAACCGCGGGGATATTTGGTCTTCTTGCACTCTTTGCTCGTGCACTTGGCGGTATTATTTCCGATAAAGTCGCACTCAAAAAAGGTTTAGATGGCCGTACTAAAGTACTAGTACTCATGATTTTAGGTGAAGGTTTATTCTTAATTCTTTTCTCTCAAATGAATGTGATAGCTCTTGCAATTATTTCTATGACGATTTTTGCCCTGTTTACTCACATGGCTTGTGGCGCGACATATGCTCTTGTACCATTTATTGATCGTAATGCATTAGGTGGTGTTGCAGGCATTATTGGTGCAGGTGGTAATGTTGGTGCAGTTGCAGCTGGTTTCTTATTAAAAGGTGTACTCGATATTCAAACTTGTCTATTTATTTTAGGTGGGTTGGTTATAATCGCTGGCTGTAGCGTAATTCTAATTCGCTTCACGACTGAACATAAAGAAAAAGAACAAGTACTTTTTGAACAAGCATTACTTGAACGTAATTCCGCAGCATAATTTCTACAAGAAGCAGAGATCAAAATGGTGTCTGCTTCTTTAATTTCCTTCTCATAAAATACGATCCTTAAGAACTTTTTAATTCTTCTTAAATATTCCCTCTAACTATATCGATATTTTTCGATATATCTTCTACAATAAATCATCATTATTATAATTTTCCATTAATCATGACTAAAACTGGCAACCAATTTTCTCAGTCCCTCATCTATATGCTGATTGGCAGTGCAATTATTTTGGCCCTTTCATTAGGTGTCCGTCATGGTTTCGGTCTCTACCTTGTACCCATGAGCCATGAATTTGGCTGGGGACAGCATGTTTTTAGTCTTGCGATAGCCATGCAGAACCTGATCTGGGGAGCTGTTCAGCCTTTTACCGGTGCAATTGCAGATAAATATGGCAGTAAAGTTGTAGTTGCTGTTGGTGGCTTACTTTATACCCTAGGCCTACTTTTAATGGCTTTTAGTTCAAGTGTACTCATTTTGAATTTAAGCTTAGGTCTTATTATTGGTTTAGCTTTATCAGCAACCTCTTTTACGGTTTTACTGAGTGCAGTAGGCCGAGCTGCCCCTCCAGAAAAAAGAAGTATGGCAATGGGTATTGCCAGTGCAGCAGGCTCTTTTGGTCAGTTTATTATGCTACCTTCCACCCTTCTCTTGCTTAAAACGGTAGGATGGTCGTCAGCTTTAATGGTGAGTGCGCTGTTAATTGCGTTTATCATTCCCCTAGCATGGATGCTAAAAGGACCAAGCAATCAAACGCTAAAAGCAATTGTTCAACCTCAACTCACATTTAAACAAGTACTGAATATTGCTAGAAAACATAAGCCGTTCTGGTGGTTAGCTTTAGGCTTTTTAGTGTGTGGATTTCAGGTGGTCTTTTTAGGTGTTCATCTGCCGGGCTATTTAATCGATCACGGCTTTGATGCAGCTACAGGCACTGTGTTTCTGGCACTAGTTGGACTATTTAATATTGTGGGGACTTATGGTGCTGGTTGGTTAGGAGATCGTTTCTCAAAACCTAAATTATTGATGGCACTTTACGGTAGCCGTGGCATCGCAATCATCGCCTTTTTATTATTACCTCTAAGCACTTATACGGTATATGCTTTTGGCGTCATTATGGGACTTTTATGGCTCTCTACAGTTCCACTTACCAACGGCATTGTAGCGAATATGTTCGGTGTTAAATACCTTTCAATGTTAAGTGGTATTGTGTTTTTCACCCATCAAGTCGGTTCTTTCTTTGGCGGTTGGCTTGGCGGTGTTAACCATGACTTAACAGGTAATTACAATGCGATTTGGCTATGTTCAATAGCTTTGAGTATATTAGGGGTAATCGTACATTTCTTTGTAAATGAGGAGGCTGTTATTCATGACGCATAATGCCTTACTTTTGAAAACAATTATGACTTTGCTCGTGATTACTCTGCTGGCATGTTCAATCATTTTATGGAAACAAACTCCTGATTTATTTGTATATTTCAATCAAGCATTTTGTGCCCACTAGAGATATAGACAGCCAGACGCATACTGCAAATTGTCATAAAAATATAAAAAACCTATGGTCTAATGAAAATAAAAAAGCCCGCAAGTTTGCGGGCTTTTTTATGGAAAACTTATTTAAAATCAAAACAAACGATTCATACCATTAAGCGCAGCTACACGATATGCTTCTGCCATTGTTGGATAGTTAAACGTTGTTTCAACAAAATATTTCAGAGTATTGTTTGGGCTGTGCATAACTGCTTGCCCAATGTGGATAATTTCGGCAGCGTTATTACCAAAACAATGAATACCTAAAATTTCCATAGTGTCGCGGTGGAAAAGAATTTTTAACTCACCCACTGTATCACCAGTAATTTGCGCACGAGCCAAATGACGGAAAGAAGCTTGACCTACTTCATACGGAATTTTCTCTTCCGTTAGTTCCTGTTCATTTTTACCAATTGATGAGATTTCTGGAATGGTATAGATACCTGTTGGGATATCACGTACTGGCTTCGCATCTTCACCACTCATGTTTGCGCCAGCACAGCGCCCTTGGTCATAAGCAGCAGAAGCAAGTGATGGCCAACCAATCACGTCACCAGCAGCATAAATATTTTCAACTTCAGTTTGGTATTGATCATTTACTGAAAGTTGACCACGGTTATTTGGTACTAACCCAACATTCTCAAGACCTAAGCCTTCTGTGTTACCTGAACGGCCGTTACACCAAAGAATCGCATCGGCTTTAATCTTTTTACCACTTTGTAAATGCAGTACAACATGGTCATCAAACGTTTCAAGATGATCCATTTGCTCATTGTGACGAATCAATACACCTTGTTCACGTAAGTGATAAGACAAAGCATCAGCAATTTCATCATCTAGATAACTTAATAATTTTTGCTGAGTATTAATCAAGTCAACTTTATGATCTAGACCAATAAAGATTGAGGCATATTCACAGCCAATAACACCTGCGCCGTAAATAATGATTTTTTGAATTGAATAATCAAGATCAAGGATTTTGTCCGAATCGAATACGCGAGGATGATCAAAGTCTAAACCTTGCGGATGATAAGGACGACTACCTGTAGCAATCACAATTTGCTTACAGATAATTGTTTCTTTAATGCCTTCATGGCTAAAAACTAAAACTGTATTTTTATCTTGAATATATGCACGGCCGTGGAATACACCGATTTTATTGCGATCGTAAAAACGTGTATGCGTATCAACCTGTTGTTGAATTACTTTGTGTGCATTACGCAAAACCTGTTTCATGGTGAACTGTTTCCATTCACCTACTTTTTGAAACATTGGATCGCGCTGATAGCGGATAATACTAGAAACTGTTTGACGTAATGCTTTACTTGGAATGGTACCAACGTGTGCACAGTTACCACCCAGTTGATCACGCACATCTACAATTGCAACACGCTTACCCGCTTTTGCAAGCTTCATTGCCGCGCCTTCACCTGCAGGTCCAGAACCGAGAACTACCGCATCGTATTTAACGAAATTCCCACTAACGACCTCTTTTTTACGTGGCATTGAAAGCTCCTTCCTCACTTGAATGACCATATTTTATAATAAATTATGGCTAATATGCGGTGAATTTATGTATTTCTCAACCCTATATTTCTGAATAACCACATTTATTATATGAATAGTTATTTTCCGCTATTAACTGCAGAAGTTCGCTATAATACAATGTCAATGTCTCTATAAACGAGTGGAAAAGTTAAATATGTCAGAACACCGTAAACCTGAACAGGGTGTAAAACTTCGTGGCGCAGAAAAAGTCGCAAGAATTCCTGTAAAAGTTGTACCTACGGTTGAAGTGCCGCGTAAACCTGACTGGATTCGTGTCAAGATGACGGCACCAGAAGAAGTTCAGCGTATTAAAACCACTTTACGTGCTCAAAAACTCCATACCGTTTGTGAAGAAGCTGCTTGTCCAAACCTACCAGAATGTTTTGGTGGTGGTACAGCAACATTCATGATCATGGGTGATATTTGTACACGTCGTTGCCCTTTCTGTGATGTAGCACATGGTCGTCCAAATGCACTCGATGCAGATGAACCTCGTCACATGGCAGAGACAATTGCTAATCTTAAGCTCAAATATGCGGTAATTACTTCGGTTGACCGTGATGACTTACTTGACGGCGGTGCACAACACTTTGTGGACTGTATTAAAGAAGCTCGTGCACTAAGCCCAAATACATTGCTTGAGATTTTAGTACCAGATTTCCGTGGACGTATGGACATTGCTTTACGCATTATGACTGAATGTCCGCCAGACGTATTTAACCACAACATTGAGACTGTGCCACGTCTATATAAAGCAATGCGTCCAGGTTCAGACTATCAACATTCTTTAAACTTATTAAAAATGTTTAAAGAATATTGTCCTGACATCCCAACAAAATGCGGTTTGATGGTGGGTATCGGTGAAACTGAAGAAGAAGTTATTGCATTGCTTGATGACTTGCGTGCTCATGATGTTGACTATGTGACTATTGGTCAATACTTACAACCTTCTAAACAACACGCGCCAATTGACCGCTTTGTAACGCCAGAAGAGTTCGAACGTTATGCAGAGCATGGCCGTAAACTTGGTTTTAGAAATATTTGGTCTGCACCAATGGTTCGTTCAAGTTACTTTGCTGATCGTCAATACCACGGTGAACCAGTACCGGAAGTTCGTCGCAAAGTAGATCCAGCTAAAAAAATCGCTGTTCAAGTTGTCGAAGCTTAAAATTTAAATATCTATAAAAGCCCTCTACTTCAGAGGGCTTTTTATTTGTATAAGAAAATCAATAACATTTCTTGACAAATCGATAAAACAACCCATTACACTTTCACTTAAAAATATCTTATACCTAAAAGTACGATATATCCCTGCTCTAGCATATACATCAATTGCGACATAAAAAATTAAATTTAAACAGCATTAAAAATTAGCTAGTTAAGCCTTAAATCTCTCCTCGCTTTTTTGTAACTTCTAACTTGAGGGCTTATCTAGCAAGGAGCAAGTATGATTTTCCTACTCTTTGTTTTAAGCGTTGTCATTCAGCTTTTTGCAATATGGGCAATTTTCTTTTTTAATCTAAACAGAACCATTGGTAGTGTTATTACGATTGCTGTAGCCATACTTACTGCACTCATATTAACGCCATGGGCTCTCCTTTTAGGTATTCCCCTTATTGCCCTTAGTATCATTATTTTATTTGCACCATTACGCTTTAATCTGATTACTCAACCTGCATATAAAACATTAGCAAACTCAATGCCGAGCATCAGTACGACTGAACAAGAGGCTTTAGAGGCAGGTACCAGTTGGGGGGAAAAAGAATTATTTATGGGGGCACCCGATTGGTCACAATTTGAAAAATATCCCTACCCAACCTTGTCAGCAGAAGAACAAAGTTTTATCGACAATGAAGTTGAGCTCCTTTGTAGCATGCTAGATGAATGGGAAATTCATCATCACTTAAAAGATCTACCACCAGAAGTTTGGCAATTTATTAAAGATAAGGGTTTTTTAGGACTCATTATTCCAAAATCCTTTGGCGGCAAAGAATTTAGCTCATTTGCCCAAAGTCGTATTATGAGCAAAATTGCTTCCCGCTCACTCACCACAGCTGTGAGTTGTATGGTTCCAAACTCATTAGGTCCGGGTGAGCTACTCATGCACTACGGTACAGATGCACAAAAACAGCAGTATTTACCGGGCCTTGCTAAAGGTGAAGAGATCCCATGCTTTGGTTTAACCAGTCCAGAAGCAGGTTCAGATGCAGGCGCGATTCCAGATTCGGGTGTTGTTTGCTACGGCGAATATGAAGGTGCTCAAGTTCTTGGGCTAAGAATGAATTTCTCTAAACGCTGGATTACGCTCGCACCAATTGCCACCGTTGTTGGCTTAGCATTTAAACTTTATGACCCAGAAGGCCTACTCGGAGATAAAAACAAAACAGAATACGGTATTACTTGTGCTTTAATTCCTGCAAGTCATACAGGTGTGAAAATTGGAGCACGACATTATCCTGGTTCACCATTTATGAATGGAACAGTAGAAGGAGAAGATATTTTTATTCCTATTGACTGGATTATTGGTGGTCAAGAAAATGCTGGTAAAGGCTGGCGTATGCTCATGGAGTGCTTAGGTGTTGGTCGTGGTATTTCCCTTCCAGCTCTAGCCACAGCCGCAGGTGAAATGAGCTATTTAACCGTTGGTGCTTTTGCAAAAATTCGCCAGCAATTTAATATTTCTGTCGGTAAATTTGAAGGCGTACAAGAAGCAACTAGTGAAATTGCCAGCGATGCCTATATGCTTGAAGCATTCCGTTATTTAGTGACATGTGGCCTAAACCAAGGTGGAACACCTGCTGTGATGACTGCTATGGCAAAATATTATGCAACTGAAACGATGCGTAAAGTTGTCAATCACGGAATGGATATTGCTGGAGGACGTGCTATTCAACTTGGACCACGTAATTTCCTTGCACTTACCTATCAAGCGATTCCGATTGCTATTACAGTAGAAGGCGCAAATATTTTGACCCGTTCATTGATGATTTTTGGTCAGGGCTCAATGCGTTGTCATCCTTATCTATTTGAAGAGTTACAACTCCTTCAATCTGAAGATAAAAATAACTCAGTCAAAAAATTCGATGATTTGTTATTTAAACATTTAGCCTATACCTTTAATCGCGGTGCTAGATCATTTGCCTACGGTTGGACAGGTGGCTCAAGCGATGCGCCTCAGTCAGCAGATCAATTCACTGCAAGTTACTATAAAACGATTAATCGTTTTAGTGCCAACTTCGCACTTGTTTCAGATATGTCACTTGGCTTACTTGCAGGAGATCTAAAACGCAAAGAAATGTTATCAGGCCGCTTGGCAGATATTCACGCGCACCTCTTTATTTCTACTGCGATTTTAAAATTTTATGAAGCTGGACAAAAAACTGAAGCTGAACAACTTCACGCTAAATTAGCGCTACAAAAAGCTTTCTTGAATATTCAGGAAGCATTTTGGGGATTATTTGAAAACTTCCCAGCCAAACTTCCAGCAGCATTTGTAAAATGGATCTGTTTCCCTTTTGGTCGTGTCATTTCAAAACCAGATGATGAATTAAAACAACAAGTCGCTGAACTTATGATGCAAGAGCACCCTTTCAGAGAACAGCTTAAACATCACGTATTTTATTCAACCAAAGCCGATGATGTAACTGGTCGTTTAGAGCATACTTTCCAAATTCTGCGAACGCTTGAACCGCTTTGGGATAAGTTTAAAAAAGCTGAATCTAAAGGCAAATTTACAGGACTGACTTTCGAAGAGAATATTGCACAAGCGATAAAAGAAGGCTTTATTTCTGAAAGCGAAGCTCAACAATTATTGCAATACAACGCAATTCGATTCGATAGCATGCTTACAGATGTGTTTGATGAAGATTTAAATAAAGATCTTCCTTTGTCGAACCCTCATCAAATTTAGTGACTGATGCCTCCACTAATTCACTATTGCAATCATTTTTGATTCGCATTAATTAATAAACAGCTATAAAAGCGTCAATCGACGCTTTTATTTTTAGGAGAAATTAATGTCTAAGCAAGATTACGAAAATGGATTAAAAGTTCGCACAGAAGTGATGGGAGAAGCTTTTGTAAAGCGTGCACAAGAAAATACCGTACCCTTTACCCAGCCTGTGCAAGACTGGATTAACGAGCATGCATGGGGATCGACTTGGCAACGTGAAGGTGTGCTACCTCGTAAATATCGCTCATTAATTACTTTGGCAATGCTCACGGCACTAAAATCACCAACCGAACTCAAAGGCCATGTTCGTGGTGCACTCAACAATGGTTGTACAGTTGAAGAGATTCAAGAAACTCTATTGCACAGCCTGCCATATTGCGGCGCCCCTGCTACACAAGAAGCTTTTCGTGCTGCTTTAGAAATAATTCAAGAATATCAACAAAAATAACTTCAATATGAGCCAGCACTCTACTGGCTCTTTTTATCTAATTCATTTTGGATGAATGCATCTGAAAATTACGATCATCAATCACAATAGCCTGACGGCAAATCCCCTCTACTTGACGCTGCTTTTCAAAAACTGCCGCTGACATCGGATCAAAACTATCAAAAAAGCAGATTTCATTTTGATCTATAGAATAAATGAGCGACTGATTTCCAATACCTTCTAAAGTATCGTAGTAGACAATCACCATTTTTCCGTTTTGAATTGCAGCTTGAATATCTTGATAGCTCAGCGCTGGTCCAGTTGGAATTTTTAATACCTTTGCCTCTTTATAGCTCATACGTTCGCTTTGGCTAATGCTAGGATCCTCATCTGAATGAAATGACACTTCAAATCCTAGTTTCTTTAAAGCAACAGCTAAGGCAATAGTATAGGTGCCTCCTTCATCGTGTCGGCAAACATTAATCAGCTCAACCACATCAATTTGTACTCCATGATGCTGAAGCACCATCCAAACTGCAAAAACGCCACAGTTTGACTCTAGGCTTGCCAATGACTCGGGAATATTTAATGCCATAATTAGAATCTAAAGTGATAATTACGCAGATAATAAACAAAACTGGATTGGCACTAAAAGCTTTTCCAAGTACAATGTTTCGCTAGTCGAGGGATGCTGCGACAATTGATCGGCACTAAAGATCAATTTGCCAGGCTCGACGATCGGTTAAACAGTCGTTTTAACCAACAACGGCATCCGCGAACAGAATGATCAATACTATTTTTTCCTAGGAGATCCTGATGAACGCGGTTAATGCTTCATTTACAGATTACAAAGTTGCTGATATTTCTCTTGCTGACTACGGCCGTAAAGAAATCAAACTTGCTGAAGCAGAAATGCCAGCTTTGATCGGCTTACGTAAACGCTATGCAGCTTCTAAACCACTTGCTGGCGCAAAAATTCTTGGTTGTATTCACATGACCATTCAAACAGCTGTTCTTATTGAAACGCTTGTTGAATTAGGTGCTGAAGTACGCTGGACATCATGTAACATTTTCTCTACTCAAGACCACGCTGCTGCTGCAATTGCTGCTCGCGGTATTCCAGTGTTTGCTTGGAAAGGTGAAACTGAAGAAGAATACGTATGGTGTTTAGAGCAACAGATTAATGTAAATGGCCAACCTTGGGATGCCAACATGATCTTGGACGATGGCGGTGATTTAACTGCTCTTGTTCATGAAAAATACCCTGCTCTTTTAGAACGTATTCACGGTATTACCGAAGAAACTACAACAGGTGTTCAACGTCTTATCGAAATGTGGAAAGACGGTTCTTTGAAAGTTCCTGCAATCAACGTAAATGACTCAGTTACTAAATCTAAAAACGACAACAAATATGGTTGCCGTCACTCATTAAATGACGCAATCAAACGCGCAACTGACATGCTTTTGTCTGGCCGTCGTGCACTTGTAGTGGGTTATGGTGACGTGGGTAAAGGTTCTGCTCAATCTTTACGTCAAGAAGGCATGATCGTTCGTGTCACTGAAGTTGACCCAATTTGTGCAATGCAAGCATGTATGGATGGCTATGAAGTTGTATCTCCATACAAAAACGGCGTACAAACAGGTAAAAAAGAAGATATTAACCAAGATCTTCTTGGCAACACTGACCTCGTTGTAACAACAACTGGTAACTACCACGTGTGCGATGCAGCAATGTTAGACAGCTTAAAAGCTGGTGCAGTTGTATGTAACATCGGTCACTTCGACACAGAAATCGATACAGCTTATTTACGTGGTTACAAGTGGGTTGAAGTTAAGCCACAAGTTCACCAAGTTTATCGTTCAGAAGATGAAAATAACTACCTTATCCTTCTTTCTGAAGGTCGCCTTGTAAACCTAGGTAATGCAACTGGTCACCCATCACGTGTAATGGACGGTTCTTTTGCTAACCAAGTTTTAGGTCAAATTCACTTATTCCAAGAGAAATTTGCTGACCTTCCTGCAAGTGAAAAAGCTGAAAAAATTCGTGTAGAAGTTCTTCCTAAGAAACTTGATGAAGAAGTTGCTGCTGCAATGGTTGCAGGTTTCGGTGGTGTACTTACCCAGTTAACTCAAGAGCAAGCTGATTATTTAGGCGTAGCTGTTGAGGGCCCATTCAAGTCTGACGCTTACAAATACTAAGAACTTAAGGGCAGACGGTGAACCGACTGCCCTTTTTTCTAAAATGTTTCGCTGTTTACAAGGATTTGACATGACTAAACGTACACCTATTTCTTTTGAGTTTTTTCCACCAAAAACTGATGCTGGTGCTGAAAAACTTCGTATTGTTCACCAAGAATTACAACTTCTGAACCCTGAGTTTTTCTCAATTACTTATGGGGCTGGTGGTTCTACTCGCGAACGTACTCTGGCTGCTATTGATGATTTCAATGGTAAAGGTACACCAGTTGCACCTCACCTTTCTTGTATTGGTGATGATAAAGCTCGTATTGCTGAGTTACTGGATTTATATAAAGCTCAAGGTATTAACCGTATTGTTGCTTTACGCGGTGATTTACCTTCTGGTCAGGTTGGACTTGGGGAACTTCCTTACGCACAGGATTTAGTACGTTTTATTCGTGAGCACTCAGGTGACCATTTTCATATTGAAGTTGCAGCTTATCCAGAAATGCATCCTCAAGCTGAAAATCTTGATTCAGATATTCAACGTTTTATTGAAAAAGTACAAGCTGGTGCCAATGCAGGAATTACTCAATTCTTCTTTAATCCAGATTCGTACTTTTATTTTATAGAGCGTTTAGAGCAAGCTGGAATTAACATTCCGGTGGCTCCAGGAATCATGCCTATTACCAATGCAAGCAACTTAATTCGCTTTGCAGACGGTACGGGTGCTGAAATTCCTCGCTGGATCCGTAAGCAATTACAAGCCTATGGTGATGACAGTGAAAGTATCAAAGCTTTCGGTCATGAAGTTGTTGTTAAGTTATGCGAACGCCTTATTGCAGGCGGCGCACCAAGCTTACACTTCTATTCAATGAATCAAGTCGAACCAACTCGTCAACTTGTTGTTGATCTTGGTTTAAATTAATTTTGTAAGGCGTACCCAATGAACCGTTTTTTTATCGAAACTGAACTTACAGTTGGCTCAACAATTCAACTGACAGAATCAGTATTCCATCATTGGGTGCGCGTTTTACGTGCACAACTACAAGAACAAGCGACTCTATTTAATGGACAAGGTGGTGAATATCTCGCGACTTTGTCCGAAATTAATAAAAAAAATGCGTTTGTCACCATTGAGGATTTTAACCCTGCAAACCGTGATGCCCCTTTTAAAGCTGTTTTAGGTCAAGTCATGAGTAAAGGCGATCGAATGGATTATGCCATTCAGAAAGCCACTGAATTAGGTGTAAGCCAGATTCAATTGCTAACAAGTGAGCGTTGTGAAATGCGCTTAAAATACGATCGAGATCAAAAAAAATTAGATCACTGGCAAGCTGTTGCAATTGCAGCATGTGAACAATGTGGCCTCAATTTGGTTCCAGAAGTATTAGCGCCTATTTCTCTTCATGAATGGTTAAGTTCTTCTGAGCTTCCTCAATCTAAATTTGTTTTAGCACCAGAAAAAGAACAAAAAGATGTATTGGCGGGGATACAGCCTGAACTTGCCTTATTGATTGGCCCAGAAGGTGGCCTAAGTGAAAATGAAATTACCCAAGCCAATCAAGCTGGATTCATGAACTGGTGCATTGGTGACCGAGTTTTGCGTACAGAAACTGCCCCTATTGTTGCCTTATCTATTTTAAATTATCGATTTTTATCCACCTAAGTTCTCTGCACATTGATTAAATCATTATTTAAAGTTAACTTACTTTTATTGTATGAATAAAATTTCAAATTCTTTTTCACTGATAAATCAGATTCTTTCTGTATATATGTAAAAAAATAGGATAGAAAAATCTTATGTCTGGGCTTCAGGAAGAATATCTACAGCATCAAACAAAAATTGAACAGCTGAAACTTTCAACTCAATATATCCGCTGGTATTTAATTAGCCTGATATTACTGTGCCTCATTTCATATGGTATTTTTTCTTACTATTTTTCATCTACAATAACAATATTTAGCTGGTCTATTGGCCTTACCGTCGTCGCTCTTGTCTGCTTATTATTTATTCCAAATATTTTAACTCACTATCGCACGATTGATTTTACAAAAAAAGCTGATCGTGCCTTACAAAGTATTTGTTTATTCTCAGGAATTTTAATTGGAATAAATGTCACAATTATTCATTTTTATCTACCTCCTGACTTAATTGCACTACCAGATGCTCATATTTTAATTGCTTTATTTATTACTTCGGCTCATATCATTGGCCTTACTTTTTTAACACAGCAACCCCGATATTTTTATCTCTTATTTATCCCTAGTACCCTCCCTCTACTAATTGCTCAATTCACACATAATCCAATTACTCAGCTACCTTTTTATTTCGCCTATAACCTCACCTTTGTCGCAACTGTGCTTTGTGCATATGCAACTCAACGCAATTACCAAAAGATCTCTCAATTATTATTAAAAAATAAACAGCTTGTTCAAATTTCAGACCAGCATACCCAATGGGCTGAAGAATTATGTGTACAACTCCAACAAGAAGTGAATAAGTCCAAAGATATTGAAGCCCAGCTTCAATTTAATAATCATTTACTTGAGCAAAAAGTACGTGAACGTACCTATGACCTCACCAAAATGAATGAGCAACTCGAAAGCCATCACTATAATTTAGCTTTTGCACATGAAACTGCGGGTATTCGACCTTGGGATTGGGATATTGAAAGTCAAAGATTGGAAATTACATTTTTCGATCAACAAAAACAAACTCAAACCGCCGTTATTCATCTCAATACCATATTAGATCGTATACACCCAAGCGATAAAAAACTTTTTGATGAACGTTTAAAACAACATTTGGAAGGCGTTACAGATCATTTTAATATCACCTTTCGAATTTTACGTCGAGATGGTTCTTGGAGATGGATTCATGATGTAGGCCGTGTCATCACCAGAGATCCAAAGACACAAAAAGCGCTTCGTATGGTGGGAATGACCCGTGATATACATCAAGAGAAAAAGGATCAAGAACATCTAAGGCTATCTGCAATTGTGCTCGAGCAAGCTGCGGAAGGAATATTTATTTTAGATGAGCACCTAAACTATATTGATATTAATCCATACTATGAAAAATTAACTGGATTTTCTAAGTCAGAACTTCTGAATAAAGAACTATTTAGCATTACAATTAATCAAAAAGAATTGCAACAACAGTTTCATGCATCAATAACGCAACAGCTCCTGGAGACAGGAGAATATATGGGTCAGTTTGACGAAAAGTTTAGTTCTGGTAAAAGCGTATATTTATGGTTGCATATCAATGTGGTCAAAGATGAATTCAATCAAATTACCAATTATATTGGATTTGCACGTGACCTCACTGAGCAAAAGCGCCAAGAGCAACATCTATCTTACTTAAAAAACTACGATAGCCTCACCCATCTGCCTAATCGTCTTTACTACTACAATCAATTACATCAATATCTTGTAAACCCTTCATATAACATTAAAAATCTAGCATTAATACGGGTAAATATTGACCGCTTCCGAGCTTTCAATGAATTTTTAAATAATGATAGTGGTGATGAATTACTTAAACAGTTCGCACAAAGATTACGCTTAATCAATATCAATGCAATTTTAGTCGCCTATTTAAATAGTGATGATTTTGCAATCATTTATGAAATTTCGCCAATTCATCCAAATGTTGAGCAATATTGCCAAAACATTTTACAAGCACTCAATGCACCTTTTTACATTGATAATCACGAATATTTTATTACTGCATCTATCGGTGTTGCATGTTTTCCTGAACATGGCAGACAAATTGATCATCTCAACAATCATGCAGAGCAAGCTCTTTCCGAGGCAAAACGTTTAGGTGGTAATACAATTTGCTATTACTGCAATAAAACAAATCACTCATATAAAACTGCCGATTTAGAGCAAGAATTACGTAAAGCCATTCAAAATGATGAATTTGTCATTTATTACCAGCCCAAAATTAATCTACACGATCAATCAATTATTGGTTTTGAAGCACTCATTCGTTGGCAGCATCCTGAAAAAGGATTAATCCTCCCAAATATGTTCATACCATTTGCTGAGCGTAGTAGCCTGATCTCAGATATTGGGAAAGTTGTTTTAGATAAGGTTGGAAAGCAACTCCAAGAGTGGAAAAATGCGGGTTATATCAATATTCAAGTCTCTGTAAATATTGTCGCTCAACAAATACATCGAGGCTTATTACTCAATGACTTAGATGAGGTTTTGCAAAAATATAATATTCAAGGTTCAGATCTCGAACTTGAAATTACAGAGTCAGCCCTTTTAGACAATACTGCCAATGTAAAAACGCTATTACATGCGATAAAACAACGAGATATCTCCATTGCCTTAGATGACTTTGGTACGGGTTATTCATCTTTAGCCTATCTGACAGAGTACCCAATTGACGTATTAAAAATTGATCGTGCTTTCATTTCGAAAATTGGTGATCACAAACAAGAAGCAATTGTAAATGCAATGATCGCGATGGGTAAAAGTATGGGACTTAAACTGGTTGCTGAGGGTGTAGAAACAAAAGAACAAGTCACCTATCTACAAAAACAGCAATGTGATTTTTTACAAGGCTATTTCTTTAGTCGCCCTATTCCTGCCGAGCAGATTATTCCTTATCTACAAACAAATCCGCATATTTCTTAATTGTTCCAATCATCTATTTTACCTATGCTGCTTTTTCCAAAAATGAGCGTTTTTGACTGTGAGAAATAAAGAAGTAGTGTTATATTCTTTAGCATTTAGCTCACCACGGGGCTATTGGCAATTCGTCTACTATTCTCTTAATTGGTAAAAATTAAAGCGTAGTTAAAGAAGTGAGTTGCCTCTCCCTAAATGAGCAATTTGACTAGTTTGCTTTTTTGTATCAAATAGAGACTCAGATGGACGATCAATCTTTAAAACAGGCCGCTTTAAATTACCATGAATATCCAAACCCAGGGAAAATCAGCGTC
Source organism: Acinetobacter sp. 1294243 (assembly GCF_000588015.1). Classification (NCBI taxonomy): domain Bacteria; kingdom Pseudomonadati; phylum Pseudomonadota; class Gammaproteobacteria; order Moraxellales; family Moraxellaceae; genus Acinetobacter; species Acinetobacter sp. 1294243. The sequence continues at coordinate 348,324 of NZ_JFXG01000002.1, forward strand.
ACCCCAAGTAAGCAACTTGTCAACCAACGAGATTTGGCTCTAGCCTACTCACCAGGAGTTGCTGCGCCATGTTTAGAGATTGAACGTGATCCATCTGCTGCTGCTAAATATACAGCTCGCGGAAACTTGGTTGCCGTAGTCAGTAACGGTACAGCTGTTCTTGGTTTAGGTAATATTGGACCATTAGCGTCTAAACCTGTAATGGAAGGTAAAGGCGTACTCTTCAAAAAGTTTGCTGGTGTTGACGTATTTGACATCGAAATTGCAGAAAACGATCCAGATAAAATTGTAGATATTGTTGCCTCTCTTGAGCCAACTTTCGGTGGTATCAACCTCGAAGATATTAAAGCGCCAGAATGTTTCTATATCGAAAAGAAACTTCGCGAACGCATGAAAATTCCTGTATTCCATGACGATCAACACGGTACAAGTATCATTGTAGGTTCAGCTTTGCTTAACGCATTGCAACTTGTAAATAAGAAAATTGATGAAATCAAAATTGTAGCTTCAGGCGCAGGCGCTGCTGCCCTTTCTTGTTTAGATTTACTTTGTGCTTTAGGCGTAAATAAAGAAAATATTATTGTTGCCGATTCTCGCGGTCTACTCACTACTTCACGTGAAGGCTTGGATGAATCGAAAAAACGTTATGTTCAAGACATTAAAGCAACTCAGTTACATGAAGTAATGGCTGGGGCTGATATGTTCTTGGGTCTTTCTGCTGCTGGTATTCTCACCAAAGAAATGGTGAAACAGATGGCTGAGAACCCTATTATTTTTGCTTTGGCAAACCCAGATCCAGAAATTTTACCTGAACATGCACATGAAGTACGTCCTGATGTAATCATGGCAACTGGTCGTTCTGACTATCCAAACCAAGTAAACAACGCATTATGTTTCCCTTACATTTTCCGTGGTGCGCTTGACGTTGGTGCAACAACGATTAATGAAGACATGAAAATTGCATGTGTACATGCAATTGCACGTATGGCACACGTAGAAGCAGATGCAGCAACTTATGGCGAAAAATCTGCTTCATTTGGCCGTGACTACTTAATTCCACGTCCACTTGATCAACGTTTAATTTTAGAAATTGCCCCTGCTGTTGCTAAAGCTGCAATGGATTCAGGTGTTGCAACTCGTCCGATCGAAGATTTCTCTGCATACCGTCAAAAATTATCTGAGTTCGTTTATAACTCTGCATTCTTGATGAAACCGATTTTTGCTCAAGCAAAAACTGATCCTAAACGCATCGCATATGCTGAAGGTGAAGATGAGCGCGTATTACGTGCAGTGCAAATCGCAGTTGATGAAGATTTAGCTAAACCAATTTTAGTAGGTCGTACTGCTGTAATTGAAGCTAATATCAAAAAATTAGGCTTACGTTTACAACATGGCGTAAACATTGAGATTGTAGATCAAGAACAAAACCCGATGTATGAAGAGTTTTGGAAAGACTACTATCAAACAATGCAACGCAAAGGCATTACTGTTGAATATGCTCAACGTGAAGCTCGTCGCCGTTCAACTTTAATTGCATCTTTACTGGTTAAATTTGGTAAAGCAGACGGTATGTTATGTGGTACTTACAGTAGCTATAACATTCACCTTGATTTTGTACGCAATGTCATCGGTCTAAAAGAAGGTATGAATAACTTCTTCACGCTAAATGCATTAATGCTTGAAGATCGTAACTTGTTTATTGCTGATACATACGTAAATACAAACCCGACTGCTGAACAACTTGCTGAAATGACTATTTTAGCAGCTGAAGAAGTACGTCGTTTTGGTATTACTCCACGTGTAGCCCTACTTTCTCATTCAAGTTTTGGTAGTGACCAGACTGACTCAAGTGCTCAAAAAATGCGTGAAGTTTATCGTATTTTATCTGAGCAAGCTCCTGAGCTTGAAGTTGAGGGTGAAATGCACGGTGATGCAGCATTAGACGAAAACATTCGTCAATTTGCATTCCCTGGCTCACGTTTCAAAGGTTCTGCAAACTTGCTCATTATGCCAAACCTAGATGCAGCAAATATTTCATTTAACTTATTGAAAGCGACTTCTGGTAACAACGTTACTATTGGTCCAATTTTACTTGGTGCAGCAAAACCTGTTCATATTTTGACACCGACAGCAACAACTCGTCGTCTTATCAATATGACTGCTTTAACTGTTGCTGAAATTCAACAACAAGAAAAGTAATTTAGAAACTGCTTTTTACGAAAAGCATCTCTAATGACTTGAGAAAACCTCTATTCTGTAGCATGATTGCTTGAAGAATAGAGGTTTTTTCATGCAAGTGTATTTAGTAGGCGGTGCCGTCCGTGATTTTTTACTTGGGCATCCCTATCAAGAAAAAGATTATGTTGTTGTCGGTGCAACGCCGGAACACATGCTCGCCCAAGGTTTTCAACCTGTAGGCAAAGATTTCCCTGTGTTTCTTCATCCTGAAACAAAAGAAGAATATGCACTTGCACGTACTGAAAGAAAATCTGGTAAAGGCTACCACGGCTTTCAATTTTTCACCGATACCACAGTAAGTTTAGAAGAAGATTTAATCCGCCGTGATTTAACCATCAATGCCATAGCAATGGATCAAGATGGCAAACTATACGACCCATATGGCGGTCAAAATGATTTAGAAAATAAAACTTTGCGTCATGTTTCAGAAGCTTTCGCTGAAGATCCTTTACGTGTTTTACGTGTTGCACGCTTTGCGGCTCGCTATTCTTCATATGGTTTTCAGATTGCGCCAGAGACAATGCAGCTTATGCAAACCATGGCTAAATCAGGTGAGCTTGATGCGTTAACACCAGAACGTGTGTGGAAAGAGACTTCTCGCGCACTTTTAGAAGATCATGCAGATGTTTATTTTCAAACATTACGTGACTGTGGGGCGTTGAAACATCTTTTCCCTGAAATTGACGCATTATTTGGTGTACCACAGCGCCCTGAATATCATCCAGAAGTGGACTGCGGCATACATACGTTAATGTCCTTACAGCAAGCTTGTAAGTCAAACTATTCGCTTGATGTTCGATTTGCTGTATTAGTACATGATTTGGGTAAAGCATTGACTCCAGCTAACGAACTTCCTCGTCACATCATGCATGAAGAACGTGGAGTAAAACCTGTTACCGAATTATGTGAACGTTTAAAAGTTCCAACTCAAACTCGACAGTTGGCATTATCAGTATGTAAAGAACATCTAAAATGTCATCAGATTATGTCGTTAAAACCAGGAACTGTATGGCGCCTATTACAGCGTCTAGACGTACTACGTCGTCCTGAGAGAGTAGAAGCTTTTGTACAAGCATGTGAATGTGATGCTAAAGGAAGGTTAGGTTTAGAAGACCGACCTTATCCACAAGCTCAGTACATTTTGGATGCGATGCAAATCGTTCGCTCTATTAAAGTTCAGGATTTACCTGAAAACATTAAAGGTGCTGAGATTGGTGAAATGCTCATTCAGTACCGTATTGATGCTTTAACTGAGTTCAAACATCAGCATCAAGCACTATCTCATACTTAATTAACACCAAGAAAAAAGCCTCATTACGAGGCTTTTTTATCTTTACTGTTTAGGCAGCGGTATAAATTGTGATTGAGTATTTTGGTTTTTTCTTTCCCCTACTGTCACCACAAAGTTTTGTTGCTTCCCATCTCGCTCGACCATTACATTAATTTCGCTGTTAGGCGCTTGTAATGCAACATAATTAATCAAATGAGATGCTGAAGTGATTTGTTGATTATTCACCTGAATAATTTTATCACCAATCTTAATACCTGCTGATGCAGCTGGACCATTTTTCAAGACATCTGCAACCACAACACCAATTTGCTGTTTAGGTGCTAATACATCTTCTTGTGTAGGCGGTACTAAACTAATCCCTAACCATCCACGGACTACACGGCCATCTTTCAAAATTGAGTTTAAAACTTGTTGGCAAACTTTAGCGGGAATTGCAAAACCAATTCCTAAAGAACCACCTGATTGAGAGAAAATAGCCGTATTTACACCAATTAAATTCCCAGCCACATCAATTAATGCTCCACCAGAGTTACCTGGATTAATTGCGGCATCCGTTTGAATAAAGTCTTCATAGGTATTAATGCCTAAATCAGAGCGTTCAGTCGCAGAAATAATACCTTGAGTTACCGTTTGGCCTACACCAAATGGATTACCAATTGCTAAGACCACGTCACCTACTTCATTACCACTGAGTTTAAATGGCAATACAGGTAATTTATCTAAATCGATTTTAATTACAGCTAAATCAGTATCAGGGTCTGTTCCAACAATGGTTGCTTCTGCACGACGGCCGTCATGTAATGCAACTACAATCTGATCAGCTTGAGCAATCACATGATTATTCGTCAAAATATAACCATCAGCTCGTACAATAACCCCAGAGCCTAAGCTATTTTCATTTTGCTGTTGTTGTTCTGGAACCTGATTTCCAAAAAATTCGCGGAAGACCGGATCACTTAATAATGGATGATTTTGTTTAACTTTCTGGGTCGTAAAAATATTAACAACTGCTGGCGCTGCAACTTTTACTGCAGCGCTATAAGATACCACCCCGCCCGCTCGCGAAGTATCAACGAGTGGTTCAACTTTCTCAGCAGGCATTTGCACCCCATCAACTGCAACAGTTGGTTTCGGCTGATGGTATTTTTGCCATGCAATAAAACTGGCAATTACAATAATAAGTAACACCCAAGGTAACCATGTAAAGGTGCGGCGCACGTTCATATCCTCTACGCAAAGAAGTTTTTAATTAAATTAATATATTGAACAAAAAGAGTTTTCAGTTAAGCATTTTAAATTAAATATGTCGATATACATAAAAAAGTCAAAAAAGATTTGTCTAGCTTTAGTTACACAACAAAATATGTTTCTATAGCTTTAGCAATTATTTACTACTCAATTCAGGAAATATCATGGCAAATTTGCATGAAATTATTCAGTGGTGCGACCAAACCTTAAAAGCTGCAGAATTTAAAGATTACGCACCAAATGGCCTGCAAATTGAAGGTTCAACTGAAGTAAAGCGTATCGTTTGTGCAGTTACTGCTTCTGAAGATGCGATTGATGCAGCAATTGCTCAAAATGCAGATTTATTACTCGTACATCATGGTTATTTTTGGAAGGGTGAACCGTATCCAATTACTGGAATGCGAGGCAACCGCATTAAAAAACTCATTCAAAATAATATTTCATTAGTCGCTTATCATCTACCTTTAGATGCACACCCAACTTTGGGCAACAATGTAGCGATTGCAGAAAAACTAAACTTGAAGAATTTAGAACCACTCGATTTAACCGAGAAACATCCGATTGGTAATATTGGTTATTTAGAGCAAGCAGTTTCTGTAGATGAGTTTAAAGCACAGCTTCAAAACAGTTTTGATTTTAAAGTGATTCATTTGCCAGCAGAAAAGCAAAGCATTCAAAAAGTAGGCTTCTGTACAGGCGGCGCTCAAGATTTTATTGCTAAAGCTGCTTTGCAAAATTGTGATGCTTATATTTCAGGTGAAGTCAGTGAACGAACTTTTTATGAAGCAAAAGAATTAGGGGTTCACTATTTCGCCTGTGGTCACCATGCTACTGAGCGTTATGGAGTTCAGCGTTTGGCACAAGCGATCTCAAAACAGTTTTCAATTGAAGCTGAATATTTTGAATTGAATAATCCGATTTAATTAAGTCTTTTTTTCAATCTGTGTTATGCGTATTAATTAGATCTTTATTGTGTATAGTTCTTTAAAACGATGCCCTATTGTGACCAGAATCATTTACAATAGAGCCACTTAATTGTATAACCCAGCAAATGCAAGGAATAGGAACATGACAACCATTACTTTACCTGCACTTCCATATGGCTATGATGATTTAGCGCCACATATTAGTAAAGAAACTTTAGAATACCATCACGATAAACACCACAATACCTATGTTGTTAACTTAAACAACTTAATCAAAGGGACTGACCTTGAAGGTAAAACTTTAGAAGAAATCATTAAAGCGACTGCTGGTGATGCATCTAAAGCTGGTATTTTCAACAATGCTGCTCAAGTTTGGAACCACACTTTCTACTGGAACAGCATGAAGCCAAATGGTGGTGGTAAGCCTACTGGCGCAATCGCTGCTAAAATTGACGAAGCTTTTGGTAGCTACGAAAAGTTTGCAGAAGAATTTACTGCTGCTGCAACAACTCAATTCGGTTCAGGTTGGGCTTGGTTAGTTGCTGATGAAGTAAACGGTAAATTATCTATTACTAAAACTTCTAATGCAGACACTCCACTTGCACATGGCCAAATTGCTGTATTAACAATTGACGTATGGGAACATGCTTACTACATCGATTTCCGTAACTTACGTCCTAAATACATCGCAACTTTCCTAGAAAGCCTTGTGAACTGGGACTATGCAAATGCAAAACTTGCAGGTCAACCAGCTGGTGTAGAGAAATAATTTTATTTCTTTATGAAAAACCACCCCATTTGGGGTGGTTTTTTTATTTTTAATACAGCAAAAGCATATTAATCAAGCAAACGATTCATTTTCTTTAATATTCTTATTGACGCTTTTAGATTTCATCCATAAAATGCGCATCAGATTCTCCAATAGCTCAGTCGGTAGAGCGACGGACTGTTAATCCGCAGGTCCCTGGTTCGAGCCCAGGTTGGAGAGCCATCTACTAATCTCCCATAGCTCAGTCGGTAGAGCGACGGACTGTTAATCCGCAGGTCCCTGGTTCGAGCCCAGGTGGGAGAGCCAAGATTCTAAAAGCCCGCATTTATTGCGGGTTTTTTCTTTTCTAATGATTTAATAATTTTTCATTATTTTGAATAAAATCAATGTTTCGAGTATTTTTAAACCAAACGATTAGATATTCACTCTAATTCTGTTATTAAGGCTTGACCCAGCCCTCTTTCCTGCCTAAAATCCTTTTCCAGATTCTCCCATAGCTCAGTCGGTAGAGCGACGGACTGTTAATCCGCAGGTCCCTGGTTCGAGCCCAGGTGGGAGAGCCAAGATTCTTAAAAACCCACTCATCATGAGTGGGTTTTTATTTGTATGATGCCTTCACATGTTCGAATCGAGTCACTTATTTTTTATTGTTTTAGGTTGCGTAAGCACCTGTATTTTTCTTCTTGTTTGTTTACGCCCTTATTTATTTCCAAAACAAAAATTCTTTGCTCGCCCTGTCATTACAAACTTTGAAACTCAAATGTTTATACGTTTAAAACAAAGTTTTCCAAATTATCATGTGTTAGCACAAGTGGCGTTTAGCGCATTAATTACCAGTAATGACTATAAAATTCGTAGTCAGTTCAATCGTAAAGTTACTGACTTTGTTGTGCTCAACGACAAGATGGAAGTCATGGCCATCATTGAACTAGATGACCCTACCCATCTTGAAAAAGTAGAAGAAGACCGTATTCGTGATCAAATGCTTACTGAAGCAGGCTACCTTGTAAAGCGTTACACAAATATTCCTACTGTACGCCAATTACAAAAGGATATTCATTAACAAGCTATTTCGATTCAGAATTTGCAGCTTCTTTCTCAGCTATTCTTTTTGCCATCTCTAAACGCTGTTGTTCATATTGTTTTTTATTCTTAGCATCGCTTTTTGCAGCCAAGAAAAGTATTCCAATAATTAGAAAAGGAATAAGTAAACCTAATCCCATTAATAACCAAGGAACAGATTTTTTTTCAACAGGTTGCTGGCTCATAAGTTCTTCAAACTCAAATAGTATCAAATCAAACTGTGTAACAATATAACAAAAAAGGCCCTTTTCAGGACCTTTTTAATTTGAAGATTTTAAATACAAAAAATTATTGTGCTATTCCAGTACATTCAACATTCTTACTAGCATCTATTACTGATGGATCAAGCACTATATTTGTTTTAGCTGGCATCTTAGATTGAACAAATTGATAAATTTCAGCATTTCTACATACAATCGCCTGAGTATGGGTAGCTCCAACAACAGGTACAAATGTCACATCAGTTCCCATTTTTTTAAGTCCCTCTTGTAAGGCATTAGTAACAGGATATGGTACAGCCATATCCGCAGTACCTTGAACAATCATGACTGGTGAATTAATTTTTTTGGTAGCAGGTTGATTATCTACCAAGAATTTTTGTACCGTTGGATTCTCCTGAAAATTACCAGCTAGGCCTGGATAATCTAGAACTGTTTTACCAGTATTAGTCGCAAGAAAATCTCGAATATCATCTGCAAATTTATTATGCAAATCAGTTAAACAGACTCCATTTTCACCCGTAGTGCCTTCTGCAAACTCAGCTATACTTTGAGAACGTTGTTGAAAGATTGCACGATAATTAAATTTAGGTTCATAAGCAGTAATACCCACTGTGGTATATGCAGCATATGCAAGTAGCTCGGCATACACTTCCACAGCCGTACCAACAGGTGCGGTACCAGCCTGCTCTTTCTGAAGAATGTCTCTAATTGCTTGCGGAGCAATTTTAGAAATAATATCGCCAAGGCTAGAAGCTGGTGCTGTTGCAACAGCTCCTTTGTAGTTAGTGTCGTTATTAGCAAATTCAGCTGTTCCTAATGAAGCATGGCCTCCTTGAGACTGCCCAATTGACATCCATGAACTATTTAACTGACTACCGTAATGATCTTTAGCAGCTTTAACTGCTGCAATTGCAGATTTAGCCTCACTTCCTAAATTAGGGTATGGATGCATGCCTCTAGTACCTAAACCTTCATAGTCAGGTGCCACAATCACATAACCAGCAGCTAATAAAGTATCCGCTAGAATTTTAAAACGTGGATTAATCGTATTGTTGCTTGGTGCACAACTATCCCCTACACCTACTGTGCCGTGCTCCCATACCACTACGCGATAACCATCTTTCGGTTGAGCAACTTTAGGGAACATGACTAAAGCAGTTGCTTCAGCTGTTTTCCCTTGTACATTCACCATGTTATATGTCATCACTTTTATAGATGAAGCACCACTTAAGGTATCCTTAGAATAGGATTTTTCAGAAACATAAGTTTTATCAGGATTTACACCAATATAGTCATCATCATCGTCATTACACGCTGTAAGAAATAGTGCTGAAATTGATAATGTTATAGCTAAAGCAATTTTTGACCGTTTCATAGAATATCCTTTTTATGTGTTATTTATTCCGCATATTTTTATGCACAAATATTAAGACATAAAAAAAGTGCTCTGCATAGAACACTTTTCAACCTCACGGTCATTTTTACTATATGAAATTTAAAAATATTCCTAGAAAAATGATTAATCCAACCCAACGATTGTGACGAAATGCCCAAAAACATACTTGAGGGTTGCGGTCTTTGGTTTTAATTGTTTGATATACAAAATCAAAAGCCACTACAACTAAAGCAATAATTGCCCAGGGGAATAAAATATTTTCTAAATATAGTGCAGTACCAATCAAAACAAGACTAGCTGCTTGTAAAAGAGCAATAATCTGGATGTCATATCGACCAAAAAGAATAGCTGTAGATTTCACGCCAATCTTTAAATCATATTCACGATCTGTAATTGCATATTGAGTGTCATAAGCCACAGTCCAAGCCAAATTACCAAAATAGAGCAACCAGCAAGTCAAATCTGGAGTTTTACCTACCGCGGTAAAAGCCATAGGAATTGACCATGAAAATGCTGCGCCTAAAAATACTTGGGGTAAATTGGTATAGCGTTTCATAAATGGATAAATAAACGCTAAAAATAATGCGCCAAATGACCAATAAAAAGTTTCTATAGGTAAAAAGAACAAAAGACATGCGCTTGCTAAAACAAGGCCCAAGAATACGTATACGGCTTCCCTTGCGCGAATCACTCCTGCTGCTAAAGGGCGCGTTTTTGTTCGCTCTACATGACCATCTACTTTACGATCAGCAAAGTCATTAATCGCACATCCAGCAGCGCGCATAAAAATGACGCCTAAAATCATGACAAATAAAATACCTAAATCAGGTATTCCTTTTGATGCAACCCAAAGTGCCCACATGGTTGGCCAAAACACCAGTTCAGTACCAATTGGCTTATCAAATCGACATAGATAATAATAAGCTTCTAAACGCTGACGCCATGTTGTGCCTGTTGCAGTCGTCATAGTAATTCCTTGTCGTGCTGCTGATTTAAAAAAGCTTCAAAAGCCGGTAAGAATGTTTCTTGGACGATAAATTTACATCCATGCCAAGTATAGCAACTTTGTCGCGTCCAGCCTTCTGGCAAACGAATGACACGACGGTCACAAAGCGGAGTTGTTCTTTGAAATAGAAAAAAGCCAATCGGTTTAGAACCGATGCGCTGAAATATACGCGCTTTTTTTTGTAAACTTTGAATTGGAAAAATACTTTTTGCTTTCACCCACGGCTCTGCTTCACAGCCATATAAATAGGTTTCCCTAACCCATGAAGTATGAGCATGAGGCATGTTCATCCATTGACTATCTGCCAAAGTTAAACGCTGAAAGTGCTCTTTAAAGGGCTTCACACTAAACTGGCCACCACCAAGCTCAGTGAGTTGTTGAGTCAGAGAACCAGAAGCATACAACCATGTTTTCAACTCAGGATTTAAAGTCTTTTCCTGTTTAAGTACTGGTTGTCGTTTACGCATAATCTGCTCACATGAAAACTCGCACCTAGTTTACTCCAAATTTTTGATAAAAAACGTAGAGAATTCAATCAACATTCCAAGCAATAAAAAAGCCTGCATAAGCAGGCTTTTTTACAAAATATGTATTACAAGCTGTAGTACATATCAAATTCAACTGGGTGAGTAGTCGTGTTAAGACGACGTACATCTTCAGTTTTAAGTTCAATGTATGCATCAAGCATTTCTTTAGTGAACACGCCGCCTTTTAACAAGAACTCGTGATCTGCTTGAAGTGCTTCAAGAGCCATATCTAAGCTATGAGCAACTGTTGGGATTTTTGCTTCTTCTTCTGGAGGAAGATCATACAAGTTCTTATCAGCAGCTTCGCCCGGATGGATCTTGTTTTGAATACCGTCGATACCAGCCATTAACAATGCAGCGAAACCTAAGTACGGATTCATCATTGGGTCTGGGAAACGAGCTTCGATACGCTTACCTTTAGGGCTAGAAACGTATGGAATACGGATAGAAGCAGAACGGTTACGCGCTGAGTAAGCAAGCATAATTGGTGCTTCGAAGTGAGGAACCAAACGCTTGTATGAGTTTGTAGATGGGTTTGTGATTGCATTCAATGCACGAGCGTGCTTGATGATACCACCGATGAAGTACAACGCCATTTCTGAAAGGCCTGCATATTCATCACCAGCAAACAAGTTCTTGCCATCTTTAGAGATAGACATGTGAACGTGCATACCAGAACCGTTATCGCCTACCATTGGTTTAGGCATAAACGTAGCTGTTTTTGCATATTGATGTGCAACGTTCCAAACAGCATATTTGAACTGTTGAACTTCGTCAGCTTTACGAACAAGAGTATTGAAGCTCACACCAATTTCTAACTGGCAAGAAGCAACTTCGTGGTGATGTACTTCTACACGACCTGGGCCCATGATGTCTTCGATTTTTGCACACATTTCTGCACGCATATCTTGTGAAGAATCAACTGGAGGAACTGGGAAGTAACCGCCTTTAACACGTGGACGGTGACCAGAGTTACCAGACTCGTAGTCTTTACCAGTAGACCAAGCAGCTTCTTCAGCGATTAATGTATGACGAGCGCCAGACATATCGATGTCCCACTTCACTTCGTCAAATACAAAGAATTCTGGTTCTGGACCAAAGAATGCAGTATCACCGATACCTGTAGATTTTAAGTATTCTTCTGCACGGCGAGCAATCGAACGTGGGTCACGCTCATAACCTTGACCAGTTGAAGGTTCAATAACGTCACAAGTCACAACTACAGTTGGTTCAGCAAAGAACGGGTCGATAAAACCAGTTTCCGCATCTGGACGTAAAATCATGTCAGATGCTTCAATGCCTTTCCAACCAGCGATTGAAGAACCATCAAACATTTTACCGTCTTCAAAAGTATCTTCATCAATAGAATCAGCTGGGTAAGTTACGTGCTGCTCTTTACCCTTAGTATCAGTAAAGCGAAAATCGACCCATTTTGCGCCACTTTCTTGTATGAGTTGAAGGACCTTGTTCGCCATGCTCATTTTGCTCCAATGAAATTTTGTTGCACTTGTTAAGTGCGTGTTAGTTGCTGGTATTTATATAGCAATTCTCATACCAACTTTATAAGACTTACCTAAAACATTGAATTGCTTATAACTATCCATGATTTAGGCCCCTTGTCTTGAACCCATTATACTGTTTGCATTGTTAAATGCACCATATTCAGACATTTTCAAATTATGGCATACAAGAATAGCTCGCAATCGCCCTAATTTAGTGCAAAATTGTTGCGCCAATATGAATCACCGCATCAATATCTAACAGTAATTTGTGATCATAATACTTTCTTATATAGAAATCTGACTTTCTTACTGTAATCCTTAAAAATAATAATCTATTCCCGATAGAACTATTAATCTCTAAATTAGACGATGGTATCTACAGTATGCCCTTGCCAAAAAATTTTGAACATAAATACGATTTCTAAGTAACTCTACACAATTTTTTTAAATAATATCAATTACTACTCTTCACTGCCCATCCATAGAAAGGTTGAGGTTTTAAAGTGTTAATTTAATTTTTCTTATCGTAGTTTTACGCTAGGGCTGGTCTGATCAGCTTTGGTGCGCCAAGAGAAATCTTTTCAACTGATAATTTCAACTTTCTAATTTTTTACCATTTGTTATATACCTTTTTTATACATGACCAACTTGCTTTTTCATTTTAAAAAATCTAAAAAATAAAACATAACTTTTTTTTATAATTAAACAAACTAAAAGTTTTGTTTTATCTAAACTACAAATATGTTCAAAGGATTTGAAATGAAGCATGAACTCGAACAATATGACAGAGCTTTTTTCGGCCATCCAAAACCATTAAAAACTTTATTTTTTACAGAGCTTTGGGAAAGATTTTCTTATTATGGTATTCGGCCTTTACTCGTTCTTTATATGATTGCAATGGTTAATGACGGTGGTTTAGGTCTTGACCGTCCAACTGCAGCCGCAATTGTTGGGTTATTCGCTGGATCTATGTATTTAATGACCGTTTTTGGTGGCTGGATTGCCGATAACTGGTTAGGTCAGGCACGATCGGTGTGGTATGGTTCTATTATTATTGCACTAGGTCATTTATCTATTGCCCTCACTACCATTTTTGATCAATTCTTTTTTTATTTCGGTTTAGTCCTTATTGTTTTAGGTACCGGATTATTTAAAACCTGTATTTCAGTGATTGTCGGAACATTATATAAAGCTCAGGATAGTAGACGAGATGCTGGTTTCTCCATTTTTTATATGGGAATTAATTTAGGTTCTTTTATTGCTCCTCTTCTAACAGGCTTATTAGCACGTGATCATAACTGGCACTTAGGTTTTGGAATCGGTGGCCTTGGGATGTTAGTTGCATTACTTATTTTTCGTGTATTGGCTGTTCCTCAGCTACAAACTTTTAATGAGTTGCGTCAAGAAAATGACAATTGGAATAAACCTGTCGTACAAAACAAAAATGCACCAAAAATTGCTTTCTCCTTCTTACTATCTGTTGCAGTCGTTATTGTTCTTACCTTATTTGGTGTCATTCATATCAATCCAGTCGAGGTAGCAACTTATTTAACAGTTGGGATTGGTATTGGGATTATTGCTTATTTTGCATATTTACTGCTTTTCCTGAATTTAGAGCAGCATGACAAATTTAAAATTATTATTTGTTTTGTTTTATTAGCAGCCTCTGCCCTATTCTGGTCAGCTTTCGAACAAAAGCCCACAACTTTTACTTTATTTGCACAAGACTATACAAATCGTATGTTTTTTGGATTTGAGATTCCAACTGTATGGTTTGAATCAATTAATGCCCTATTTATTATTATTTTTGCCCCAGTTGCAGCATGGCTTTGGGCAAGACTGGGTAAATCAAATAAAGACCCAAGCTATATCAGCAAATTTATTATTGCATTGTTATTCGCAGCAGGTGGCTTTCTTGTTATGTCTTTTGCTAGTCGTTTCGCAATTGCTGGCGGCCTAGTTTCACCATTTTGGTTAGTAGGAACTTTATTTTTACTTACCATAGGAGAACTGTGCTTAAGCCCAATTGGATTATCAACCATGACTAAACTTGCACCTGATGTTATACGCGGTCAAATTATGGGGCTATGGTTTACTGGCACAGCTTTAGGTAATCTTATCGCTGGCTTAATTGGCGGGAATGTATCAGCAGATAATATTGATCATTTACCGAATCTCTTTATGCGATGCGTTTTGGCATTAGTCGTTGGTGCAATCGTGTTATTTTTATTAAAGAAACCTATTAATAGATTAATGAACAAAAGTACCAGTAAAGTTCAACCTGAGTTGGAAACTATATGAGCGTTTTAACTGTTCCAGAAAAACTTGAGAAACTTCGTCAACTCATGCGCAATCAGCATATTGATGCTTTGATTGTGATGAGTGCCGATCCCCATATGTCAGAATATTTACCAGACTACTGGAAAGCAAGGCAGTGGTTAAGCGGTTTTAGTGGTTCGGTTGGTACGCTTGTTGTGACCCAAAAGTTTGCAGGTCTATGGGCGGATGGTCGCTATTGGGTACAAGCAGAACAACAACTCGCTGGAACTGGCTTTCAATTACAAAAACTGACCAGTGATCAAACTTCTACACATCTCGCATGGATTGAGAAAAATCTACCAACTGGTTCAGTCATTTCAGTAAATGGCCAAACATTATCCATTCAACAATTTAAGGCGCTCGAACATACTGCACGACTTAATCACTATAAACTTGAAACCCAGCAAGATTCAGTTGGAGAGATTTGGTTAGACCGTCCAGAACTTCCCTCAGAAAAAATCCATTTGATGCCTGAAGGATTAAATGCCCTCTCTCGTAAAGAAAAAATTCAGGCAATTCGCGAAAGCTTAGCTAACAAGAATATTGCGGGTCATTTTATTTCATCTTTAGATGATATTGCATGGGTCCTAAATGCACGCGGGCAAGATGTAGAATATAACCCTGTTTTTCTTTCTCATTTATATATTAATGCAGAGCAAGCTATTCTTTTTATTGATGCTGAAAAAGTTAATGTAAGCATTCAACAAGCTTTAGCAGCCGATGGTATTGAAATTCGTAACTACGAAGATACCGCTAAGTTTTTATCGAATATCTCTGATACCTCTGTACTTTTAGATCCAGCCAAAGTCTCGATTTTTCATGAGCAAGCTATCGCAAAAGATATTCAGGTTGTCTACGACATCAACCCAAGTACACTTTTTAAATCGCGTAAACATGAAAGTGAAATAGCTCATATCCGTCATGCCATGCTTAAAGATGGTGTTGCACTTTGTCACTTTTTTCACTGGTTAGAAAAAACGCTTCATCATGGTGAAAGCATTTCAGAATTGACTATTGATGAGAAAATTACGGCTTTCCGTGCTCAGCAAGATGGATTTATAGGACCGAGTTTTTCAACGATTGCTGGCTTTAATGCTAATGGTGCTCTACCCCACTACCGTGCAACTGAAGAGCACTATTCATTTATCGAAGGTGATGGTCTATTACTCATTGACTCTGGCGGCCAGTATGTTGATGGAACAACGGATATTACTCGTGTTGTTCCTGTAGGCACGCCAACAGGGCAACAAAAACGTGACTACACATTGGTTTTAAAATGTCACATTGCCTTGGCAAAAACGATTTATCCGGAAGGTTTAGCTGCTCCTCTACTCGATTCAATTTGTCGCCATACTTTATGGCAACATGGTTTAGATTATCGACATGGAACAGGCCACGGTGTAGGCTTTGCGCTTAATGTTCATGAAGGTCCACAAGTTCTTTCTTATTACGCGCCTGTACATGCCTACAGTAAATTGCGTGAAGGAATGATTCTTTCCAACGAGCCGGGCTTATACCATGAGGGACAATACGGTATTCGTATTGAGAATCTGGTTGCAAACAAACTTCACTCTGGCTTTGTGAAAACCTACGGCGATTTCTTAGAGTTTGAAACGCTGACCCTTTGTCCGATTCATTTAGATTGTATCGTTGTTGATCTGCTAACGAATGAAGAGAAAGACTGGTTAAATAGTTATCATCAAACTGTTCAAGAAAGACTAGCTGAACATTTGTCTGGCGATGTTTTAGATTGGTTGATTTATAACACACGTAAGATTTAATCTTCTTTTACGAACAAGGCAGAATAATTTTTATTTCCAATAGAAGCTTATTCTGCCTAATTTGTACTTATCTGTAATTTTAAAAAGCTCCCCTTCACAAAGCCTTTTTTCTGCAAATTTCTAACGAATGAAATAGTTAAACTGGTTACTTCTTTTTTTGTTATATTAGCCGTTTAGAAAGCGGCTTTTTATTTGATCAAATAAAAGTACTTTTTAAAAAGTGAGTAACATTTTGAGTAATACTCTAGTCACTTATTAAATATATATTAACTATCATGAGGTTAAGTTCATCATGCTTCTAATGATCGACAATTACGACTCTTTTACCTACAACATCGTCCAGTATTTTGGCGAGTTGAATCAGGAAGTAAAAGTAGTTCGCAATGATCAAGTCACATTAGAGGATATTGAACGATGGCAACCAAAATATCTTGTGATTGGTCCTGGCCCTTGCTCTCCAAGTGAAGCAGGTATTTCAATTCCTGCAATTAATCATTTTGCCGGAAAAATTCCTTTGCTTGGCGTGTGTTTAGGGCATCAAAGTATTGGGCAAGCTTTTGGCGGAAAAATTGTAAGAGCCAAAACGGTGATGCACGGGCGTTTATCTGATATGTACCACAGCAATAAGGGTATTTTCAGTAATCTTCCTAGCCCATTCTCGGCAACTCGCTATCATTCTTTGGTGATTGATCAGCAAACACTGCCTGATTGCCTTGAAGTAACGTGCTGGACTAATGAAGCAGATGGCTCAATAGAAGAAATCATGGGTGTTAAACATAAGACATTGCCTGTTGAAGGCGTGCAGTTCCATCCTGAATCAATCTTGAGTCAGCATGGCCATCAAATCTTTAAAAACTTTTTAGAGATCTACGCATAAGCCAGCCGTAAATAGATTGTTTTAAAAGTAATTTGATAAGAATCCTTAATAAAAAAGCCAACTACGATCAGTTGGCTTTTTTTATGGCTGAATCAATTACAACTTTAACTGCTGCACAATCGATCCATCTTGTTTTGCCACCAAAGATTCGCAGAGTTGAATACGTTCTTTGGTTTGTTTCAATCCTCTTTCAACCCCGACCAATTCTTTAGTTCGTGGTGCAAAAAAGTCATTTAACTGTGCCGCTTTTTGTTGGCTACATGCTGCTCCACTGAACATTGCAGGAAAACGCCCAGCCGAAGATTTACCTAAACGATCAAACACGGCGTCATGATTTACCTTAAACCAAGACCATAAGCCACCTTGTTCATCTCCATAATTATTGATGGAGTTAATCACGGTATGAACTTCACCGACTTTAACACGAGGGTTCAAAATCAACTGACGTGCTTGTTGGCGTGTTGCTTCTTGGTTTGCTGAACCCAAAGCTGTAAGTATTGCAAGACGTTGTGTCGGTTGAGTCACGCGTTGTAGCTCTCCAGATAAACGATCAAAAGCTAGTTGACCTTTTTCTTGTACACGTACAGCCAAAATAGTTGGCAATAATTCAGGTGTTACTTGCGCAAAATTAAGCTGCTTTTGAGCAAAGAGAGCATCTGACTGTTTTAACAGTTGTGTACGAACTTCTGAAACTTGAATATCTAAAGCAAGAAATCTAACCAACTCACTACGCCATAAACTGTCTTCAGCTGGTTCACCTGTTTTGCTGACATAACCCAACTGATTTAATTTAGGTAAATATAAATTAGCTAAGACTTTTCTAAAATGTTCACGTTCAGCTTCTGTTTTCAATACATGACGATAAATCGTACTTAACTGGGAAAACAGCGCTGTACTAATTTGTCGGCTATTTGAATTGGCAAATTTCTTCGCAGCATCTACGACAGCCAATAAATTAATATCACCGTGGTTAAATGCCGCTGAAATCGCGTAGGCGTAAGCCAACTGTTCAGTGTTAGAAAGCTTTTCTGTAGCGGCAGTCAGACGAGTAAACTCTTTTTGTGGCAAACTAAATTGGTAATATCCTGCCGCATCTGCATTTGGTATATACCAACTGCCAAGGCTGGCACCTTTGAGTTCAATCTTGGTTTCTGCTTGGTCTACCAATTCACATTGCACTTTACTACCTGCATTTGGAACTTCATAACGTACACATAATGGTACACCCCACAGGCTTCTTGCATCACCTTTTGAGCCAACAGGTAAGTAACGGCTTTGCTTCACATTTAAAAAGACTTTATTGTCTTCTTGCTGTAATGCGGTGTTAATTAAAGGCACACCTGGTTGATCAAGAAAACTTTTCATCGCTCTAGTAAAGCGCTCACCTTGTCCAGACTGCTCTGCTAAAGCGCTAATTAAATCATTAGCTGTCGCATTACCATATTGGTGCTTATTAATATAATTGCGCACCCCTTGTTTGAATTTTTCTTCACCCAAATAGCTTTCAAACATATTTAAAACAGCTGCACCTTTTTGGTAAGTAATACCATCAAAAGCAGTTTGAATATCGGCATTACTTAAAATAGGCTGGCGAATACGGCGCACACTCACCAAGCTATCACTTTTCATCGCATCTGCAGTGTCTGTAATACGTTCTAGGTCAGCATTAAATTCGGGATGTAATTTTTGAGTAATTTTACTTTGCATCCATGTGGCAAAAGATTCATTTAGCCACAAATCATCCCACCACGGCATCGTGACGACATCACCGAACCATTGATGTGCAAGCTCATGTGCATTGACATTAAATGAATTCTGTACAAAAGAGACTGGCGAGTCCTTATCTAGCAACATCAAGTAGTCTCTAAAAGTAATTAACCCCGGGTTCTCCATTGCCCCAGCAGCAAAGTCTGGTGCTGCCAGTAAATCTAGCTTGTCAAATGGATAACCAAAGGCAAAATAATCTTCTAAAGTTTTTAAAATGGCTGGCGTTTCAGATAAGGCATGCTGCATTTTTTCAGCTTTTGCATCGGGTGCAATACCACGTAACTGGATCGGCTGCTTACGCCATGAAGTTGCACCAATATCAGGCCCTTTTTGTAATTGCCAAGGACCGACAGCCAACGCAAGTAAATAAGTGGGTAGTGGTTTAGTTTGTGCAAAACTGAGTGTTTTCCAACCTGACTTATCTGCTTGCTCAGATGTTTGTTGAGTATTGGCAAAACCTGAATATTTGCTTGGAATCGTCAAACGAATATTAAACGGCGTTTTAAAACGTGGCTCATCAAATGACGGAAATGACTGGCGTGCACTAATTGCTTCCATTTGAGTCATCACATAAGGTTTACCCTCAAACTCAATTTTATAAATACCGTCAAGTTGCTGGTCATACGCTGCATTAAAATCTAGAACGAGTTGATACTGTCCTGCGGGCAAGGTTTTGGCAAATTTAATTTTACTCACCCCATCTACCTCGGAGGCTTGCTCATATTTTGCTTTGGTTTTGACGCCCTCTGCCGATGTAATACTCACATCTTTCACCATCAAAGATTTACCATGAATC
The DNA here is from genome assembly GCF_000588015.1 of Acinetobacter sp. 1294243. Lineage (NCBI taxonomy): Bacteria > Pseudomonadati > Pseudomonadota > Gammaproteobacteria > Moraxellales > Moraxellaceae > Acinetobacter > Acinetobacter sp. 1294243. The sequence continues at coordinate 368,071 of NZ_JFXG01000002.1, forward strand.
CAAATGTGATCTATGGCTTGAGCCAGCTTTAAATGAATAGTGGTTTTACCGGTATAGCCTTTTTGTGCGGGATCAATCTTAAAATCTAAATCATAAGATTCGGGTACGACCCACTCGGGTAATTTACCAATCGGGATTTGTTCACTGTTATTCGATGCAAAAATCTGTGTCGCCGATAAAGATAATAATGTTGTAAGTAGTAATCTTTTTTTAAATGAAGGCTTGACCAACATAAGGGATTTATCCTCTGTAGTTTTAAATAAAAAGATGCAGCAAATGCTGTACCACTTCGCTGCATCCACACATCATTCTTAGAATTTATAGTTAAACTCCAACCAACCTTGACGGCCAAATGGTGAATATGATCCTACTGGATAATACGGCCAACCGCCCGTGTCATCTCGTTTCACTTTGTCAAACAAGTTATTAATAATGATTGAAGCAGACGCTTTTGGAGAGATTTGATAAGTACCACTCCAGTTCACTAAATAGGTTGGGCTTAGGTAGACAGTTTGGTCACCGTTTGGAATTTTGCCATAACGATTAACTAATACTGTTGATGCCCAATCTCCAAAGCTCCAGCTGAGACTGGTATTAAAACGGTCACGCCAATCTGGAATAGTTAAATCTTTTAAGTAGTCATCTTTCTCGCCATCTTTTGATTGTTGATATTCATGTTCTAGTACACGGCTATAATTGATCGTCCAGAGAAAGTTACCAAAGCTCTCTGTTTTCCAGCGCCATCTGCTAGTGAAATCAATCCCGCGGGTATGGTCTGATGCAGCATTAATCGGAACGATATTTATATTCTTAATCACATTTGGGTCGACAACTGCATTTGCAGGGTTACGCTCCACACGTGCTAATGCATCAATACAAGCCGCAGAGTTAATATCTTGGTTGCCTAAACGACAATCTGCTTCTAAACGTAGAATTTTGTCCTCACTTAAGTTGGTCACAAGATTATCAATTTTGATATCCCAGTAATCGACGCTGATATCAAACTTACTGGTTGGCGACCAAACAAAACCTGCACCATAAGATTTACCCTCTTCAGGTTTCAATTCTTTGTTTCCGGTTAAAGTGTAGTTTGCCTCAGGCGAGTAATCTTTAAAGCTACATTTATCTAAAGGTTGTCCCGTTTGGCTACAACGTAAATAATCGGTCGTGCTTGCGAAATAACCTTTTTGCTTATTTAAGAACAGATAGTTCATATCTGGTGCACGAAAGCTAGTCGCGTAGTTACCGCGCACCAATAAAGTCGGATGTGGTCTAAACTCGAGACCCGAACCGAAAGTTAACTTATCAATACTGTTATCTGACAAAGCATAACGGTCATAACGTCCAGACAGCGTTAAATTTAATGGTTTTGCTAAAGGCAAGAATAATTCTGCACCAAGTGCTTGGCGTGTACGTGTGCCGCTATATTCGCCAGTAGAACTCGCATTATAAAACTCACCATTTTCAAGTGCCTGATCTGGCTTAATCGAAAAGCCTTGACGCCCAATTTCAGCCACTGCTGCAAGTTTGGCAGTTCCCGCAGGTAACTTAAACACATCACCATTCGCACTTAAGGTTAAACTTTGTGCCCACGATTTATCTTTTTCTTTTGTTGTGCGCGAAATACTTTCAAATTCACTTGCTGTTAGTGGTCGACTTAAACGATCTAAATGAGGGGAATAAATAGGAATACCATCTGCATCTGTACCAAGTTGCTGACCTAAGAAATATTCATCAACATTCGAACGTAATAAGCCTTGGCGGCGTAGCTGACTGGTATAGATGGAACCATTATAGGCCGCCTCATAACTCCAGCTCGTCTCCCCAATATCGCCTCGAATTCCAAAATTTAAGTTTGAAGAAAGTTCTTTCCATTTTTTATTTACTCGCTCTACCCCGCCTAATTCTTCAGGTGCAAAACGACGATTCCAAATTTCATAATTTCCCGAATCTTGATTGAGGAAATAACCACTTGATCCACCTAAAGATGTCCATGTCGGACCACGCGTATTGTTTTCAATTTGATTGGCGCCAATTAAAAAATCGGCAAACAATTGAGTTTTATCATTTAACTCATAGTCTAAACCGAGATAACCATTTTGACTGCGGTTTTGGGTTTGGACCGTCCAATAGGTTGGTCGTGCCAAACCACTAGCACAATTGTCTGCACCAGCTTGTCCTATATTACTGACTGAACCTTTGAATAAACCATTAAAGGCCTGACACCCACCAATGGAAAGATATTTTCCAGTATTGGCATTTTTACGACCTACAACCGTATCTGGTTTTTCTCCCAAACGAGTTCGGCTCGACATAAAATCTCGATCGGCTGCCCAAATCGGTTCACGGCCACTGAGTTCAACCCCATAAACAAGGCTGAGCTTGTCTAAAGTTTTACTACCACTCAGTTGTAAACGTAAGTTTTCACCACCTTCTTTTGTTCCGCCTGCCTTAATATTAAATTGTGTGCCGTCTGTTTTCTTTTTCAGAATAATATTTACCACACCTGCAATTGCATCTGAACCATAAATTGCAGAGGCACCACCGTTTAATATTTCAATACGGTCAATAATGGCAGTGGGAATATTGGCTAAATTCACGAAATTGACAGACCCATCGTACGGTACAGGATAGTCTGCAACCCGATGTCCATTAATCAAAGTCAAAGTATGATTCGGTCCTAAGCCCCGTAAACTAATAGCATTAGCCGCAGGCGTAAAAGTATTTCCATAATCGGCGCCTTGTACAAAACCCGTGTTCTGCGTCAAATTATTGAGTGCATCAAATGCATTACTAAAACCTTGTTTTTCAATATCGGCTGCGGTAATTACGGTCACACTCGTCGGGCCATCTTTTTGTGCTTTTGAAATCCGAGACCCTGTCACAGCAACACGGACTACTTTATCTGTTTTAGCTTGCTTTTGTGGTTGCTCTACAGCTTCTTGCGCATAGCTTTCCAGTGGATGAAACAGTGCAACAAATACAAAAATAAATGAGCGCTTATTTTTTAAAGCTCCTACATATTTCAAGTTATTTAAATACATATTTATTAATAGACAAAATAAAGATCGCCCTACTATATCCACTTTTATTTGACTGATTTATACGCATTTTTCCTAGATATATTTATGTTTAAGATATACCAAATGGTTAATTATTTATCATAAAAACTCACAACAAACTAAAACCTTTTTCAATGAATAAATTCTGTTTATTAATCAAACTAAAGTAATAAACCAGCAAATTTTTTAAAACTCGTATCGAACAACAAAAATCTTTGGTTATTTTCTGCTAACATAGCTCCCCGTAGCTAGTGAAACATGGAACGCAACAAGCTGAACATCCCACTCTTGATCAACTTCACCTAAAAATTTTAATCATTAATGCTGTAAATCATGACTATGAATATCCAACAGGCGCTCAACCACATTACCAAGAACATTCATTTGACTCAGCCTCAAATGGAAGAAATTATGCGCAGCATCATGCAAGGTGAGGCAACCGAAGCACAAATTGGTGCTTTGATGATGGGCCTACGCATGAAAGGTGAAAGCATTGACGAAATGACAGCTGCTGCACGTGTCATGCGCGAATTTGCGATCAAGATCGATGTTAGTGATATCAAACATTTAGTTGATATTGTGGGTACTGGTGGTGATGGCCAAAATTTATTTAACGTCTCTACAGCGTCAAGCTTTGTCATTGCAGCAGCAGGCGCAACCATTGCAAAACATGGTAACCGTGGCGTTTCAAGTAAATCAGGTTCATCAGACCTACTTGAACAAGCAGGTATTCATCTTGATTTAGATATGCAACAAACCGAGCGCTGTATCCGTGAAATGGGTGTAGGTTTCTTGTTTGCACCAAACCATCACAAAGCCATGAAATATGCTGCTGGCCCACGTCGTGAACTTGGTATTCGAAGTATTTTTAATTTACTTGGCCCACTGACCAACCCGGCTGGTGTAAAGCGATTTGTGATTGGCGTATTTTCAGATGAACTTTGCCGTCCAATTGCCGAAGTAATGAAACAACTAGGTGCTGAACACGTGATGGTTGTTCATTCAAAAGACGGTCTTGATGAAATCAGTCTTGCTGCTCCTACTGCTATTGCCGAACTCAAAGATGGTGAAATTACTGAGTGGACGCTTAATCCTGAAGATGTGGGAATTGAGTCGCAAACTTTAAGTGGTTTGGTTGTCGCTGATGCAACAGCAAGTCTAAAGTTAATTAAAGATGCTTTAAGCAAAAATAAATCCGATATTGGTGAAAAAGCAGCAAACATGATTGCGCTTAATGCAGGTGCAGGCATCTATGTGGCGGGCATTACCAAAACTTATGCTCAGGCTGTTACATTCGCTCAAGATATTATCTATGGCGGACAGGCTTTAGAAAAAATGAGTGTTTTGGCTGAATTTACCAAAACATTAAAGCAATCTCAGGCAGATTAAGGATTTCTCATGATTAATATTCAAAATACCATTTTAGGTAAAATTGTTGACCGTAAACATGAGGAACTTGCTGCGCGTTTAAAACAACGTAATTTGCAAGATGTTGAAGAATTAGCAAAAGCTGCGACTCCAGTGCGTGGCTTTGCAAATGCTTTAAAACATAAACGTCCGGGTGTGATTGCTGAAATTAAAAAAGCGTCTCCATCAAAAGGGATTATTCGCGCAGATTTTAATCCTGCTGAAATTGCAGAGCATTATGAGCAAGCTGGAGCAGCATGTTTATCGGTACTGACCGATGTTGATTTCTTTCAGGGTGCAGATGAAAATATTGCGATTGCCCGCAGTCATTGTGCCCTGCCTGCTTTACGTAAAGACTTTCTGATTGACCCATATAATGTAGTTGAAGCACGTGCTTTGCATGCTGACTGTATTTTATTAATTGTTGCATGTTTGTCTGACCAGCAACTCGAAGAAATGTCTAAAACTGCGTTTGAACATCAACTCGATGTACTAGTTGAAGTTCATGATGAAGAAGAAATGGAACGCGCTTTAAAGCTTTCTGAGCAATGTTTATTAGGTGTGAATAACCGTAATTTAAAAACGTTTGATGTAGATTTAAATACATCCATTCGATTGAAAAAATTACTTCCGGCCTCACGTTTATTAATTACTGAAAGCGGTATAGCGACACCAGATGATGTGCGCATGATGCAAGAGCATGATATTCACAGCTTCTTGGTCGGCGAAAGTTTTATGAAACAACCACGTCCAGATCAAGCTTTTACTGCCCTTTTTGGACAACCTCAAACGGTTTAATGAAGATATATGAGTAATAAAGATTCATCGCTTTCTAAAGAGCAACAAAAGTTATTGAAGCAATTTAAAAAGCAAATCTCCAATCCTCATTCAAGCAAAATCACAAATCAGCCTGAGACTAAAAAATCTCAGGCTGAGCCTGAAGAATTGGAAGATACCCATCTGTTTCAACAGGCTGTTGCAGGTGTTAAACGCATCAACAATAGCAATGTTGCCGATGTAAAAACACCTCGTGCCAGAAAAGTCGACGCACAAACGCTAGCGAAACGTGCAGCTGCTGAAGGTGGTCGTGATACCGAACATGCCGAGTTATCAGATACGCAAGCTGCTTTAAATCCGGTCGCAAGCCAAGCAACGCTAAGCTATCGCATCGCGACTCTGCAACATAAGGTTTTTGAAGACTTAAAAGCAGGCAAGATGCGTTGGTTTGAAGCTGTAGATTTACACGGCTGTACCATTGAACAAGCACGTGACGCAGTTTTACAGATTATCCAGATGGCAAAAGATGAAAATCAAAATGTCATCAAAATTGTGCATGGTAAAGGCCCAGAAGCGGTCTTAAAAACCTATGTCAACGGATGGTTACGTCAGCACCGCGATGTTTTGGCCTTTGTAAGTGCCCCTGAAAATCAAGGTGGTACAGGTGCCGTTCTCGTACTGCTTAAACGTGCAGAAAAAAATCCTAAGTTCGAACAAAAAAAATGATCCTTTGGGATCATTTTTTTACATCAAATACCTGTAATAATTGAGCAACTACTGCAATGGCAATCATTGCAGGTTGTTTCGATGAAATTCCTTCTACCCCGATCGGGCAAACCAAACGTTGTAATGTTTCCTGAGTATAACCACGTATTTGCATACGCTTTTCAAAAATAGCCCTTTTACTTTTTGAGCCAATCATCCCAACATAAGCAAATGGTTTTGCCGCAGGTTTCAAGGCTGAAAAACATAGTTGCAAATCTAATTGATGGTCATGAGTTAATATTAAAATTGCGCCTAAACGGTCAAAATGCTCGATCTCGGCTTCTAAGGTATCAGTCGTTAAGCATTGCACCTGTTGCAGTAAATCTGGTGGAAAAATATCATCACGTGGATCAATCCATTTCACCCGAACACCAATAGGTAATAAACAACGGACAATTGATTCCCCCACATGCCCTGCACCACAAATCAGTACTTGCATGGTATTTGGTTGAATCTGCTGGCTAAATTGCCATTGCTCACTACTGTCAGAATCAAACTCGAAACTTGGTTGTTGCTTCATATCCATAGTCTGCCAAGTGGATGCATATTGATGTGAGACGGTACGCGATATACGCTTTCCAACTCGCCATGCTTGCAAACTCACGGATAAATCCGATGTGACCGTAGCGGGTGATATTTTTTCAAACAATAACCACATTACTCCGCCACAACACTGCCCCAACCGAGCACTGAGGTTAAAGCGTTCAATACGCCTCACACAAGTTTCCGTTTCTTTTAACATTGCTTTAGCAATATCAATCGCCTGAAACTCTAAATGCCCGCCACCGATCGTATCTGACTGCTGCCATTGCTTTTGCAAATTAAACCGCAACAACATGGATGCACCAACCTCTCGCGGGGTTGAACCATCAGCGCGGACTACTGTGACCAATACCATAGGCAGAGCATCAACTTGCCACGCTACAAAATCAGTCCACCATTGTAAATGTTGCATAATCTTCTACATTTTAGCCTGTGGGCGAGCAGCCAAAGCTTGTCCCCGTCCAATAGCAATTGCACGTAAAATTTCTTCGGCAGTTGCTGGAGCATTGAGCACGAGCGGAGCTTTTTCGGGAATAGCCGCCTGTACCGCCTGACGAATTGCAGAGAAAACAGATAATGCCAACATAAATGGGGGTTCACCTACCGCTTTGGAGCGGTAAATGGTGTCTGCCTGATTTTGATTATTGAATAGTTTGACATTAAAAATATGAGGAATATCTACACTCGTCGGGATTTTATAAGTTGAAGGCGCATGGGTAAACAAACGGCCTGCGTGTGGTCCATGCGGCTGCCAATACAGCTCTTCTGTCGTAAGCCATCCCATCCCTTGAACAAAACCACCTTCAATTTGCCCAATATCAATTGCAGGGTTAATTGACTGCCCGACATCATGCAAAATGTCAGCACGTAATACTTTCATTTCCCCAGTTAGCGTATCTATTGCGACCTCACTGACTGCTGCACCATAGGCATAATAGAAAAATGGACGCCCCAAATGGTTGACCTGATCATAGTGAATTTCTGGCGTTTTATAAAAACCGCTGTCCCATAGTTGTACACGTGCCATATATGCCCGTTGAACCAAATCAGGAAAAGTCCATGAATGACCATTCACTGTTGAAACCATACTATCTTCAAAGTGGATTTGGTTAGCGTCACTGTCACTTATTTCAGCTGCAAGTTTTGCCAGACGCTCACGAATTTTAATACAAGCATTTTGAACAGCTTTACCATTTAAATCCGCGCCACTCGATGCTGCAGTTGCCGAAGTATTTGGCACACGAGAAGTATCGGTTGCAATTAAACGAACGCTATCGATTGGTAAACCCAACTCATGCGCAGCAACCTGACGTACTTTAGTATATAGCCCCTGTCCCATTTCTGTACCACCGTGCGTAATCGCAACAGTGCCATCCATATACACATACACCAGTGCACCTGCCTGATTGTAATGTACGGCATTAAACGAAATACCAAACATTAATGGGGTTAACGCAATACCACGCTTAATGATGTCATTGTTCTGATTAAAGGCATAAATGTCTTGTTTGCGTTTCGCATAATCACTACTTTGCAATAATTCGGCTACCAATTTTGGTGCAACATTATCACGGACTTCTGCCCCATAGTGCATACGGTCACGTCCAGCGCCAGGCTGTTCGGCAAAGAAATTACGTTGCCGAATTTCAACCGGATCACAATCTAAATAACGAGCAATGTCATCAATAATATTTTCGATGACAAACATGCCTTGCGGTCCACCAAAACCACGGTATGCGGTATTAGAAACAGTATTGGTTTTACAACGTAAGTTACGTAGCTCAACTGCATTTAAATAATAAGCGTTGCCAATATGGCAAATCGCACGTTCATTCACTGGCCCAGAAAGATCAGCCGAAAAACCGCAGTTTGAAGCCAGTTGTACCTTTAAGCCTTGCAGAACACCACTGTCATCAAAAGCTACAGACCACTCATAAGCAAAACCGTGACGTTTGCCTGTAGCACTCATGTCATCATCACGATCCAAGCGTAATTTACACGGACGACCTGTTTTTTTCGCTGCCAAAGATGCAATGCATGCCCACTGTGCCGACTGCGACTCTTTACCACCAAAACCACCGCCCATACGACGGCTTTCCACACTGACCTGATGCATATTCATGCCTAATGCATGACAAATCAGTAACTGCATTTCGGTTGGGTGTTGTGTCGAGCAATAAATTTTTAAGCTCTGATTTTCTTGTGGAATCGCATATGAAATCTGTCCTTCAAGATAAAAATGCTCTTGCCCACCCAGCTCAATCGCTCCTGAAAGTTGATGGGCTGCGTTTTGAAAAGCCTGTTCAACTTCACCATGGCTAAATTCAACAGGTGGCAACACCCACGATTCTTTTTCAATCGCATCTTGAATCGTTAAAATTGGAGTTTCGGGCACATACTCAATTTTTGCTAAGCAAACTGCCTGACGGGCTTGCTGATAACTCTCGGCCACAACCACAAACAAGGCTTGTCCATAAAATTCGACCTGCTCTTCGGCAAAAATTGGGTCATCTTTAACAATTGGCCCCCAATTATTTTCAACCTCAATATCTTTTGCAGAAAAAACTGCATAGACACCATCAGCCTGACGTACTGCATCCAAATCAAACTTACTGATTTTGCCTTTGGCACAATTTGAAAATCCGACAGCTAGGTGCATGGTATTTTCAAGCTCGGGTAAATCATCAATATAGGTTGCTTGCCCAGTCACATGTAAATGTGCACTTTCGTGTGGAATCGAGTCGCCTGCTTTAGCAGATTTTTTAGAAACACTTAAGTCAATGGTTTGATTCATCTTAGATCTCCACCATAGCAATCAAGTCATTCACACGAGTGATCGTTTGAGACAGAACTTTTTCTACATAAAAACGCTGTAAACAGTTTTTCGCGACGTGTAATCGATATGCCGAGCTAGCACGTCCATCATCTAAAGGCTGATAGTCTTGCGACAAGGCCTGCTGTGCCTGAACGATCAATTCTGCTGTAATTTGCTGACCTTCCAATATGGTTTCTGCATATTTTGCACGTTTGGGAATAGCCGCCATGCCACCAAAAGCAATTCTGACATTGTGAGCGACATGATGAATATCTAACTCACATGAAATGGCCGCACATACCGCAGAAATATCTTGCTCAAAACGTTTGGCAATTTTATAGCTAGCAAATTTAAAACGCGTCTGCCCTTCGCGAAGCGGAATAACAATCGTCTCAACAAACTCACCAAGTTGTAATGCTGTTTTTTGATAATCTAAATAAAAGTCTTCCAAGGCAATTTCACGGGTCTGCACACCTACACGCAAAATCAATCGTGTACCTAGCGTAATTAATGCTGGCATTGAGTCGCCAATAGGCGAACCATTGGCAATGTTTCCACCTAGAGTTCCTGCATTTTTAATCGGCATGGAAGCAAAACGGCGCTGCAATTCTTGAAAGTCGAGATAAAAATCTGAAATTTTAATGAGTGCATCACTCAAACTGACGTTTGCCCCAATCGTTAAAGCATTATCTGTGACTACAATTTTTTTGAGTTCTTCAACCTGGCCAATATAAAGCATATCGCCCAAATCACGGCCCTGCTTTGTTACCCACAAACCGACATCTGTGCTACCCGCAACAATACGCGCTTGCGGCAACTGCAAGCGCAATACGGCAAAATCTTGCAAAGTCTTTGGTGCAAAAAATTGTTGACCATGATCATTTAAATGCAATGCAGGTAATGTTCTGATCTCTTTTAATACATCAATTATTTTTTGACGGTTTAATAAAACGCGCGGATAGTCATATGCTTTTTGTGCTGCATCTAAAATAGGGCGATAGCCTGTACAGCGACATAAGTTTCCAGAAAGATAATCACTGATTTTATCTTTGCTTGGAGAATTTTGTTCATTTTCATACATTGACCATAACGACATGATAAAACCGGGTGTACAAAAACCGCATTGTGAGCCATGCATATCGACCATTGCCTGTTGTACCGGATGAAGTGTCCCATCTTGTACAGGCAATAAGCTACGAAGGTCTTCTACTGTAAATAGGGCCTTACCATCTAAAGTCGGTAAAAACTGAATACACGCATTCACACTGCGTAATTGCAGGTTGTCATTGACCAGTTCACCAATCACTACTGTACATGCACCACAATCGCCCTCAGCACATCCCTCTTTTGTACCAGTCTGCCTAGTCTTACCAGTTTGGGTATATTCTCGTAGAAATTGTAAAACCGTCATTGTGGGTACTACATTTTCTACTTGCTGCTGACCACCACGGAAAAAGAAGGTGATTGGACGTTCTAACATGTTTTATCCTTATGCTTTATAATAATGCTTCTGTGCAAATATGATGCCATTACGCGATCATTTAGAACTTACCAATATTAAGCGCACATTTCATGTCCAAACACTTGACTATTAACGATAAAAAACATGAAATTTATTCATCTTTTATTAAGCTTGCGCAAAACCAAAATAAATATAGTGCGAGGATTTATGAACATCAGGTCATGTTTCTGATACAATGCCGAGCTTGTCTAATAGAGTAAATTTATACGTCTTATGTCAATGCAGCAATCGTACGCAAATATCCTGACTGCCGTCGGTGAAGATCTTGATCGTCCCGGCCTTAAAGATACGCCTGTGCGTGCGGCTAAAGCTTTTTCATATTTAACTTCTGGCTATAGTAAAACTTTAGAAGAAGTCACCAATAATGCTGTTTTCCCATCAGATAACCATGAAATGGTATTGGTGAAGAATATTGAATTCTATTCGCTTTGCGAACATCATCTCCTCCCATTCTACGGCCGTGTTCATGTTGCCTATTTACCGGAAGGCAAAGTTCTCGGTCTATCTAAATTTGCACGAATTACCGAGATGTTTGCTCGCCGTTTGCAAATTCAGGAAAATCTGACTCAACAAATCGCAGAAGCTGTCGCAGAAGTGACTGGTGCTCGCGGTGTTGCTGTAGTCATCGATTCAGCACATATGTGTATGATGATGCGTGGTGTAGGTAAACAAGAATCTACAACCCGTACAGTTTCATTTGTCGGCGATTTTAAAACCGACAAAGAAGCGCGTCGTGAATTTTTAAGTGCAGTACCAGAAAGCTATTAATCCGGTTTTACTGCCAAAATAAAAGCCCGCCGAAGTTGGGCTTTTTTTATATCTATTTAAAGTACTTAACCTATAAAACATAACAATTAAATTAGGTGATTTTTGTTATAAAAGTACGCATCTTTAATTTTAAATAATTTATGAGTTAATCATGCGATTTAACAAGATTTCTTGCTTACTTTTATCTCCTCTTTTTATTTTTAATACATCAATTTATGCGGGCAATACATCAAAAGAACAAGAAATTAAAAAACTGGTAGATCAGAACTTTAAACCGTTATTAGAAAAATATGATGTGCCAGGTATGGCTGTGGGTGTTATTCAAAATAATAAAAAGTATGAAATGTATTATGGTCTTCAATCTGTTCAAGATAAAAAAGCTGTAAATAGCAGTACCATTTTTGAGCTAGGTTCAGTTAGTAAATTATTTACCGCAACAGCAGGTGGATATGCAAAAAATAAAGGAAAAATCTCTTTTGACGATACGCCTGGTAAATATTGGAAAAAACTAAAAAACACACCGATTGACCAAGTTAACTTACTTCAACTCGCAACGTATACAAGTGGTAACCTTGCCTTGCAGTTCCCAGATGAAGTACAAACAGACCAACAAGTTTTAACTTTTTTCAAAGACTGGAAACCTAAAAACTCAATCGGTGAATATAGACAATATTCAAATCCAAGCATTGGTTTATTTGGAAAAGTTGTGGCATTGTCTATGAATAAACCTTTCGACCAAGTCTTAGAAAAAACAATTTTTCCAGATCTTGGCTTAAAACATAGCTATGTAAATGTTCCTAAAACTCAGATGCAAAACTATGCTTTTGGCTATAACCAAGAAAATCAGCCAATTCGTGTTAACCCTGGTCCACTAGATGCTCCAGCATATGGGGTTAAATCGACGCTACCCGATATGCTTAAGTTTATTAATGCCAACCTCAACCCACAGAAATATCCGAAAGATATTCAACGTGCAATTAATGAAACACATCAAGGTTTCTACCAAGTCGGCACGATGTATCAGGCACTTGGTTGGGAAGAATTTTCTTATCCAGCGCTTTTACAAACTTTATTAGACAGTAATTCAGAACAAATTGTGATGAAGCCTAATAAAGTGACTGCCATTTCAAAAGAACCTTCAGTTAAGATGTTCCACAAAACTGGTTCAACCAATGGTTTCGGAACTTATGTCGTGTTCATTCCTAAAGAAAATATTGGCTTAGTCATGTTAACCAATAAACGTATTCCAAATGAAGAACGCATTAAGGCAGCGTATGCAGTATTAAATGCAATAAAGAAATAATCGTCTTGTTTAAAAACAAAAAAAGAGAAATGAATAAACTCATTTCTCTTTTTTTATACATTTATTCTTTAAAAGAACCAAACATATCCTAGACTTGATTTCATCCAGTCTTGATGGTTTTGTTGCTCATAGTCCCAATTCAATCGAACAGCATTATTGCGATTAATCACATATTGCCACTGAGTATTTACTCTCAAATTCCATTGGTTTTGATCTTCCCAATATGGCAATTCAATTTGCACCACAGAGTTGAAACGCTCAAACCATTGATTCATACAACCTAAAGTTGGCCCCATACCTACGCGCCACCCTTTATCTAGATTTGAACCTGTTTGTACGTAGGTCTGTACTTGTCCATAGCAAATATGCTTTCGCCCATAGTCTGCAAGACTGTAACCGACCTGAGCATTAAAGCTTGCTACGCCGTGTTGTTTGTCTTCACTAAAGCTTCCATCATGAATAGCTTCTTGACGCCAACCTAAGTTAAAACCCCAACTCAGTGGTGTTTTAAATGGTTGAATCGGGTTATAAGAGTTCACTTCTAACAGATCAAGACGTTCTAGTTTTAAATGGTCATCTCGCCACTGTGCATTACCATTTAAAAATAGTAATTGAGTACCTGCACGATAGCCTCCTTGAGGATCTATTAAATCATGATAGGCTTGGCGATGACCAAGTTCGATAAACTTATCGCCTTGAACCTCACCAGCTTTTAATGAAAGATTACGTGCGTTATGGCCTTGAGTCGGCTCCTTTGTTGGTCTTTTTGGTTCTTGACGTTGCTTATCTAAATCAATCTGACTTCTGAGTGCTAAAAGCTGACGTAACTGCGGCTGAGCAATGCTTTCTTCAACTTTACGACCAATAAACTGTAGATATAAATCATCGTAAGCCATCTCGAGGATTTTAGCCTGATCCTGCTCAGTAAATGATTTTAAAATCTGAGAAGACTGCTGTATAGGCAGCATCGCAATTTGATGAGCCACCTTCGCCAGTGAGGCGCCATGCTGATGAGCTTGGGCCAATAATTGGGTTTCTAAAGCAGGTCGATATACAGGAGCTTTGGTGAGCCCCTGCTGCTGCATCGATTTAATGGTTTCCATTGGAATCGATGCATAGGTGAATTTCTCTTGCAAGTTAGATTCAGGTTTTACTAAATCCACTAACCCCAACAATCGATAGGCACAGTTATCACTCACAAAATAATAAGGAAAGCTCACATGTTGCATTTCCCAAATATGGCTTACTAAAAACCGAGTTTCTTCAGGTGATAGATTTAACTCATATTCCCACAAATCGCGGCTTTCAAAATCACCATACTCTTTTACCTTAAGATAATAAGGCATCAATGAATATTCGCCTGGATACTGCCCCGTTAAACCTTTCCATGCATATGACCAGTTGTCGTTGCCTGCCACAGTTGCTGCATAGTTTACGGCGTAAGAGACAAGGTTTAACTGCTGTTGATCTTTTGGGTCCAAACGCAATAACGTATGACCAAACATTGAGCTAGGATTGCCCATAAAATCGGTCGCATAAATTAAGGTCGCTTTATGAGGCTTAATCTGCCCAATCCAGTTTTCAAATTCGGTACACTTTACTTGAGGCAATTCATTTTCTTGAATGCCGACTTTTTGCATGAGCCATTGACTACGTGCCGGAAACTTACAACGAATCGACTGATTATCTTGAGCAGGCACAAATAATGCTGAAATGTCAGCTTTTAGTTCTTCTTTTAAGTTATTTTTTCCATTTTCTGATAAGAAATAGCCAGAATAAGTAACCTCACTTTTCTGATTTTTATTGGCATACATCAGCCTTTGCCATGTAATGTCTTGATCTAGATTTTGTTGTTCTGCAATTGACCAATATTTTTGAATAGATGGATTTATATCTGCTGAATAAGCAATATTCACTGCCAAAGAGGCAAAAACTAAAACAACTGACTTCATTAAGCTCATCAATTTTTATCATTAAATATAAGAAAAACCCTGCCATACGACAGGGTTTTCAGTTTCAAACTTATACGTAAGCTTTTAAAACGTCATCTTTAGCCATTACTGTTTGTAATGATGCTAAAACTTGAAGCGTATTTTGATTATTTGCAGAATAGATTTCACCAAAGTTTGCTTTTGAAACTTTAAAGAAACGATCTTTGTCTTGAGGTTTGATTTGCATTAACTCAGCAAGTACGTTCAGGCTTTCACCTTGGCCTACTGCCATATCACGTGCTAAAGCTTCAGCATTTTCATTTGTGAATGTAACCACTTGCGCAGTTACTGTTCCGCCTTGACGGCAGCCTAAAGTACCAAAAGTAATCCCTAGTAATTGGTTAGTAAAAATACCATTTGTTGTTGCAGCAAGAATTTTAGGCACCACTCCTTTTTGGCCAGCCCATACTTGCGTACCCACACCACAACCTACATCGTTATCAGCCATAGCAACACTTGAACCAGCTGCTAACAAAGCAGCTAAAGCTAATTTTTTTAACATAGATGTATATCTCCAAAATCATTATTGATTGTTTCTTATGTATTGTTATGTGTAATTCTTATTACACGATATTAAAGATAGCGAGAAGGCTGTGATTTAGCAATTAAAAAATAAATAATATGATGAAAAGTGCTAACGAAAAAATTTACCTTAGATTCCAGTTACCTTGATTATCTCGATGACCTAATATTTTAAGCACGAGAACCAAACTTAAAAGTAATAATAAATACCATGACCCCAGTTTACCCCAACCTACCATATGCCAAGCATCTACCTGACTTGGATAGAGCCAGATTTTATAAAAAGTACTAATATTTTCAGCAATCCAGATTAGAAAAGCGAGGGTCAACAATACAGGTAACATCGGGATTTTAAATTTATATTCATTTAGCTGAAAATAAAGTTTGGTCTTCCAAAAAATAAAAATACTGATCGCAAATAAAATATAGCGAATATCAGGTACAAAAAATTTACTCATAAAGTTTATATATGAGAAAAATGCGAGTAAAAGCATCGTTCCAAAACTTGGAAGTTTTTCAAAAGAAACCTTAAATAATCGGAGTGATCGCGCAAAAAAACTACCTACAGCCGAATACATAAAGCCTGCAAATAAAGGCACAGTTAAAATTTTAAATACCGCAGGCTGAGGATATTGCCATGATGCAATCGCAGGATGCGTTAAAAATATTTCCATGACCATCGCCATGACATGAAATAAAGCAATAACTTTAGCTTCTGCCCATGATTCAAGTTTTAAATATAAAAGACAGATCTGAATCAGCACTGCATAGATGAGTAAATAATCATAACGATAAAAACCCATATATTCATGGCTTCCCATCGGTGCTGTTAAAGCAAAAGCAATTAAAAGTAGAATACCAAACAAGGCTGCCGAAACAGCCTTGCCGATAAAATGAATTGGTAAAGTGAGATGGCGCACAAAAAACTATCCTAGATATTTAGCACTATACTCATGTACTGTATCTAAAAAGATTTTTGGTTGCGCAGGGTCTACCCACTGGGTAATACCGTGGCCTAAGTTAGCAACGTAACCTGTTTTTTCACCGTTTGCATAAGCATCGTCTAACATTGCTTTTACAGTTTTTTCAATTGAAGCAGCCGAGCCATATAAAACAGCAGGGTCAAGATTACCTTGTAGCGCTACACGTCCCGACACAATATTACGAGCTGTATTAAGTGGAGTAGTCCAATCTAAACCTAATGCATCTGCACCAGTCGTAATCATTGGCTCTAACCATTGACCGCCACCTTTAGTGAAAACAATAACAGGAATACGGCGACCATCTTTCTCACGTTGCAAACCAGCAATGATTTTATTCATGTAGTTTAAAGAGAATTCGACATATTCACGATGTGCTAATGCCCCACCCCAGCTATCAAAGATCTGGATAGCCTGAGCACCTGCATCAATTTGAGCATTTAAATAGTCAGTAACTGAATCTGCTAGATGATCAAGTAAAGCATGCAAAATTTCTGGTTGCGCGTACATCATCTGCTTGGTAAAACGGAACTCTTTACTTGAACCCCCTTCAACCATATACGTTGCTAATGTCCAAGGACTACCAGAAAAACCAATCAGTGGAACTTGGCCACCTAAAGCAGAGCGAATTGTGCTTACTGCATTCATCACATAATCAAGGTCTGACTTTGCATTTAGCTTGGGTAAATTCGCGACATCTTGTTCAGTACGAACAGTTTTTTGAAACTTAGGGCCTTCACCCGTTTCAAAATAAAGCCCTAAGCCTAATGCATCAGGAATTGTTAAAATATCTGAAAATAAAATTGCTGCGTCTAAATCGTAACGGCGTAAAGGCTGCAAAGTCACTTCACAAGCAAATTCTGTATTTTTACATAGAGATAGAAAGTCGCCTGCTTTTGAACGTGTTTCACGATATTCAGGCAAATAACGTCCTGCTTGACGCATCATCCATACCGGTGTGGTATCTACAGGTTCGCGTAACAAAGCTCGTAGGAAACGATCATTTTTCAAAGTCGTCATTACCAATCTCTATATTCTTTATGTGGCAGCATCATATCAAAAACATAGAGATTTTTATAATTTCAATTTCACACAAAAAACTCGTCAATCTACTAAAAAATGCATATTTACACAAAAGTCTACTGCAAGCAGCAAGGTTTTCTGCAATACTTGCAACATGTTACATCGGGTCTATTGATATTCTTTTAACCACTAAATTGCCAATCTTGGGCTCATAGAGATGAGTTATTGGTAATTTTATGCAATTTTAGATTAGATCATGCCCCTATTGCTTATATGAAAATTCTTAAGGTTGAATTACATGTTTGTTCGCTCATTACTCGCTATGAGTTTAAGTTGTATTATTGCTAATGTTGCTTTTGCTGCTTCAACAACTGAGCAACCCCTGAACCCTAAAAAGGTATCAGCTCCTGTAGAAGATCCGATTGATCCTTTAGCAGTAGATGCAGCTTCAACTGTAAAAGCTCAAGCTTCGACACAAATTACCGCTCAAGAACAAAGTGACTTAAATCGAGCGTCAACAACATTACAAAATTTGCAAAAAACTGAAGACCAAAATGCTGATTCAGGTATTGCCGCTTCAGCACCGGTAGCCGTAGCTAAAACGACCACAACAACTGCAAAGACTTCAGCTCCAGCAGTTTCTTGGACATTAGATAGCTTAAATTCGGCTGAATGGTATGAAAATATTGGTAAAGGCCAGTTTCCAGTTTACGCTCGTGCTCACGTCATGCTAAATAATGCACATGCATCACCAGGTGCAATTGACGGTATGAGTGGCAAAAACACTTTAAAAGCAATCTCTTCATTCCAGCAAATGAATGGTTTATCACCTACTGGTGAACTGACTAAAGAAACTTGGGATGCATTAGTTGCTAAGCAAACAAAACCTTCATTTATTGAATACACCATTACTGATGCTGATTTAAAAGGCCCATATGCACAATCAATTCCTTCTGATTATGCTTTACAGGCTAAAATGAAAGGTTTGTATTACACTCGTGTTAGCGAAATGTTGGGCGAAAAGTTTCATATCGATGAAGCTTTCTTAAAAACAATCAATCCAACAGCAACATTCAAAAAAGCGGGTGAAAAAATCATTGTTCCAAACGTACGCAATGATTTACCAGAAGACATTCATTTGATTATTGCGCATAAAGGTGCAAAACAATTGTATCTCTTCAATAGCCGTAACCAAATGATTGCGTCATTTCCTGCAACAATTGGCAGTACTGATACGCCTTCTCCGACCGGTACTTACAAGGTAGTTGGTGTGGCTCGTAATCCTTGGTATAGCTACTCACCATCAAACTTTATTCAAGGTAAAAACTTGAAACCTCTTTCTTTACCACCTGGTCCAAATGCACCTGTAGGTAATATCTGGATTGGTTTAAGTAAAAAATCTTTTGGTATTCACGGAACACCAAACCCGTCTTTAATTTCTAAAACAGCTTCTCACGGTTGTATCCGTTTAACGAACTGGGATGCTAACGATTTAGGTAATAAAGTACGTTCAGGCGTAACTGTTAAATTCCTTGAGTAATCCATCTAAAAAGAAAGCCTGCTTTACGCAGGCTTTTTTATTAAATTTTTACTATATCTCACTAGAATACTTAGTTATTGTTTTGATTATAAAAATAAAACCAGCCTAGGTTTACTAATTACACAGCAATTTTTGTATTTAGAATATTCAACATGGTTTGCATTTTAGCTTCTGTTTCTAACCATTCAGCTTCAGCATCTGATCCTTCCACAATCCCCGCACCAGCATATAAGCGCATTTTATTTTCACTGAGTAGACCACATCGAATCGTCACTACCCATTCTCCATTACCCTCGGCATCCATCCAGCCTACTAACCCCGTGTAATAATGTCGGTCATAACCTTCATGATCTAAAATAAACTGCTTAGCAACATGAGTTGGTGAACCACAAACCGCTGGTGTTGGATGTAATTCTAATGCAAGGTTTAATGCATTCGGTGCCTGTTGTTTGAGCATACCTTGGAATTCTGATGATAAATGCAGCATTGTTGATGTTTCTAAAATATCTGGAAATTCAGAAACCTTAAGCTCTACACAATGAGTGGCTAAATTTCTAATAATATTTTCAACCACAATTCGATGTTCATGTTGGTCTTTCTCAGAATGATTTAATTCTTGTTGGCTGACGAAATTTTTTTCAGAAATCGGTGATTTGGGCCTAGAACCGGCCAAAGGATTACTGGTTACAATACGACCTTGTTTTGATAAAAGCAGTTCTGGGCTTGCGCCTAGAATATAATTATTATGTTCTACTGGAATCACAAAATTATAAGCATTTGGATTTTGTTTTAATAAAGCAGCCAATAAATTTTCTGGCTCTTGATGATGGTTAAACTCATATTCAACAGCCTGAGAAAGAACAACTTTTTCTACCTTCTTTTTTTCAAAAGCATCTAAAGCTAACTGTACTGTACCTTCAAATTTTTGGCGTTGAATGAGTAATGATTTATTAATTACCTCAATGTTATTACGTTTTTTTAATGAGTTAATCGTAGAAGATGCTTGTGTTATTTTTTTATGATCAGCATAAAAATTTAAGCTACTTTTCTTTGTAATATCAAAAGGTATAGCACCAATTAAAACTGGATTTTGATGGCCTTGCTTTTTAATTTCTTCAAAACATTTTGCAATCTCATCATTAAATAGTGCGGTATTTGCTGCAGGTGTATTTAGCGTTTTAACGAATTCGTTCACTTCGAGATAATAATTTTTCGTAGAGAAACATGAAAATTTCTTTTGACCGATATGATCTAAATTTTGCTCTACTGATATTTGAGTCTGCATCATCTGTATATCACCTCTCACATTGATTTTTTTTCAAGCAAATTCTGTAGTACTTCTTTTTAAATATAGGAGTATAAAAATACTGAAACACACATTAATGCAAATGATTATTATTATCAATAATAAAATTAGTTTTCAATGCAAGAAATTGTAATTATCTCGTTATTTGTATAAAAAAATTGAACTTTAATCTCTAGATTTATCCCGATTGAACTTTCTTGACTAAGATAAAAATAAAGAAACTCGCCATCTAGTTGTTTAAAATTTATATTTTTAAAATCAATAATTTGCTTATATTTTAAATAAATTACTTTAATGATACTTTCTTTAGCAGAGAATATTACCAAATATAAATATGCTTGTTTTTTTTGCAGCTTTTCAATTTCTGCTTGTTCATTTTTATTTAGAAAAACATCATAAAACTCATCTTTCTTTTGAAAAAAAATATGATGTTTTTGAGACTCTATATCGATTCCAAATATTTTTTCTTTAGCCGTGGTATTTCTAGCATATGCGATGGCATGACATGATTTTTTTGATCCAACATGGCTAATCCCACCTATCACTCCTTCGGGCCATAGGGGTTCCCCATGTCTACCTTGATAGACAATAGAATGTTCTAAATTGAGGCTTTGTAATGCATATTTTGCTGCTAAGCGTCCCGTCAAGAATTCTAATTGTCGAATGAAGCGTGAGTTTTTTATCTTCGGTGGAAGAAATATATTCAGCTCCTGATAGATATGATCAAGCTGAGGTATTTCTTTGATTTCACTGAGCTGGACTTTATGTATATCTAGCCCGAAAGCTGTTAGCTTTTCATATTGAATATTTATTTCATCCAGACATGAGTTAGCCCTTCTACTTAACTGCTTCTCCGTATTCATAGCCTGTACTTTATTCAATATTCACGGTCAATGTTTCAACGATGGCAGCAATGTTTTTAAGCATCTTTAGTCGGGTCTCGGGATTGAGAAAGTAGAAATGGTCCCCTTCAAACTCAATACTTCCTAACCAATTTTCTGTGTGTTGTTGCCATGCATCCATTATTCTTTTGTTAGGAATATCAGGGTCCTGTTTGCCATAAAATGCAACGATCGGAACCTCAGTCTTGTGTATGTTCTCGCTAAGCAATTGATCACTAAGATAGAAGTCGTTACGAATGATTTTGAGAAAGAATGTGAGTGCATCCTGATTATTTAAAATTTCATCAGGAAAATTATTGTATCGTTTTAATTCATCAATAATTTTTTCATCAGTTAACTCATGCTTGTACCGCATATGTTGAATATAGTGATGCTCAGGTCGGCTACTTATAACGATTAATCTCAACTGATCAATTATGGTTTTTCCATTCAAATAATTGAGTACTTTCCAAATCAAGCCACCTCCTACACTATGTCCAAATAAAATAAACGGTGTGTCTGAATAAGCTTGTATTTCATTGGCAATTTGCATAGCCAATAGATCAGGATCATCGATCAGTGGTTCATTTATTTTTATACCATGCCCCGAATATTCAATGGGAATAATACGAATATTGTCAGAGATCTGCTTTTTCCATGGATGATAAATACTCGCGCTACTCCCCGCAGGCGGTAAACAGAACATATTATATTGAGGTTTATTCATTTAAGAATTCTCCAAATATTAAGCATTTTTCTTTTATAAAAAATGCTTAAATCAGGTTTCTGCGCTATTTTTTAAACAGAAATTGAAGCTAAATTTATAGTTTGAGTCGGTTGCCAAATGGCTGAATCACGATGTGTCACAAAAATAACCGTAGAAGAAAGAGTACGTATCGTTGTAACGATTTCCTGCTCAGTCTCTTCATCCAAAGCAGAGGTAGCTTCATCAAGTATTAAAATCGGCGCATTTTTGAGTAATGCTCGCGCAATTGCGACCCGCTGACGTTCACCACCAGACAATGCGGTGCCTTGCTTACCCACCGATTGATTAATTCCTTCTGAACTACGGTCAATCATTGCGCCTAATGCGGCATCTCTTGCAGCCTTTTCTATTTCATCATCAGTTGCATCAGGTTTTCCTAAACGGATATTTTCAGCCAGTGTTCCTGTGAACAAAATAGGTTCTTGTGTGACATAAGCGATATTCGAAACCAAATCTTCATATTTCATTTGATCAAGAGCTATGCTACCAAGGGTAATTTTTCCTCTTTGTGGATCATCAAACCTTGTAAGCAATTCAAGTAAAGTACTCTTACCACTACCGCTTGGTCCGGTAACCCATACTCTGCTCCCCGATGCGATGTCGAGAGATATATTTTCAATTGCTGGCGCATAGCTAACGTCTTGTATCGAAATATGATGGCCAGTAGGAATTTGAGGGTGTAATGGCTCAGGCAACTCAGGTGGATGGGTGATCTGATTAAAATTGCGCAGTGCGGCAAACAAATCATTGATATGCAACCCTGCGGTAGCAAGTTCACCTAACGGCGCTGCTGCACGTCCAATTGAGACGAGTAATGCCAATACCAAAGCAGCATGATTGACTCCAGCGATCACCAGATATGTTGCCATCCCAGCAATCGGTAAAACACTTGCCAAGGTTGCAACAAAACTTGCAAATGCAGCAGCACGATTAATCCGTACTAAAGTCTCTTCTTGCTCTTCCCAACGATGTTCTAGCCTTTGGACCGCACGTTCTGGTCCCGAGGCTGTGCGTAATAACTCAACATGATCAACCAATTCCAACGTTGCTTGTGAAGCAGCTAAATCGGCAGTATTACGTTTTTTATCAATATGCATGAGTGCACGTTGTGCTAGGAATTGAGCAAATAAAGAGAGTAAAAGTAAGCCTAAAGCGACAAATGCTACGCCTGCTCCAGCAAGCAGGCCTATTCCTATTGTTAGAAATAAAGGCATAAAAGGCGCATGTAAAAAGGTTTGCAATTGATGAGCAGGGATACTCATAAACCCAGGAATTCCCTGTCCAGCAATTGTCTTAATCTGAGCACGCTGTTCATTGGTAAACCAAGAGAGCTTGGCACGAGCTAAAGATTTGCCTAACTCAGCAAATAGGTCTCCTGCTAAACGCACACCAGTAAGGAAGCCAGCACGAGTGACTATAACTGTCACTAATATTGCTGCAATTGCACTGATGAGAACCCAACTTGGAGACCATTGATTGACAATTGCAAATGCCAAGACGGTATATGCGATTGCTTCAATTGCGGCAACAATGATCCATCCGATACCAACAATAATTAATTTTTGCTTGGCTGCACGAGGAAGCATCGAAAAAATCTGATCTTTATTTAATTTAGCAGGAGTATTCATAAAGATTTCCCTGAGTCAGTTGGGCCTTTAAGCACTAACCTGTTGTCGGCATGAGCAGCTAAGGCAAGATCATGAGTGACCATGACGATGGTTTTATTCTGGTTTTTAGCTAAGTGGCTTAATTCCAATATTATTTTTGTCGCATTGGTCTGGTCGAGTGCGCTCGTTGGCTCGTCTAATAAAATAATAGGAGCTGAGGATAAAAACGCACGCGCTATTCCTATGCGCTGTTTTTCACCACCTGAAAGTAAAGTTGCATCTGCATTTAAATCTACTTTTAATTGGGCCTTGAGTAATGCCTGCTCAAGTTGTTCATCATTTGCATTAACGGCAGATAAGGATAAGTTTTCTCTTACTGTGGCCGGTAATACATCTCCACCTTGTGGAATAAACAAAACCTTTTCATGTCTTAGTTTTTCATGTAATTGCAAAATATCTGTTTTTGCTAATTGAACGACACCTTCTTGCAATACAGCGAACCCAGCAAGTGCTCGCAGTAAGGTTGTTTTCCCAACTCCACTTGGCCCTGTAATTGCAGTCATTGAATTTTTTGGAAATGAATAACTTAATCGATCCAATACTTTTTGATTTTCAATTGTAAAGCTTGCATTAACTATTTCGAGTGTTACATCTTGCTCAATCTGTTGTAGATTGCCCGATGAGAGTACTGGCTCTTTTAAGAATGCAGATAAACGACTAGCTGCAGCTCGCCCAGCAGCAACATAATCAAGACCATGCCCTAAACGTAGTGAAGGTGTCACGATGGCCAAACTAAAGAAAAGTGTTGCAGCCAAGGTCATGCTGTCGTATTGATAAGCCACGAGATAGGCTATGGCAAAGGTTGCAGCAGCTTGTAGTAATGCAGTGGCAACAGCAGCGAGTGTTGCGACTTTACTCACCCAAGACACCATATTTTGAGTGAAATTTTGTGCTGATTGGGTATAGGCAGTTAAAGCGCCTGATTGTTGCCCATATATTCGATTATCACGAATGCCGCGCGCATAATCATCAGCAGAACCAATAATATCTAACATGACCTGCATACGTGCAGCACCATCCCGTTTTGATACATGGGGGACAATAATTAAATAATAAAGTGAAGCAATTGCCCCAGGTAATAATACCCAAAGAGCCATCGGGCCAACTAACACAACTAATAAAACAATAGAAACTAAAGGGATTACAGCAAAAATCGCAATTTCCGACGGTAAATGCGCCACCATATGATGTAAAGTTGCGATATCGTCTGAAACCAGTCGTTTTAAGCTTTGGTCACCCTGTTTTGATAGGGTTGTGGTCGGTAACCGAATTAAATGATGAGCAATTTGACGACGTAATCGTGCCGAAAATCCAGCCTCTGCATCATGTACTAACCATGAAGCCAGTGCTGCCAATGCTGCCCCGACTATCCAAAAAACCGCTGAAAAGATCACCCAATAAGAAGATAAATAACCAATCAACTGAATCATGCCCCACAGGGCTGTTAAAATGGCTAAACCAGAAAATACGGCAGCAAGTGTTCCTGCAAATAATTTAGGAAATGCTGGCTTGAGTGCAGGTGCCAAGGAAGAGTCTGTCATCAGATGAGATAACTTTAAATCAGACATGCTTATCTCTCTTTATATTCATAAAAAAAGCGGTACTTAAAATGAAATCTCGCTTCAATTGACCAGCAAGAATTGCCTTTTTCGGCTTTAAAAAAGCATGAATAAGAAAATCGTATAAAAAGTATTTTTTAAAAAACTTTAATTGCATCAAAAACTTCCTAACCACCCTATCAAAATATTTTTAGATCATTTTCTAGACTGTAAAAATTAATAGGGATTTGTCTAAATCATCTTGTTTGATATGACTAAAAACCAACTGTACGTTTAGAGGCACCTTGTAGATCAAAAATAACGTCGTCAATTAAGCTATCAATCTGACGTGTATCTCGGTGATGTGCCGTAGTAATTAAATGAGCCATATTTCCGGAGGTTGCCAGATAATGCTTTTTCCAGATGTGTTCAGAAGGACATGGAAATACCACAGTGATTGAATTCGGATTCCGCCAAGCAGGAATCCCAACAGCCTGAAAGCGATCAACTGCGTACTGGGCCATTTTGAGGCAATGTTGAATTCTCTGCCGTCTTTGTAAATTGGTTTGGCTACGTATTGCCGCCCACATCAACAAGACAGTATGGCCATTGCGAGAACCACTAATGGTTTGATCACGTGTAGAGATATAGTCAACATCTACCGATATACGCTCTACATTTTGACGTTTGGCCACAACAATGCCACATGGAATCGGTGAGCCAATCATTTTATGACCAGACACACAAATCGAGTCGATGCCATGAGCAAAGGAAAACGCTTGAGGATGATCAACAAAAGGTAAAATCATGCCACTCAAGGCAGCATCGGCATGAATATAATAATCTCGGCGCATGATTCCGATTTGCGCTAAGCGCTCTTGAATTATTTCAATATCATCAATTGCGCCGGTCATGGTCGTACCAATATTTGCAAAAATAATGGGATGACTTTCTTTATTGGTTTTTATTTTATGGATTAAATCATCATAGTCGATTTCACCATTATCCAATGATTCAACCACGCAAGATTTCATCTGCAATAATTTGGCGATTTTTCCCACCGAATAATGCGTATCTTTTGAGTAATATAATGTGGAATCTGGAAATAGCTCACGCGCCAGATAGCAGCCAAACATATTACCTTCTGTGCCACCATTGGTTACGTATCCCCAGCTTTCCTCAAAAGGAATTTGAAAAATTTCAGCAAAATATGCCATCACATCTTTTTCAAAATCAAAAGAATTCAATGCGTAATTGCTATAGTCTTTCCAATCACCACAATTATTAATAGAGAATTTGAAAAAACGAAATAAAGCGGAATAATCAAAATCTGCAGATTCAGGATACCCAATATTGAAGTATTGATGTTTTAAACAGTAATTCCAGAATGTCTCTATTTTCTCTTGATCAGCAGGCGATAAAATCATTTTTTGCTCCGTTAATATGACGATTACAAGTCGTCTAAGGAGTCGCTATCAAAGATATAAATTTTATGTATAAATTTAGCGACCAGGATTTGTCGTATGCCTTATGATGGCAACCCTCTACCCTGCAATCCTTTGCCGTGCATCAACCAATGACCACCAATTTGATAAAGTGGGTGTGCGTCCTAATTCTTCAAAACTAATATTGATTCCCTGTGCTTTGAGTTCCGAAGAAAACTGCATAATTCGTAATGAGTCCAATCCATAAAGAATCAGGTTTTCTTCGGGATCTAATTCATCTTCTTCAATCAGTTGCTGGACCTTTTGCTCTAGCCAAGGTCGTGTAATGCCTGTTGCCACCTGCCCCACTACAGATTCGGTATCAATGACTTGACCACAACGTGAAGACACATATTTCAAAGCTAAGCGGTGTTCTTCTTCTGAAAAATCGGCAACTGCATCCCCAACCAGAAAGGGTTGTATGTCGCTCATAAAAGCTTCAATTGCCGTAACCATACAACCGATATGGGCATAGACACCGCCAATAATGAGCTGATCACGATTCCAGTTTTGCATTCTTTCAAGCAAATCCGAACGTTTAAACGCGCTATAACGCCATTTCTTTAAGACAATGTCATGTTCAGCAGGAGAAAGTTGATCAATAATTTTTTGCTGATCGATTGTTGAGGCTGGCAAACCCGGTCCCCACATCGCATTCAGTAATGCACGATCTGCCTCTGGTTGCTCATAAGGCTGTGCTGTATAGACAACAGGAACATTGTTCTGATGTGCCCAAGTTCTTAGTTGAACTAAATGATTAACAACCGTTTTAATTAATTCACTTTCAGCATCGTAAAAATTTAAAAAGTAACGCTGCATATCATGAATTAATAAAACTGCTCGAGAAGGATCTAACTGCCAGTCTGTTTTATTATTTGGATAACTCTCTCTTTCGGGCATGAGATAAGTAGAAATTTTTGAAATAGCCATATGCTGCTCAATATTTATTAAGATGTTGTAGATGTATTTA
This sequence comes from Acinetobacter sp. 1294243, assembly GCF_000588015.1. Classification (NCBI taxonomy): domain Bacteria; kingdom Pseudomonadati; phylum Pseudomonadota; class Gammaproteobacteria; order Moraxellales; family Moraxellaceae; genus Acinetobacter; species Acinetobacter sp. 1294243. The sequence continues at coordinate 395,701 of NZ_JFXG01000002.1, forward strand.
AAATGCTGCGAAGTTGTTTTTTGTCCACCTTACCGACTGCAGTCAGTGGCAAACTTTCGATTAATTTGATCTGGTCTGGAAGTTTGTATTGTGCAATACCCAACTCCATGAGATGGCGTCTGAGCACAACAGCTTTAAGTTCAGGATTCCGAGAAACAATAAAGGCACAACTTTTTTCACCGAATTGGTCATCAACAATTGCGACCAAAGCTGCGTGCATAACTTCCGGATGTAGAAGAATAAGTTTTTCTATTTCTTCCGAAGCAATCTTTTCACCACCACGGTTAATCTGGTCTTTAATTCTTCCTACTACACGTAAATTACCATCCGAAGTACGCTGTACGAGATCGCCCGAATAGTAATAGTTGTCCTCATCAAAGACCTGTGAATTATGTTCAGGACTTTGGTAATAACCACAAAAGGTATAAGGTCCCCGAGTCGCAAGCATCCCTATTTCACCTTCTGGAACCTCTTTATACTGTTCATCCACAATTTTGATTTCATCATCAAAACTGATAGGACGCCCTTGTGTCGTAGAGATTTGCTCATCGGAGTCATCTAGTCTGGTGTAATTGACCAAGCCTTCGGCCATTCCAAATACTTGTTGTAATTTGCAATTGAGGACTTCAGGAACTTCACGCGCTAAAGACTCAGGGAAGCTAGCTCCACCTACTTGAAGCAACTTTAAAGACTGGATTTGATCTTTATATTGAGCGGCTTTTTCTAGCCACATAATGACAGCACTCGGCACTAAAGATGCCATATTGACTTGATGTCTTTGAATAATAGAGAAGCAATTGAGCGGTTCAGGATTTGGTGCCATCACAACACATCCACCTGCATGTAAAACGCCTAATGCACCGGGTGAACTCAACATAAAGTTATGCGGAGCTGGCAGAGCGCACAATAACCGGGTATTTGAGTTTAAACCGCAAATCTCGGCACTGGCCCGCACACTATAGTCGTAGTCATTATGCGTTCTTGGAATAAGTTTTGGTGTTCCCGTACTTCCACCTGACAACTGAAAGAAAGCAACTTCATCAGCAGGTGTAGATGAAAAATCGACTAAGGTCTCTGCTGGTGTTTCAATCCAGTCTAATAGTCCGAAATCGGTAGCTTGATGATTGAGCATCAAAATAATTTCAGGACTTAAATTTACATCATGAAGTGAGTCAATGAACTGATTATTGTTAAAGACTTCATGCTGACGCGAACCAATTAAAAGCTTAGGTTGAATCTGTTTAATAAAGGCATTTAGTTCATATTGGCGATGGCTATATAGCGCATTGAGTACGACCACACCAGCCTTAAGCAAGGCAAAAAAGACAATATAAAACTCTGCAACATTGGGAAGTTGTACTAAAGCAGTATCACCCTTGCCCAAGCCTTTCTCAGCTAGTCGAGAAGCTAAATTTGTTGATAGCTGGTCCAGCTCGATATAACTCAACTGACGCTCACCACAAATAATTGCCGGCGAATGCGGATGCGATTGAACCCCTACCGTTAAAATGCGCGTCAAAGGTTGGTCAATCCAATAACCTTTATTTCGATAGTGTTGCGCTCTCTCTGGAGACCAGCGAACAAACTCAATCAACTGTTTTTTCATGACATTCTAAATATTCAATTTAATTTAATGGTTATCAAGCTATTGATTCTTCGTAAATTTTCTTACATATCGGCATAAATATTTAATTTGAATACCGACAAAAGAAAACTCTTAAGACGGACAAGCTATATATTCACAGCAAAATTGGAAATGATTAACAAATGCAACTGGTAATCATTTTCATTTGTTTGTATGATGCTGAAACAAAATTAATTTGTCAACCGAGTTATCGTTCAATGTGTGAATTAACTTCGATGCAAGCGGCCTGCTGGTTTGGTCGCTCTGGCAACGCAACTTTAGGTGGGGTTGCTGCCCACCTCTATGCAGAATTTGACGGTCAATTTATTGATCTACAAAAATTACATTTAGCACTTCAACGACTTTATAAAGAACACGCTATTTTGAGATTAAGTTTGAGTGCCGATGGCATCGCAAACATCATGGCTGAGAAGGCTCAACAGATATTAGAAGTCGATGATTTTTCAAAGCTTAGCGATCATCAAATTGAGCAAATGCTCATGCAAAAACGGGAGCAATGGACCCATCAAAAACTTGATTTAAGTCAGGGCCAGACTGTAAGATTTTCTGTAAGTGTTCTTAAAAAGAATATTTTTCGTTTTCATGTAGATACGGACATGATTGCTATAGATCCGTCCAGCTTCTTGAATTTAATGGAAGATCTTTCTTTGTTTTATGAAGACCTAGAAATATCATTCTCCCGTCCGCCTAATTTTTTTGACTGGTATCAAAAAAAACGGACAGACCCTGACCTAAAAAAATTAAACCAACGAGACCGCTTATGGTGGAAACAACGTCTGCCTCATATTAGCCCTGCTCCGTCTCTACCTTTCATACATCAAGAATTCAAAACAGCAAAAAGTGATCGTTTAAGTACGTGGTTATCGCCGGAAGAACGAAAAGCATTACAACAACTTGCTAGAGAACAACACATTACTGTGACTAACCTGATATTAGGTTTATTTGCCTATACGCTTGGTGATGCAACCAAAGATCACAGCTTCCGATTAAATATTCCTACTTTTTGGCGTGAGCCGGTTTTAAAAAATGTCGAAGGCACTATTGGTGATTTTGCTAATTTAGTCATCCTTGATGTCGATATGAATGAGACGACTACCTTAGCCGCATTCTGCAAACAAATAGCAAATCAAATGTTTGAGTTATTAGAGCATTCACATTATTCGGGTGTTAATGTTCTACGTGACTTATCCCGTTATCATGGTAGTGCACAGATTGCTCCCGTGGTATTTACAGCGGCACTCGACTTAGAAAATGATAATTTACTTTCCGAACGTGTCCGCCGTGTTTTTGGCTCAATGAATTGGGTCATTTCACAAGGGCCGCAAGTTGCACTTGATGCACAAGTTGCTCATGTAGATGACGGTATTTTAGTTAACTGGGACATCCGTTTAGATGCTCTACCCAAAGAATGGATTACGAATTTATTTGAATCTTTCATTCATTTACTTAAAAATCTTGCAGTGCACCCTGAACAACTTAATACACAAATTATAAGCCCAGCCCAAAATACTCCATCAGATCGTACGTCTCAAAAACCATTAAATGCATTACAGCAAGCCTACCTATTAGGCCGAACTCAAGCCCTTCCTTTAGGTGGTGTTGCCATGCAAGAGTTTAGGCAGTATCACGGCAAAATGGATATTGTTTTATTAAAACAACGATTGACAGAAATGGTACGGCGGCATGACAGCTTACGAACCTATATTGATAAAAATAGGTTAGTACAATATGTAAGCGATCAAGTGAGTGTCAATTTAAAAGAAATAGACCTAACTACATGGGAACCTGAACGTGCTTCTCACCACATCCAGTCCTATAAAAATAGTTATACGCATGAGCTATTTGATTTAAATCAGTCACCTTGGAATATCACTGTATTTTTATTAAAAAATAATCTATTAACGATTTTTGTCCGCTTTGATGCATTAATTTTAGATGGCCGATCTATAGCTTCACTTATGTTAGAGCTGTTTGATGGACAACAAAATGATATCCAAACACAAATAGAAAAAAATGAAGTTGAAAATAGCTTATCTGTTCATCAGACAGATATGGCTTACTGGGAAAGAAAATTTGCTAAATTATCTAACATTCCAGCGCTTCCGTGGAAAACACCCTTACAGCATTTACCGACTTCACGTTACCAACGTAATAGTCTGGTTATAGAGAAAGCTCAATTTAAACAGTTGTCTAAAATAGGTGCAAAACATTCGCTGTTTAAAAACTCAATCATCATGGCGATTATTTTGGAAGTGCTATCTCATTGGAGCACGGACAAATCTCTATGCGTTGCTGTCCCTACACTTCCCCTCTATGCCGGACCATTTTCCAATAGCTCTACGTTTATTGCTGTTGAATGGAAAACTTCAGATCAACTTGTTGAACAAGCAAACCGTTTGCAAACTGAAGTTTTAGAGGGTTTACAGCATCTTTCATTTTCAGGCGTTGATCTCGCTCGGCTATTATTTGAAAAAGTTGGCACTGCTCCAGTATTACCGATTGTAATTACAAATGGTTTATCATGGCCTGTATTATCTGAATCTCATCCTATTCAGCAACAAGATGGCCTTACTCAAACACCTCAAGTTGCAATTGATATTCGCTTTAGCACAAGAAATGACGGCGCTTTAATTTTCGATATTGATTATGCTCAAGAAGCATTTCCACCTCACATGATTGAAGATTTCTTGAATGCACTACAATTAGCAATCAAGCAAATTATTGGTTCAGAAATATTCAGTTTTGATCTCAGTAATTTTTTCAGTGAGCTTCAAAATAAACGACTATATTTTAAGAATAATGAGTCTGACCACTCATCTATACCACTTGAAAATAATGCTAAACAGCAAAATCAATTACTCGACATTTATTTAGAAGTGATAGGCCACACGCCAAATAAGAAAGTGGACAACTCAACTCATTTTACTCATCTCGGGCTGCGTCCACATCATTTAAAGGTCGTTTCAGAACGTATTAATGAAAAATACGCGATTCAGCTCTCACCTGTTCAACTTATTCAATGTCGCAATATTGCTGATGTAGAGAAATTACTAACACCACATTAATTCGTCTTTTTAACTTTCATCATTTTGGAAACAGATAAAGTATAAACATGAAAAAAATAGATATTACCGGAATTGGTATTGGACCATTCAACTTAGGTTTAGCTGCTCTTTTGTCTCATCATCCCGAAATCAAAAGCGTATTTTTAGAACGTAAACCAGAATTTCGATGGCATGAAGGGTTGCTATTGCAAGGTACGACATTACAAGTTCCTTTCTTTGCCGACTTGGTTACTATGGCCAACCCTTGCCATCCCTTAGGCTATATTAATTATTTACATCAACATGATCGCTTACATCAGTTTTATTATTACGACAGTTTTTTAATTCCACGCCGTGAATACGACCATTATTGCCGTTGGGCTTCAAAACAATTGCCGGATTGTCGATTTGGAGAAAACGTAAGTCATGTGGAATATGACGGCAAGCTCGATAAATTTATTATAGAAAGTGAATCAGCCTCGGGCGAAAAACAAAAATATATAAGCCAAAATCTGGCGATTGGTATTGGGACTAAACCTCGAATTCCTACGTGGCTTGAAACATGCAAACACCCTTTAGTAAAACATTCTGCGGAGTTTGCAAAAATTCAGGAACAACTCAAACAGTGTAAACAAGTCACGGTTATTGGCTCGGGCCAGAGTGCAGCAGAATGTGTACTTGCTTTATTTAATTCACTTACACCAGAACAAGTAAAAGCAGGTGCATCTATTCGTTGGATCACACGTTCTGCTGGCTTTCACCCAATGGAATATTCTAAACTTGGGCAAGAATGTTTTACCCCTGCATATATGCAATATTTCCAAAGCCTGCCTAGAGATAAACGCCGCGATATTGCTGCTAGTCAGGGCCTGATCTATAAAGGAATTAGTTTCTCAACCATTGGTGATATATATGATGTACTTTATGAGCGTTCAGTGGCAGGTGAAAAATCCGGTTTAAGCCTATACACAAGCTGTGAGGTTGAATCGGTTGAAGAACTTGAATCGGGTTCTCTGCGTTTAAACTGTTTGCATACCCAACTCGATCAACGATGCGAATTAGAAACTGATGCCCTTGTCGCAGCTACAGGCTATGTTCATGATTGGCCTGAATGGTTCCAAAATATGAAAGGTTCTATTTTATCTGTTGATGATAAAAATGATTGTATTGTTCAAGAAGACTTTACCGCTTTACGTTGTGATCAAGGAAAAGGTCGTATTTTCATTCAGAATGCCGAGATTTTTCAGCAAGGTGTAGGTTCTCCTGACTTAGGGATCGGGGCAACCCGAAACTCAGTCATTATTAATCAATTACTAGGGCGTAATGCTTATCGAATTCCTAAACAGTCTTCTTTCCAGCACTATGGTTTGCCAGAATAAAATATGAATATCATAAAAAACCCGCGATTGCGGGTTTTTTTATTCGGTTGAAGATTACAACAAATTAAAAGTCATATGATACAGATAGCATATACGTTCTTGGTGCGCCTAAAGCCAAATTCGTCAATTGTGGCTGTGCCCAATACGCTTTGTTGGTTAAGTTATAGATATTGGCACGGAAAGTAACTGGGTGGTTCTCGACTTTCGTGCTATAGCGTGCGCCAACATCTAAGAGCGTACGTCCAGGTACGGACAAGGTATTTTCTGCATTAATATATTGCTTGGAAACTGCATTGATATTTCCTGATAAGGTTAAAGTCCCTTGTGCTACTTGAGTATCCCACTCTGCTCCAAGCTTAGCCTGATTTTTTGGCACAGCAACTGCTGTATGACCATCGTTTCCTCCACCGTTAGTCTTAGTAAGTTCAGGATCAAGATAGGTAAAGCCACCCATTAAACGCACATGTTCAATTGGTGAACCAAAGAATGACCATTCAATACCACGATTTCGTTGTTCTCCATCCGAAACAAAGGTAGGTAAGTTATCCACAAGCTGTGAAGCATCTAAATAACTACTTGGTTTGGTAATTTCAAATGCACTCAATGTATGCGCAAATGTCCCCAAATCAACCTTCAAACCAAGTTCCTGTTGTTTAGTTTTTTGAGGAGGAAATATTGTCCCCGCATTTGATGCAGTTGCAGGCGCCTGATCACCCTTTGTCAAACCTTCAATATAGTTTGCATAAACAGAAATTTTATCATTCGCTTTAATCAGTAACGCGACACCAGGCGTGGTTGCTGATTTAGCATTTTCAGGTAATGTATTAACAGAACTTGTTGCTTTTACAGTCTGATGACGAAGTCCTAAAGTCAACTGTACTTTATCTTGAGCAAACGACAATGTATCGGCTAAACCGAAGCTAGAGGTAGAGAGTGTCGAATGAAATAGAAACGGCGGTGTAAACTCCGGTTTAGGCCCCCAATTTGGATTTGGATCATAAATATTCGTAATAACAGGCTTACTAAAACCTGGGATAATTCTATAACCATAATCATCTTGTGCATGATTATAGTAAGTTGCGTTGGCGACCCATTGATGTTTCACAGGCCCCGTCTCAAACTTGCCTTTAAAACCTGCATCTGCTGATTTTTTATCGACTTCAAAAGCAAGTTGTCCAAGCATTGAACTCAGTGTTCCAGTGCTACTCGTAATCGTCCCTGCACTTGCCCCATTATATTTATATTTGGTTGTACTTTGTCCATAAGCCGCATATGCCATCAACTGATCAGAAAAATCATATTCGCCACGAATCATGGCACCTTTATCTTTGGTTTCCACAGAGCCCCAATCCGGACTAAGCAAGGTATCCGCTTTCGGTGGTTTCGGAATTCCAACTGCTGTAGAGACGTTAACACCACGTGTCACACCATCAACATGATCTAAGGCATCGTAAGCATCAACAAAAACACGTGCTTTTTCACCTTGCCAATCTAAGCCAAGCGAAAATAAACGACTTTCTTTCGATTGATCATTAACTGCTGCATCACCATCTCTATACATCCCATTGATACGAACGCCGAATTCTTTATTTTCACCAAATCTTCTTCCAACATCGACATGTCCACCAAACTGAGCATCCGACATATATGTCGTAGTCAATCGTGCAAACGGTTCATCAGCCGCATATTTGGTCACTAGATTTACCGTTCCACCCACCGATCCTGCTGGCGGCATCCCATTTAACAAAGCGGAAGGACCTTTCAACACCTCAACGCGGCTAAACATTTCCGGAGAAGTTCGATAAAACGGTGTGATACCAAAAAGTCCGTTCATTGACATATCATTCGTGCTCGAAGCATATCCACGAATATAATAGTTTTCACTCCAACCACCACTTGCACCGTTGGTATATATCGATGGATCAGTTGCTGCAATCACTTCTGTAATATCTTTTGCCTGTTTATCTTCGATATATTTATCGGTATAACTAATCGTATTAAATGGCGTATCTAGAAATTTTTTACTACCGAGAAATCCAACATTGCTCGATGTTGCAACTTGTCCACCTGCATAAGTATCGTCTTGTTCAGCTTTTACGGTAATTGCTGGTAAAGCTGCTACATTTGTTTGAGCAGCTTGTTGTTCTAGAGTTTTTGTTGAATTATTAATAACAGCAGCATAGGTATTTGATGCACATAGTACAAATACAGTGCCTAATGCATAGCCTAATCGAAGGGCTATTTGTGCAGATGCAACACCATTTAATATAAAAGAACGGTGATTAATTCTTTGATCATTCCCACTTTTAAAATTACGGTTATCGCTAACGTTGTTCATTGAAAGACCTTTAATGTTGTGATTCATTTTTTATTAACTATCTGCTTAAAATACAAAGCAAAATAGTGAAAATTTATGCTGTAAAATTTGATTAAGTGATGTACCTAAAAATTTATTGGTAGCCTTTTTTCACATCTTCCATCACTATTTTGAGTGAGGTTGGGCTTGCAGCCGTGGTGTACCACGCATCGGCATCGACAAAAATGACACGACCGTTTTTCCATGCTTTGGTTTGACGTAATAATGGATTTTCAACACTGGCAGCATTAATTTTTGAGCGATGTTCCATCACAGCAGTTCGGTCCACGATATAGAGAATATCTGGGTCCGCTTTTTTGATGAATTCACTCGAAATAGGTTGCCCATGTAGACTTGTATCCATCACACCACTTGCAGGCTTTACCCCAAAAGCATTAAAAATAAAGCCATAGCGTGACTGAATACCAAAATTACTAAATGCCCCATTGTTATGAAGAACGACTAACGCTCTTTCTGGGCGATTGGCCGTTACGGCTTGTACTTGCTTCAACTGTTCATCGAGTTCAGAAACTTTCTGGCGGGCTAAATCTTCTTTATTAAATATTTTTCCTAAGGTCATCATATGGTCTTTAACCAAACCAATATGATTACTCGCGCTATTGTTGAAATTAATATCGTAATGAATGGTCGGGGCAATTTTGGACAGTTCCTGATACTGATTAACGTGTAATGGCGTCATCAAAATCAAGTCTGGTTTTAATGCATATATCCGTTCCATATTGGGCTGCACAATTGCACCCAAATCCTGAATCTGTGCATCTTTTTTATATTTTTCCAAAAAGTGTGGAACATAATCTTTTGGCATTCCCATAATCGGGACATTGAGTTGATCTAGAAAGTCAGCTTCATTCATATCAAGTACGGCAACGCGTTGCGGTAGATGATCTATCACCGTAGTTCCAAGCGCATGTTTTACCGTAATCGGTTCTGCTAGCTTCTGAGAAGCTTGAGTGGTATCTGCAACTTTTTGATCACATGCTTGTAGAGTGACAGCTGCCGCTATGATGAGGGCTACTCCCCCATACTTTTTCTTCCAGTTCATATGTATTCAAGCTCCAGATGAGTTGAAGTAATTACACATACAGCCACGCTCACTGTATGTAATTTCAAAATCAAGCTCGTACAGATCATTTAATTGCGCCTCTGTAATCACTTGTTCGGTTAACCCACTGAAATGAAACTTGCCGTTCTTCAGCGCGACAATATGGTCCGAATAATTCGTGGCAAAATTGATGTCATGAATGACTAAAATCACAGTGCGCCCTTGTTCATCACATAAGCGCCTGAGTGCGCGCATAATTTGAACGGCATGTTTCATATCAAGGTTATTTAAGGGTTCATCTAATAAAAGTACGTCTGTTTGCTGTGCGATCGTCATCGCCAAAAAGGCCATTTGCCTTTGACCACCACTAATTTCATCGATGTAAGATTTGCGCAGTGGTTCTAAAGAAAGAAACTCAATAGCCTCATCAACCACCTGACGATCTTGCTCGGTTAAAACACCACGGCTATAGGGAAAGCGTCCAAATGAAACCAGCTCTTCTACGGTTAAGCGCAAATTAAAGCCAGGTGCTTGACGTAAAGTCGCGACATGCTTGGCGTAAACAGCGGTTTTAATATCCGCAATATTTTGATGATTAAGAAAAATCTCGCCTTTATCTGGTTCAATTAAACGTGCCATCATCATGAGCAAAGTCGATTTTCCAGCTCCATTTGGACCAATGAGTGACGTCACCTGACCTGTAGGAAATTCAACATTTACGTCAGTCAGTATTGGCTTATTTCCATATGACTTATTGATATTCTTGACATGAATCATGCAACACCTCGGGTACGAACCGTCAGCGCAAGGAAATAAATGCCACATACCAGATTGACCAAAATGCTGACGGTCGTTTTGTAATTAAAAACGTGCTCAACTAAAATTTGAGCAGCAATAAATATGGCAATCGTGATGGCACAGCCCATGGGCAGCGTTAATTTATGCTTATAACTTCTTGCTAGTGCATAAGTAATGTTGGCAATAAATACGCCCATAAATACTGTCGGGCCAATCAGACTGGTAGATACCGCAACCAAAATAGCGATTAGGGCTAAATAGAAACTGACATAGCGGTGATGATGAATACCTAATGAAATGGCTTGCTCACGTCCTAAAACCAGAACATCCAAAACAGGGAGTGCTTTTCTACCGAGGAATAGAACAATGACTACGGCTACACTGGCATAAAATAAAGTTTCTGGTTGAGAGCGATTAAACGAAGCATAGCTAAGGCCTTGGAAAACAGAAAATTCACCAGGGTTAATTTTGAGTTGAATAAATTGAGTAACCGTCCCGACGACCATCGTAAGAACTAACCCTAAAAGCAACAGGAGAAAGACATCATTTCTGCCATATGGCAATAACCACTTATGGATTACCCACGAATAAAGCAGCATTAAAACGATTGAGATAAAGAAATTACCATTTACCCCTAACTGACTTACTCCATGTGTTCCCCAAAAAAACAACAACAAAACTTGCCATAAGAGATAAATCGCTTCGTAGCCCATAATTGAGGGAGTCAAAATACGATTACCGACCAGTGTCTGAAAAACAATCGAGGAAAAAGCAACGCAAATACCGGCTATCACAATCGTGGCAAGACGCAGAAGTCGATTAGGAATGACGTAATCAAAATCTAGTCCTGAGTTTAAAAATAAAAAACATACTGCTAGGCAGATGACAATCAGATAAATCATCCATAGCTTTGTAATACGCATTATCTGAACTCCCTCAAAATGAGGATGAGGAAAATAATTCCCCCCACACCACCTGCGGTAAGTCCGATTGGCACTTCAAATGGATAAATAATCGAGCGACCAAGAATGTCGCAAACCAGTAATAGAGACGCCCCACCTAAAGCCACAATGGGCAAGGTTTTAGCTAAGTTTTCTCCGTATTTCAGTGCGACCAAATTGGGGACCACAAGCCCGACAAAAGGAATGGCGCCAACAGTAATTACTGTGGTTGAAACTGTAATGGCAACCAGTATTAAACCAATGGCGGCTATAGCTGCATAACTAAGTCCCAAGCTAGAAGCCATCTCTTCACCCATACCAATCACGGTAAAGCAATGTGCAAAAAGATAAGTCAGGACAACAATCGGAAAAATAATGTAAATAACTTCATAGTGGCCTTGAACAATTTTTGAAAAATCTCCTAAAAGCCACCCTTGCATACTTTGTAAAATATTAAAGCGATAGGCATAAAACTCAGCTAAGGCACTCAGTACACTGCCGTACATCAAGCCAATAACCGGTACTAAAACCGTATTTCTAAAACGGATCCGCCGAATAATTGCGATATAAATTAAACTGGCAATAAAACAAAAAATGATCGCAAATATCATCTTGCTCAGCGTGCTGGTTACAGGAACTAAAGTTAATGACACTAAAATTCCCAGTTTGGCAGCATCTAAACCGCCCGAAGTTTCCGGTTCAACAAACTTGTTACGCACAATATGCTGCAAGATGACACCACATACCGCCAACCCGATACCGGTAAGCACAATGGTAATCAAACGAGGAATACGGCTGGCTGTAAGAGTGAGCCAACTCTCATGAGAAAAAGAAAATAAGGTAGACCACTGTATTTGCTCAGCTCCGAGCAATAACGAACAAATACATAAAAGGATAAAAATACAGAATAAGCCAAATCGCATCAGTGGCGTGCCCCACTTGAGCGTAATAAAGCCAATGCAAATTGCAAATTTAGTCCCATCAAACCAAAGCGAGGGAAAATTTGTTCAACATTTGATGGGCTTATTAACCTTTCATGATTGAATATTCTCATGAAAATTCCTCAATTTTATCGAGACAACAAAATAAGTTCCTTTTGAATAGGCAAAATCACAGCCCTATTCTGAGGATCGTTTTTTTCATCTTTAAATTATTCTTGCTGAACCAATTTCGAATTAAATAAATATTAATCAATTACTTATTATTTATTTTCTATTTTAAAAATTCGTCATTCTCAATTGGCACCACCTTCTTGCAAATAATAATATTGATGTAAATGAGAATCAATTATAGTATGTTTAAAGGTAAAATGTAACCCTACTGTTACATCAGTACAGTTCATGTGCACATCAACTCATTAGAAAAAGGTCAATTTTTGCAAACAAGCAAATCTATAACATTATGAATTATATGAAATTTAATCTAATGTAAAAAATTTGCGAAATAAAAATTGATGAAAATAGCCATTTGATAAACCAGGATTCATTTATGTTGGAACAATTTTCCAAATCGCCCTCTCTCCTTTCGGTTACTGATTACGAAGAACATATCTGGATGTTGCAATTACAGCAGCCTGAACAAGTTAATCGACGTTTTAATCTGTGGAAAGTTAATCAAGGTTTAGACATTCAACTGCTGATTAAAGCAATTCAAGACATTATTAAAACTACGCCTGACTTAAATGTCCGCTATACATTTAGTGACGAAGGCGATTTATACAAATATCCATTTGATGACCATTCAGCTTGCCTAGAATTAAAAAAGAGCAATACAGAACAGGTATTTGAGCAGGTAGCTACCTTAAAAGCGCAATCATGGAATGCAGAATTTCATCCCCCTTTTTTTACAAGTCTCGTAGAAACTGAACAAGACTATTTTCTTATTTTAGCGCTCCACCCGATTCTTGATGAAAGCTATCAAAAGTCAGATTTCATTCAGGCTATACAAAATCGATATCAACAATATTCACCAAATAATATGCCATTGGTACTGACTGAAATTGATATCTCACATCATCTAGATACAAGTTTCGCAAAAGCGCCACAACAACCTAACCAAACCTATGTTTCAGAAATTATTTTAGAAGAGTTCCGAAATACACTCGCTGAACCAGAAATGAGCCAACATGATGACTTTTTTGATTTTGGCGGCCATTCACTCTTAGCAACACGAATTATTGGAAACCTACTCAATAAACATGGAATTGAGATTCAATTTAATGATTTCTTTAAATCCCCATCTGCTGCTGACTTAGCCCAATACGCTTTCGTTAAATCTGCAAAAACTGAAAAATCCACCTTACAAAGTGTCGATAAAGCCCCGCTTACTTTAGCTCAAGATTTCCTGTGGCAAGCTTATTCTGCGTTCGATTTTAGCCCAATTTATAACTTGCCATTTGCCGTAGAATTCCTTGAAGAAATTAATGAAGATATTTTCTTTCAAGCCTTTACAGATATTGTTGAGCGCCATGCAGGTTTACGCACAATTTTTAATACCGACAATGCTCAAACCTATCAACAGGTGGTTCCTACATCTGAACTTCATCAATTCAAATGGTTTTGGAACAGTGCCGAAAGTCACGATGCAACGCTTGCAAGTGAAGCTTCATATAAATTTGATTTAACACGCGAACTTCCATTAAGAATTCGTTTAATTCGAAATGCTCAAGGCCGCCAAACTCTATCGTTTTTAGTTCATCACATGGTGATTGATGAATGGTCTTTAAATACCATTATGGCTGACCTTGCGCATGCTTATCTTGCTCGTTCAAATGCTCAAGCACCAAACTGGAAGGTACCCGCCCAATCTATTCTTGATTTTTCTTTACTCCAGCAAAAACAAGGGATTAACCAAGACCATCTAAATTATTGGACTAACCTGCTAACAGGAGCAACCAAAGGTTTACATCTCCCTGTTTCGGAACATGAGTTAAATGCTGAAAAGGAAAAACCTCCAGTCCAATGGCTCGAACTTAAATTTGCACCGGAAATGCATGAAAAGCTTCTCGCATTTTCGAGACAACACAGCTCTTCTATTTTCGCGGTTCTCTATACTGCAATCGCCAATGCGTTACAGCAACAAGGTAATTTAAAAGATATTGTGATTGGTACTTCTGCATCTGGACGAACTGATCCTGAGTTTTTTGATACGGTGGGTTACTTTACGACCATGGTGGCGCATCGCACACAGTTTAGCCCTTCAGATTCATTCCAATCATTGCTCCACAATATCAGCACAATGATTAATACCTCGATGGCCTATGCAGATATTCCTATCAACCATATTCAAAATGCATTAGGAATGAGAGCCGATGAAGGACTGTTATTTGATGTGTTTATTCATATCCATTCAAATAACGCTTTAAACGGCGCGCTCAAAACACCTCAGGGACAAGATCTTCCTTATCGTCAGATCTTGCCAGAACGTGATGAATCGATGTTCGGATTACATTTTGAAATTATGGAAAATGTGATTGATGGACAACATCAGTTAAGCATGATCATTACGTATCAAGCCCACCGCTTCCCGACAGCAACAGTGCAAAGTATCTGTGAAAAAATTAAGGCAACCTTAGCTCAAATCTAGTTGCCCTAAAACCAATCATGTGCTTAAAAGCAAACATCTCAACTCCGCTTTTAAGCACATTTCAATTTTCTATTTTATTTGCTGCTCTACTTTATTCACCACATCCTGAATTGTTTTGCAGCTAATGAGTGTATAAAAATCAATTTCTGTATTGAGCTTTTGAGAGAGTTTCTGAGCAATACTCATGAGTTGTTTCGGACGAACTCCTATCGCTAATATTTCACTTCTATAAAAAATATCCATTCTTTCAGCTTGGCTGTCAGCGATGCATTCACGGAAAACCGATAAAACCGAGTCTCCTACCTCAGCGACTGATAACTGTGTTTTAGAGGAGTTTGTAGACAACATAGAAGATACGTAAATTTTCCCCTGAGCGATTTCTTGCACAGCTTTACGATCAATTTTTCCATTTCGGGTCAAAGGAATGGTTTCGAGGACCAAATATTTCGAAGGAATATGTGAACTCGGTAAATGCACTTTTAAAAAGTTCTTTAATTCAGGGCTATTTAAGCGAGTAGTTTTGTATTTATTTTCTAGGGTGTAAACGGCGACTAACTCTTGAGTTTCAGTCGTTGGGTGTACACAACTTACTATCACACAGTTATGAATATACGGATTCTTCGTTAAAGCATTTTCAACCTCGGCCGCAGAGATTCTCACACCTTTTATTTTTAAATAACCGTCCTCACGTCCAGCAAAAATAATATTTCCATCTTCCCTAAAATATCCTTGATCACTCATGCGAAAAGCAGTTTGAGTTTCATTTTCACTCACTTGAATTTCAACGAAATCTTTATAATAAATTTCCCCATCAAGTAAATAACCATTAGATAAATTCAGGCCGGACATATACATCGTACCGACCTCGCGCATTTGGCAAGGCTTCAGATTTTCATCCAAAATATAATAACGGTTATTTTCTAAAGCTTTTCCATACGGAATAATTTCCTGATCTTGCTCATTTATTTCATGCCATATACTCCAAATTGTGGTCTCGGTAGGTCCACCTAATGAAAATAAACGAGTGTTAGGCAATTGTTCTCTTATCTTCGAGACGAGTGAAGGTTTGATATAGTCGCCGCCTTGGGCAATTAAACGCAAAGACTGTAGTTGTTCTTTTTGAGCTACACTGAACAGCATATCGACAATGGCAGGCACACTGCTCCAAAGCGTAACCTTGTAACGATCTACTAAATTGGCCCAGACAACAGCATTTTTACTTTGCTCAAAAGATGGAACCACCAAAGTTGCACCCACTGCCATTGAAGCAAATACATCAAATACCGACATATCATGATGAAATGGTGTTACAGCCATAATCACATCGTCAGCAGTAATTTTCCATTCCGAGATCGTCTGTTGTAGCGTGTTTTCTGTGGCTTTATTATTTAAGACCACACACTTCGGAGTCCCTGTACTTCCCGAAGTATATAAATAATATGCCGGACGTCGGTTGATTTCGGCATTAAAGCTCGGTTTGTGCTCAGTTGTAGCCGATAAAATTTCATTAATATTTAGGTTTTGAACACCTGCAATGGATGAGTCACTCACCACAACATCTGCCCGACTATTCGTCAATAAATAGTTCAGTCTCGATGGCGGAGAATCCATATCTACAGGAAGCCAAATGATGCCAATAAGCGCACATGCCAAAGCGGTATAAATATGCTCAGGACTTTTTCTTAAGCAAATGGCTACCACAGACCCTGTCGCCAAATCTTGCTTTTTTAGCGCATACATGACTTTGGCGACCTGAGCCCCTACCTCAGCATAACTAATGCTACGGTCTTCAAAAATAAGTGCTGTTCGATGGGAATTTTGATCAAAAATATTTTCATAAATTCGCTTTAAGAAATTTTCTACGTTGTTATTTTTATCATTCATTTGCCCTAAATTTTGACTCAAATCTTTTAGCATTTATCTTGGTCCTCACCCTATTCTTTATGCAATACCACCCCACCTAATATTCAAAACAAAGTTATAAAAATGTCGTCTTTATCGCTGTTTGTTCGAATAATAGATATCCCAGCACAATAATACAAATGATAATCATTTACAATTAATATTGTGAGAAATATCAATTTTCCCCCTTTAAAAGCCATTTATGAAAAATGATAAATATCAAAACAATAAGATAATTTTTAACCTTAGGTCTAATCGTTTAGAGGTCTATATTTAGATCTAAAAACCACAATTAATAATGATTATTATTTACATCTAGAGCCAACTTGGTTATCGTAATGAATAGAGAGACTACATCTATATCAATTATTACGCTCTATAGTAATCATGAAGCTTGGGTTATATGTATGACAAAAATTGCAGAAAAATCGAAACAAGAATATGGCGACTTACTAAAAGAAAAAGACCATTTACAAGATATGGAACAGCTTGAGATGACTATCGTCTCGATCCATACGCCGTATCCGTCCATTGTCAGAATTCAAGGAAAAATCAACACATTACAGCCAGAGCTTTGGCAAGCTCCCAATTTAGCAATTCGGTTAATTGTGAGCAATCCGCCAGAGGGACAACCCATCTCACGCGTCTATACGGTCCGTTCATTCAATCCTGTAAATGCTCAAATCGAAATTGATTTTGTTAAACATGAAGATTTAAGCCCAGCAATGGAATGGCTTAATTCAGCTCGAGTGGGTACAAAAATCGGGCTTATTGGCCCCCGCCCTCATTTCATTCCCAATTTCATACATAAAAAACATGTGGTCATGTTTGCCGACGATACGGCTGTACCCGCGTTATATTCGATACTGAATGAATGGAAAAATGGCGTAAGTGCGGATATTTTCATTGAGAGTTTTGAAAAAGATATTGCTAGCCAATTACCCCGTCATGACCACGTCAAAATTCATTCGTTCCATAAAGAACATCACAGGCCACAAAAAGGTCTTCTTTTAAAAGCAGCATTTGCACTAAAAACTTATGACAATATTACGATTTGGGCGGCTTGCGAACGCAAAGAAGCCAGAGCTTTACGCCAGTTTTTTCTAGAAGACAAACAGTTTAATAAAAATGACGTGCGTATTGCTGGCTATTGGAGAGATGGCGTATCAAGTTCAGAACTAGACATACTCCGTGCTCAACATTATCAAAAACATATTCAGCAAGGTAAGACCTTGAATGAATATGATGACCTTGATTTAGCGAACTAAGATCAGTAATCATTTGAATAAAGCCTGCCTTGTGCAGGTTTTTTTATGAGTCAACATATATCTATAAATATAAAACTATACGACCATATCAATTATGCAACGACATGTTGCAGTTAACCTATTTTTTAGCCCCACATAGAACATTATTATATTTCTCAAGAGATAAATAAAAATTTGGGAGATTAGATCATGAATGCTTATCTACATCGTAGTGAAGATCGAGGTCATGTAAAAGCAGGCTGGTTAGAGTCTTATCATAGCTTTTCATTTGGTAGTTGGTATGACCCTAAATATATGGGTGTAAGCGCTCTACGTGTAATTAATGACGACCAGATTGATGCGCATAATGGTTTTGGTACGCACTCCCATGACAACATGGAAATCTTAACTTGTGTGCTAGATGGTGCAATTTCACACCGTGACACCATGGGAAATGAAGGCCAGATTAAAGCGGGTGAATGGCAACTCATGAGTGCCGGCACAGGTGTTGCTCACAGTGAAATCAACAACACTAATACGCCTGTACATTTACTACAAATCTGGATTATTCCTGATGAAAGAGACGCAGAGCCAAATTACCAGCAAATTAATCTTGACCCACGTAAAGATCCAAACAAATGGCATTTAATTGCAGGGCCTGATGCAAATGCACCAATGCATATTCGCCAAAATGCAGAAGTAAAATCTGCAGTATTGGAAAAAGGACATGAGTTAACTGTTGATACGGTTAAAAAAGTGAACTATGTGCACGTGATTTCAGGTGTAGTTCGCATTGGCGATCAAGAAGTTAAAGCAGGCGATGCTTTAGTTTTTGAAGATAAAGCGACAATTCACGCAATTGAAGACAGTCAATTTATCTGGTTCGATTTACCTTAAATCATCAAAAGCCCTTTGCATAAAAGGGCTTTTTTTAATCTCCCCCGCCACCACCGCCATCACATCCGCCTGAATCAGAAGATGATGATGAACAGTCATTTGAGTAACTAGAGCTATGATGATGACTCGGACTACTATCGTGAAAATGATGTGTTGAAGCAGATGAATGATCATGCTCACCAGATGGTGAATAATTTTTTAAATTTCTGAGTAGCGCGATTAAACAAATGAGTCCAATACTAGAAAAAATTACTATGAATATAATAATAAATAACTTCAAATAACGACCTCCTAGATCAAGCTATAGAGATGCTTGTTGCGTTCCCATTTATTATATGAGTCATGTTTAATAAACAAGTTGTTTTTTGATAAGTTGAAATATTAGCTATAAAAAATTTTAGAAAAAGACACTCTATATTGCTCGGCCTTCGCATCATAATTTTGAAAACCAGCATCAAAAACCCATCTTTCAATTTCAGATTTTTTGACTAAATTTTGCAAATGAAGCTGATGATGTCGGTCTAATTCCTCTTTGAGAGCTTGTAGCATTACTTCATTTAAACCAGAGGGAGGATTCAGACCTGTATCTAAAATACTAGGGGCAAATGCCACACTTTTCAGTTCCAGTTGATGCGTTGTCTTTACAACAGTTTTTATCGCGGTCTTGATTCTCTCTAACGTAAACTCTTCTGGAGCACCCATTCCTATCAGTAAAACTTTAGAGGCTTGTATGGTCGATGGCGTTTGATTTATTAAAAGAGCATCGTTCAATTTCGCACTGAACCAATTATTTTTCCGTATTTCATTTAACCTTCCATTTAGTGCTTCATCTAAATGTGCTAAACCGCCAGAAAAAGAACGGTTATTCATTTCATGTTCAAAAATACAAGCACAGGAAAGTTCAACCTCAGCCGAGGTGCAGTCCCAAGTCACCAGTTCAATATCTAGATTTTGATAATAGCCAATTTTTGTTTGCTTTAAATCTGTGCCCATATTTTTTCTCTTCTCGATTTACCATCCATATTTAAGTTCAACACCTAGATAATTTGAGTCTTTACCTCCAGCTCTCTTAATCGTGTCTCCGACTTCAAAGTGTACTCCTTCGGCAGCAACAGACAGATTAGAATTTATTTTTTGATCTGCTCTTAGTTGAATATATGCTCCCGTCCAGCTTGAACCTTGTCTTGCTGTGTTCGCCATGCTGTTATTGCCTTGGAAATAAACTGCATCATTGGTGGTTTCACGCCATTGAAAACCTAATGCGGTTAATAGGGTGAGTTTATCGGAAGGCTTAAGTGTAAGAGATGGTTTGATGTGAATGATATTGCTGTAGCCACTATAACCCGCCAAAGTAAAATATGAGCCGTTTGCAAAGAGCTGGTTAAAAGTATTGAGTTCATTATCGTTGGCGCTTTTATCGCCTGTGGCTATATCAAACTGGACGCCTAAACGTGGTGACCAAGCTTGTTCAGCAAACGTATATCCCGTAATGCTACTGAGTCCCCATGCCTGAATAGTTTGTCCACCAATCTTTCCACGCTGAAGCATACCTTCAACATCCCAATCAATATTATTCTTTTTACCCATATGGCGAGCATCATATAAGTCTCGAATCTCATTTCCCTTAACGCTTGTAAAAGATGCATTATCGCGTTCATAACGAGAGTAATAACCAGATAACTCACCGCCCCATACATTTTGTTTATCTACACGAAAGCCGCTAAAACTTAAATCGCTTTTCGAGTGGTCGTTAAAAGTTGAATCTTTTTCAATCTGAACAGGTCTAGTGAGATAGCCTAAAACTCTCCAATCGCCATATTCATAACCAGACCAAATGCCATCAAAAGCTTGTCTAACGTTTGGCCCTTCGCGATTCGAAATAAAGCGCTGCAAGTCAAAAGCCATCTCTTGACGCCCAACTCTAAACTTAAAAGTTCCATTATTTAAAGGACTCACCCACGCAATAAAGGCTTGTTCTACATCAAGTCTATTTTGATCGGTACTGCTAATATTCTTTTTATCAAATGCTCGCGCATCACTGAGCTGAGTAAATAATTGTAAATGATCACCTATACGTGCATCGGCATGAACTTGTAATCTTTGAATTAAATAGCGATCGGCTTGATTATTTCCGCTACCAAATCTCGCATTATTATTGACTTCAAAACGCTCGCGAATATTTGCCCCTAGTGATAAATAATTATTATCGCCAAAAGGTATATATTTAAAATCATCACCTATTTTCTTTGGCACACATGGATTTTTTAAAACATCCCAATTTTCCTGCCAGCGATTCGTTGAGATTTTTGGACGAGTTGGACATGCATTTGTATTTGAAGCTTCATTTTCCGCATGAGTAACTTCATAAAAAAATAAACTCCCCGTCAGCAATAAACTTATTTTAATTATTTTACGGTAAGTTTCTGAGCACTTAATTCGATATTTTCTATCTTTAGAAATATGCTGGGCCATCTAGTTTTCCACGGTAATCAATAGGTCATTACAAAGACTTAGTCGTTTACACCCACATTGCCCTTAAGCAATATGAGTGTTGTTTTATCAATCATTAAGACAATAAATTACTTTGTAGCGGCATGAATTTCAGCAATATAACCACCCGGGAACTGTACCATCGCGGCCTCGCGACCATCTGTTTTATAGGCATTCACCAAGACTGTCGCGCCAGATTTTGTCGCTTTATCTAAAGTCTCAGATAAGTTTTTGACTTCATAACCCGTCATATCATGCCCATATGGGTAAGGAAGATGACCATCGGTAACCAACACTGTCATTTTGCCGAAATCAGATTCCACGCGAATACGTCTATAGGTTTCATTTGGACGCCCAATTTCTACACCAGCCGCTTTAGGGGTGTCTGAAACCACTTTACCGTGTGAGAAATTGACGAATTTTTTAACAAAAGAATCCGCACTTTGTTTTGAAATATAAATACGATTTTCTGGCACAGTTTCTAGTTTGTTATAGCTCGGTTTAGTGGTGTGCCAATAAAGTTGCATATTCACGCCACCCGGCCATTGAATGACTGCATCACGCCCGATCGGATCTGGAAATGTCTCAACAATGACATCAGCGCCATTTGCTTTAGCAGACTGCACTGCCGCATCCATATCTTTGACTAAATAGCCTGTTCTTTCCAAGCCAAAAGGATGTGGGACTGGAGTTTTAAAACCGAATACAGACAATGTTCCTACTGGGGTCAATACAAGTTGGGAAATGGTCTGGCTTGGTGTTGGAGTGACCTGAAAAACGCCTTGTTTAGATTTAGTTCCCCCAAATGTAGCCACTAAGCTATCGGTAAATTTATCGAAGTCTTCGGGGTTAACATACACATGTGTTGTATCGTATTGAGGAGCTACGCCGGGTGTTTCACTTTTTACACTCGTTGTTGTCTTGGCTAAAACCTGAGGAACAATGGCAACATTGGCGCCCACTAGCATTGTGCTTAAAAGCAAAGCTGGTAATGATTTACGCATAAAAGACTCCTATTAGAATTAGATGCTGTAGCTTATTGTTTGTTTGGTTGTTGATTAGAAAGAATAGTGACCATCACCAGAGCAGCGATAAGACCAAGGTGTTCGAAAAAACTATTAAACGTACTAAAAAATGCAGGACCTGTATGATTCCAAGAGTCGTTGGCAACTAGCATCGCTATTGCGGTTAAGCAGCCTAAAGCCCCTGCTCCTAACCAGACAAAACGATTAAAAATAACCAAGAGCGAACCCACAATTTCAATCACAATCGCTGCGGCTGCCCAGAGCCAAGCCGGTTGCAAACCAAAACTTGCTTGCTCCTCAATAGCCGCATGAAAACCGATGAACTTATTAATTCCACCAACCAAATAGGCTGAAACTAATGCAATTCGAAGAAGTGGAAGCAATCCATGAATTGATAAAATCTTTTTAACCCATACTGGATTATTATTAATCAAGCCGCTCATTTCTTTACCTCATTGATATTCTTTATTTCTAATCATTTATAAAAACCCACCCCAGTATTAATAAAACGATGTATTTAATATAAAACCAGTCTCTTAAAAATAATTTTTTAAAACCAGATAAAATTTTTTAATTTTAAAATACTACTTATATATTTTTATAAACCACCGAGTAAATCCAAATAAAAGACAATATATATAAAATCAAAAATAAACGTAAACTACTAGATACCTATTTAAATACAAACTGTATCCTCAAAAGATACAATGATTGATAAGTAAAAGATCATAATATAGTTTAGCGACACGCCAAGTTAGCCTTTCAAAATTTAATGGATAAACTAGACTGTATTTATACTTTCATTTGTGTCGTAGAGAATGGAAATTTTAGTAATGCCTCTAGAAATTTAGGTATTACTCGAGATCAAGTCTCTAAAAGAATTTTTTATCTAGAAAGTTTATTCAGTACATCATTGTTTACGCGTAACACCCGAAAGATGGACCTCACCCGCTCAGGAGAGAAGTTTTATCAGCGTTGTAAAGTTATTGTTAAAGAGTTAGATTTGGCTGCCAATGACTTCATCTATGACCAAAAGTACCCAGAGGGTATATTAAAAGTTAGTGCTCCACATGCTTTTATTCAAACTTGCTTTTCAGATATTATTTCTAATTTCTTAATTCAATATCCTAATATCGAGATTGATTTATTATTTTCTGAAAAAACATCGGAAATAAATGAATATAAATTCGACATTATTTTAAAAATTGAAGAAGAAGTCAGAGAAGAAAATATTTTTATTCTAAATAGCTATAAAAGAAACTTTTATGCAACAGCTGCCTTTTTAAACAAATATGGAAAACCTAAAAGTATAGAAGAATTAAGAAAACACAACATATTTTTATATTCAAGAGCAGATTTAGAAAATAAAACCATTAATTCGACCCCTCAACTAATCTGCAACAATATAGAAATACTTTTAGATCTATGTAAGAAAAACAAGGGGATTTTATATATTCCAGATTTTTTGGCTAAAAAATATGAAGATGAGGGAGTGATTATTAATTGCTCTCAAGACATTTTTTCTACAAAACTTCATTTTTATGCAACCACGCCCTATGGATCAAAAATTCCAAAAAAGGTTCAGCTTTTTTTAAATACGTTGAAACAACATTTTCAATCTATTACTGAAGCTTTATAGTTTAGGACTTTTCGATCTCATAGAGCTATTGGTTTTCATTAGCCACAACCCAGCCCCGCCAAAAAACAATCCAGCACTTTTTCCCGCTCGATTGCCGTACCCGAGCTTAAAAGCTGAATAATTGCGCCTTCATTCATATATAAAAATAATTTAGCATGCTGAAAAGTTGCATCGTTTTTTGGGGTTCTAAGCTGGCTACAGATTTCATTAATTAGTCATGTTCTATATCTCAGTACGGTTTCATGGACTTGTGAATATATAATTGTCTAATTCAATTATTAAAGATCACCTTCTCTCACAGAAGATGGATGTCGGTTTAAAGCGATCACTTCAATTTTCATGTAAGGATAAAGTGGTAATCCTTGTAATAAGTTATGCAGCTCTTCATTGCTTTCGACATCAAAAATACTAATGTTTGCGTACTGCCCTGTTATTCTCCATAAATGGCGACATTTACCTTGTCTTTGAATTTCTTGAGAATAAGCACGTTCTCTTGCTTTAATATCTTCAATTTCCTGCTCAGTTAAATGGCTAGGTAAAATCACATCTTTTCGTACGTAAAATAGCATTAGTTCTTTCCTTTTAAATAACACGTTCAATAATCAAAGCGATGCCTTGACCTACACCAATACACATTGAACACAAAGCGTAGCGACCACCTATTTGTTCAAGCTGGTTTAAGGCTGTAGTGACTAGGCGTGCACCTGATGCACCAAGTGGATGACCCAATGCAATGGCACCACCATTTGGATTCACCTTGTCAGAATCATCTGGTAAACCTAAATCACGGGTCACTGCCAAAGCTTGCGCAGCAAAGGCTTCATTGAGCTCAATTACATCCATCTGCTCTAAAGTCAGGTTGGCTTGTTTAAGTAATTTTTTAATTGCAGGCGCTGGAGCAAAACCCATAATACGTGGTTCTACACCCACCGCTGTTGAAGCAATAATCTTGGCACGTGGTTTGAGGTTATAAGCTTGAACTGCCTCATCAGAAGCAATCAGCAGAGCCGCAGCACCATCGTTAATACCTGAAGCATTCCCCGCAGTCACAGAACCATCTGCTTTAACAACTGGTTTAAGTTTGCTTAAAGCTTCAAGGGTGGTTGATGCACATGGATGTTCATCGGTATCAATCACAACAGCATCGCCCTTACGCTGAGGGATTTCAACTGCCACGATTTCTTTAGAAAAAAAGCCTTTGGCTTGCGCGCTTGCG